>NZ_CP082922.1:3458887-3773728 GCF_019931675.1 Nocardioides rotundus
GTGGTCAGCAGGCCGCAGCCGGCCAGGGCGACGGCGAAGAGCGAGACGGTCAGCGTGGCGCCGCCGAGCAGGAAGGCACCGAAGACCGCGCCGCCGATCACCAGGGTGGTGTAGACCGCCGACTCGAAGCCGACCGAGAGGCCGGAGAGGATCACCGTGGCCGCGCCGGTCAGCGAGGTCTTGCCGACGTCGCGGACGGGGGTGAACTCGGTGCCGGTGAAGTATCCGGTGAGCGCCAGGATGGCCGCGGCCATCACGATGCCGATGACCACGGCGAGCGAGGCGATGACCCGGGGGTCGCCGGCCGCCTCCATGACGTCGGGGGCGGCGTTGGAGAAGTCGGCGAACGAGCCGGGCAGGAACGTGAAGGCGACGATGACCGAGCCGATCGCGCCGACGGCGGCGGAGATGTAGAAGGCCCGGTTGATCGTGGTGAGCCCGTTCTCGCCCGTCCGGGGCTTGGTGATGTAGATGCCCAGCACGGCCGTCAGCGCGCCGATCGCGGGGATCAGCAGCGGGAAGACCAGGCCCTTGTCGCCGAAGGCCTGGGAGCCGAGGATCAGGGCGGCGACCAGGGTCACGGCGTAGGACTCGAACAGGTCGGCGGCCATGCCGGCGCAGTCGCCCACGTTGTCGCCGACGTTGTCGGCGATGGTCGCGGCGTTGCGCGGGTCGTCCTCGGGGATGTTGTTCTCGACCTTGCCGACCAGGTCGGCGCCCACGTCGGCGGCCTTGGTGAAGATGCCGCCGCCGACCCGCATGAACATCGCCAGCAGGGCCGCACCGAAGCCGAAGCCCTCCAGCACCTGCGCGGCGCTGTCGCGGAAGATGAGCACCACCAGCGAGGCGCCCAGCAGGCCCAGGCCGACCGTGGCCATGCCGACGAAGGCGCCGGTGCGGAACCCGATGGTCATCGCGGGGTTGCGGCCCTCGCGCTCGGCGGCCGCGGCGACCCGCAGGTTGGCCCGCACGGCCAGGCTCATGCCGAGGTAGCCGATCGCGGCGGAGAAGCCGGCGCCCACGAGGAACGCGATGGAGCGGCCGATCCGGACCACCAGGTCGTCGGCCGGCAGGGCCAGCAGCACCACGAAGGCCACCGCCGCGAAGATCCCGAGGGTGCGGAACTGCCGTTTGAGGTAGGCGTCCGCCCCCTCCTGCACGGCCTGGGCGATGTTCTTCATGTTGTCGGTGCCCTCACCGGCGCGCATGACCTCGTTCCGGAACATCGCCGCCATGCCGAGCGCGGCGAGCGCGATGACGGCGACGAGGATGACCAGGATCTGGTTGGCGCCGGAGAGCTCCACGACAGCGGGGACGATCCCGGTCATGTGGTCTCCTCCGAAGGTGTGATGCAGGTCGCATCTGACGCGCCGGATGCTACGGCACCCCGGCACCCCCGCGGAGGACGCATGTGACGAAGGACACGGCGTGTCCCGGACGCGGAGCGCCGCCGTACCGGCGAGGGCGGGTCAGGAGACCGCGTCGAGGCTCTCGTGGATGACGAACACCTTGGCCAGCCCGGTGATCCGGAAGATCTTGAGCAGCCGCTCCTGGTCGCAGACCAGCTCCAGCGTGCCGTCGTGGGCGCGTACCTTCTTCAGGCCACCGACGAGGACGCCGAGGCCGGTGGAGTCGAGGAAGCCGACGCCGGTCAGGTCGATGACGATGTCGTGGGAGCCCTGCGCGACCAGGTCGGAGATCGCGTCGCGGAGCAGGGGCGCGGTGTAGACGTCGATCTCGCCGCCGATCGTCACGACGGTCCTGTCCCCGTGCTGCCGGGTCGTCAGGGTCAGGTCCACCCCCGTATGAAACCACTTCGTTCGTGCCCGCGCAGGAAGGTGGCACAGGTCCATCCGTCGGGGTGGGGTACGGCGCTCCTGACGCGCCGTCTAGCGTCGAGGTCATGGGCGACCCGATCCCCGGGCCGGGGCCGGCTCCCGCAGTCCGCGGGTATGCCGCCGGCACCCGCGAGTACCGCCGCCTGACCACTGCCCTGTGGCTCGCCGGAGCCGGGACGTTCATGGTGCTCTACTCGGTGCAGGCGCTGCTGCCGCTGTTCTCCCACACTTTCCACGTCTCGCCGGCAACCTCGAGCCTGGCTCTCTCCGCGGCGACCGGCACCCTCGCCCTGGCCATCATCCCGGTGAGCGCCATCGCCGAGCAGTGGGGCCGCCGCCGCGTCATGACGGTGTCGCTCTCGGCGACCGCGGCGATCGCCCTGCTCACCCCGCTGGCCCCGTCGTTCGAGGTGCTGCTGGCGCTCCGCGCCCTCCAGGGCCTGGCCATGGCCGGCGTCCCCGCGCTGGCGATGGGCCACCTCACGCAGGAGGTCGAGGGCCGATCGCTGGGGCATGCGATGGGCCTGCTGATCGCCGGGAACACCGCGGGCGGCCTGTCCGGTCGGCTGCTCGCCGGATGGTCGGCGGAGCTCGCGGGCTGGCGGACCGCGATGGCCGTGGTGGGAGTCGCCTGCCTCCTCGCCCTCGTCGGGTTCCGCCTGCTCATTCCCACGCCGCGCCAGGAGTCGACCGAGCGGGCGACGCTCATGGAGCGACTGGCCGGCGCCGCCCGGCTGTTGACGGACCCGGGAGTACGTCGCGCCTGCGCGGTCAGCTTCTGGCTGATGGCGGCGTTCGTGACGATGTACAACTACCTCGGCTACCGGCTCCTGGAGCCGCCGTACTCCCTGTCCCACGGCCTGGTCGGCCTGGTCTTCCTCGCCTACCTCGCCGGCACCGTGAGCTCCCCGGTCGCCGGCGCACTCGGGGACCGGATCGGACGTCTGCGGGTGCTGGCCCTGGCCGCGCTGCTCGCGCTGGCCTCCGCGTTGCTCTCCCTCGCCGAGCCGCTCGCCCTCGTCCTCGTCGCGCTGGTGCTCTACACGATGGGATTCTTCGGTGCGCACTCCGCGGCGAGCGGCTGGCTGAACGAGCGGGCCGGGCCCGCCGCGGCGCAGGCGTCGGCGCTCTACCTGTTCTGCTACTACGCCGGCAGCAGCCTGGGCGGTACGGCGGGCGGCGTGGCCTACCAGCACGGGGCGTGGCCAGGGGTGGTCGGCTACCTCGTCGCCCTCCTGCTGCTCGCGCTGGTCGCGACCTGGTTGCTGACCCGGCTGCCGGGTGGACGCCGGGCGGTGTCGGCGCCCGGTGACACACTCGAGGGGTGAGCACCGCACCGACGCTCGGGGACGCCGAGCAGCGCTCCGAGCGCGACCTGCTCGGCAGGCTGACCGCCGCGCCCGGGCGGGCGGAGCGGCTCACGCACGTCGAGGAGCTGCCGCCCCGGCTGCCGACGTACTCCTCCTGGCCGGACTGGGTGCCCGCTGACCTGCGCGGCGCCCTGGCCGCCCGCGGCATCGAGCAGCCGTGGGCGCATCAGGTCGACGCCGCCGAGCGGGCGCACCGGGGCGAGCACGTCGTGCTGGCGACCGGGACCGCGTCGGGCAAGTCGCTGGCCTACCAGCTGCCCGCGGTGACCCGCGCCCTGACGGCGCGCGGCCCCCGGGGCCAGCGCGGCGCGACGGTGCTCTACATCGCGCCGACCAAGGCGCTCGCGCACGACCAGGAGGCGGCGCTGCGCGGCCTCGGTCTCGACCTGCGGGTGGCGACCCACGACGGCGACACTCCCCCGGAGGCGCGGCAGTGGACCCGCGACCACGGGGAGTACGTCCTCACCAACCCCGACATGCTGCACCGCTCGCTGCTGCCCGGCCACGAGGCGTGGACCCGCTTCTGGGGCGCGCTGTCCTATGTGGTGGTCGACGAGTGCCACCACTACCGCGGCATCTTCGGCGCCCACGTCGCCCAGGTGCTGCGGCGGTTGCGCCGGGTCGCCGCGAGGTACGGCGCCTCCCCGACCTTCGTCCTCGCCTCCGCCACGGTCGCCGAGCCGGAGGTCGCCGCCCGGCGCCTGACCGGGCTGCCCGTGCACCCGGTCACCGACGACACCTCGCCGCGGGGGCGGGTCACCCTGGGCCTGTGGGAGCCGCCGTTCGCCTCCTTCCGCGGGGAGAACGGCGCCCCCGTGCGCCGCGGCGCCGCGGCCGAGGCCGCCGACCTGCTCACCGACCTGGTGCTGGAGGGCGTGCGCAGCCTGGTCTTCGTCCGTTCCCGGCGCGGCGTCGAACAGGTCGCGACGGCCGCCTCGTCGGCGCTGGCGGAGGTCTCGCCCGAGCTGACCGGCCAGGTGGCGGCCTACCGCGGCGGCTACCTCCCCGAGGAGCGGCGGGCCCTGGAGCAGCGGCTCCGCTCCGGTGCGCTCACCGGCCTGGCCGCCACGAACGCGCTCGAGCTCGGCATCGACGTCAGCGGCCTGGACGCGGTGGTGATGGCCGGGTTCCCCGGCACCCGGGCGGCGCTCTGGCAGCAGCTGGGCCGGGCCGGCCGTGGCGCCCAGGACGCGCTCGGGGTGCTGGTCGCCCGGGACGACCCGCTGGACACCTACCTGGTCCACCATCCCGACGCGCTGCTGGGCCGGCCGGTCGAGGCGTCGGTGTTCGACCCGGACAACCCGCACGTCCTGGGGCCGCACCTGTGTGCGGCCGCGCAGGAGGTCCCGCTGACCGAGGCCGACCTGCCGCTCTTCGGCGACCGGGCCCGGGAGGCCGTCGACGCGCTCACCGCCGCCGGCCTGCTGCGGCGCCGGCCGCACGGCTGGTTCTGGACCGACGCGCGCCGGGCCAGCGACCTCGCCGACATCCGCTCCGGCAGCGGCGCGACCGTCCAGCTGGTCGAGGCGGACACCGGCCGCGTCGTCGGGCTGGTCGACTGTGCCCGCGCCCACGCCGAGGCGCACACCGGCGCCGTCTACATCCACCAGGGCGAGGCCTGGCTGGTGCACGAGCTCGATCTCGAGGAGCACGTCGCCACCATCGCCCGCACCGACGTGCCCTGGTCCACGACCGCCCGCGAGACCACCGAGATCGGCATCGTCCGCGAGACCGACCACGAGAGGTGGGGCGACTGCCGGCTCTCGCTCGGCACCGTCGAGGTCACCCATCAGGTGGTGTCGTTCCTCAAGCGCCGCCAGCCCTCGGGCGAGGTGATCTCCGAGGAGCCCCTCGACCTCCCCGCCCGGACGTTAAGCACGACCGCCGTGTGGTGGACCGTCCCCGAGCATCTGCTGGAGAAGCTGCCCGCCCGGGACCGCCCGGGTGCCGCGCACGCCGCCGAGCACTGCTCGATCGGGCTGCTGCCCCTGGTGGCGACCTGCGACCGGTGGGACATCGGCGGAGTGTCGACGGCCCTGCACCCGGACACCGGACAGCTCACCGTGTTCGTCTACGACGGCCACCCCGGCGGCGCGGGCTTCGCCGAGCGCGGCTTCCACTCGGCGTACTCCTGGCTCTCCGCGACCCGGGACACCATCGCCTCGTGCGGCTGCGCCGAGGGCTGCCCCTCGTGCGTCCAGTCGCCCAAGTGCGGCAACCAGAACAACCCGCTCGACAAGGAGCAGGCGCTCGCCCTCCTCGACGTGCTCCTCCGACACGCCGGCTGACCGAGCCCTCCGGCGACGCCGGTCGCCCGGTGTCGGGGTTATCCTCCCCCCATGGTTGCTCTCGGCCTTGTCTTCATCGTCCTGGGTGTCCTGGGAATCCTCGCCGGCGTCTTCGTCACCGACGTGGACGGGACCTCGCTGCAGCTGCTCGGCATCGACATCACCCCGGTGACGCTCTTCCTCTTCGGCGTCGTCTCCGGCGCGCTGCTGATCTTCGGCTACAGCATCCTGAAGTGGGGCACCAAGCGCGGGCTCGCCCGGCGCAAGGAGCTGCGCGACGCGAACCGCCGCAACGACGTCCTCGAGCGCGAGGAGGCCGAGCGTCGGCACGACCAGCCCGGCACCACGGGCACCCAGCCGCCGGCCTGACCCGCCGCCCCCGGCTCTCACCGAGCGTCACGCCGGCCCGGCACGCGCCTCGGCCGACAGCTCGGGCAGCCAGGGCGGCCAGGCGGGCGGTGGCACCCGGACGGTGACGCGTACGTCGTGGCCGACCACCCTGCACCCGGTGAGCCGCGCCCGGTTGGCCCGCGCGATCGTGCCGGCCGGACCACAGCCGTCGGTCCCGTCGGCCACCGAGCGAGCCCCGGCCAGAGCCGCCAGGTCCGCGGCCGCCTGGGCGACCCGGTGCTGGTGCACCAGCGCCGCGACGGCGGCCAGTGCCACGCCGAGCACCATCAGCACGCTCGCATGCACGACGACCAGGACGGTGCCGGAGCCACGGTCGTCCGTCGGCCGCCTCACGGCGACTCCTCCGCCAACGCCACCGCCTCGGCACGCAGCCTGACCCCCGGGAGCCGCAGCAGGATGTCGGGTCCCGGCATCGGCGCGACCACCGTGGCCACGACTCGCTCCCTCGACGACCGCAGCGAGATGGAGCTGCCGGCGGGAGCCACGCGGCGGCCCACCGCGACGGCGGCCCCGGCGTCGTCACCGCGTGCCGCGGCCCGGGCGGTCTCCCGGGCCGCGTCCTGCACGCGGACCTGGGCCACGCCGACGGCGAGCAGCCAGGCCAGGACGACGGTCACCGCGACCAGCAGCGGCGTCCCGAGTGCCAGCTCGGCCGTCACCGCACCCCGGTCGTCCCGGCCGGCCGCTCGCACGCTCATCCGATGCCCAGCAGCCCGAGCACGTGGTCGAACAGGGTGGTCAGCAGCTTCTTGCCGAAGCCGCCGCTGAGCATCACGTAGAGCAGGCCGGCGAGCCCGGCACCCGCGGCCGTCCCGACGGCGTACTCCGCTGTGGTGATCCCCGCGTCGTCCCGCTCCGGGTGGTGAAGGTCGGTCATGGTTCCTCCGTCTCCGCGCGGCCGCCGGATGCGGCTGCGCTCGTCCGGGACCAGCGTCGGCGAGCAGCCGGGCCTCGGCCACCGGATGTTCCCGGCCTGTGGAGAACCCGCCTGCGCGGCAGGGCTGTGGACGCGAGGTGGCCCGTCATCGCCGCATCAGCCCGTCGGCGAGCGCCGCGACGAGCGGTACGATGCCCAGGAGCAGGAAGGCGGGGAGCAGGCACAGCCCGAGGGGTACGGCGGCCCGCACGCCGACCGTGCGGGCGCGGTCCTCCACACCGGCACGCCCCTCGGCGGCCAGGTCGTCGGCGAGCCGCTCCACCGCCTCCACGACCGAGGCGCCGCTCTCCGCGGAGCGGCTCAGCGCGGAGCCGAGGGGGCCGAGCACGGGGTCGGCCGCCATCTCCCACCACACCTCCACCGGCGCCGCTCCCACCGCCAGCCGGGCGGCCGAGGGACGCAGGCGCTCGGCCGCCGGTCCGGGAAGCGCGGCGCAGGCCCGCGCCAGGGCCGGTGCCGGCGCGGCGCCCGCCCGCAGCCCCGCCGCCAGCAGCAGGACGAGGTAGGGCAGGTCCCTGGCGGCCCGCTCCCGCTCGGCCGCATGCTCCCCCGGCTCGCTGCGCGAGAGCACCCGCCACGCCACGACCCCGACGAGGACCGCGCCGACCAGTGCGAGCCACCCGTCGGCGACGACCAGCGCTGCCGAGCCGGCCAGGACCGACAGCGGCAGCCGCCATCGTCGCAGCGCGCTCTCGGCGGGCGACGGGTCTCCGGGGGCGGGCCCGGGGACGGCCGGGCCGCCGGATACCGGCGAGGGTCGCGCGGGCAGGAGCAGCGCCACCGCGAGCCCGGCCGCGAGCGCGCAGAGGTAGGCGGTCATCGGGTCACCCGGGCCGCCAGCGACTCGATCCAGACCAGTCCCCCGGTGAGGAGGAGCAGCCCCAGGCCCAGGCATGCCCAGCCCGGCGGTGTGCGGAGCAGGAACGCCCAGGGATCCCCGCCCGCGCCCGACCCCATGAGCAGCACCGCGAGCGGCAGGACCGCCAGCAGCCGGGCGGTCGCCCGGGCCGAGGCCAGCTCGGCGGCGACCACGCGGGCGGTGGCCCGATCCGCGCGCAGACTCGCCGCCACTCGGTCCAGCGCCGCCGCTAGACCGGGCCCGCTGTCCCGGCCGACGTCCCAGGCGGCGGCCACGACACGAAGGTCCCCGGCGCCCGGCGTGCTCGCAGCGGCCCGCATCGCGTCCGGCACGGAGCCGCCGAGCCCGTGGGCGGCGAGCACCGGGCCGAGCAGCGGCCACTCCCGGGCCGTCCGGCCGAGCGCCGTACCAGGCTCGAGCCCCGCCCCGAGATCCGCGGCCAGCCCCTCGCAGGCCCGCGAGACCTGCCCGGTGACCGCCTCGGCCGCCTGTCGTCGTCGTCGGACGGCCCACCAGCGCTGGGCGCCCACCGCCCCGACCGCCAGCAGCAGGCCGGGGACCAGGAGCCCGGTCCGGAGGGCGAGCCATGCTCCCGGAGCAGCGACCGCCACGACCAGGACCACCGGTGACCAGCGAGCCAGCGGCCCGAGCCGAGGGCGGAGCGGCCGGGCGAGGAGCACGGCCGCTCCCGCCGCGAGACCGGCGACGAGGGCCGGGCTCATGCTTGCTCCAGCCGATGCTGGAGCCGCTCCGCTCCGGGCCCCTCCTCGATCCCGCCGTCCGGGTCGAGCAGCACCGCCGGCTCGACCCGCGCCAGGCCGTCGGCCCCGGGGACCAGGACGCCCACCTGGGAGAGATAGCGGCGGCCGTCCGGTGCCCGGCGCACGTGCAACACCGCGTCCACCGCCGCCGCCAGCTGGCTGTGGGCGGCGGCCCGGTCGAGCCCGGCAGCCAGGGCGAGCGCCTCGATCCGCGCCGGCAGGTCGCCGGCCGAGTTGGCATGCACGGTGCCGCACCCGCCCTCGTGACCGGTGTTCATCGCCGCCAGCAGGTCGGTGACCTCGGCACCGCGGACCTCACCGACCACCAGCCGGTCCGGTCGCATCCGCATGGCCTGCCGGACCAGCACGGTCAGCGGCACCGCACCCGCGCCCTCCGCGTTCGCCGGCCGCGCCTCCAACGCCACCACGTGCGGGTGGTCGGGCCGCAGCTCGCTCGCGTCCTCGACCAGCACCATCCGCTCCTGGGGCGGGACGAGGGAGAGCAACGCGGACAGCAGGGTGGTCTTGCCCGACCCGGTGCCGCCGGTCACCAGGAAGGCGAGCCGTCGCTCCACGATCCGTCGCACCAGCCGGCCGGCGACGGGCGAGAGGCTCCCGGCATCCACGAGCTCTGCCAGGCTGAACGCCCGCGCCCGCGGCACTCGCAGCGAGAGCAGCGTGCCGGGCCGGGCCAGCGGCGCGAGCACGGCATGGCAGCGGGTGCCGTCGGCGAGGCGTACGTCGGCGCACGGGGACGCATCGTCCAGGCGTCGTCCTCCGCCGGCCACGAGCCGCTGCGCGAGGCGGCGTACGGCCTCCTCGTCGGGGAAGGTCACCCCGGTCAGCTCGAGCCCGGAGCCGCGGTCGACCCACACCTCCCTGCAGCCGTTGACGAGCACGTCGGTCGTCCCGGGCGCGCGCAGCAGCGGCTCGAGCGGCCCGGCGCCGACCACGTCGCGTCGCAGTCGCTCGTGCACCGCGAGCACGGTGGCGTCGCCCACCGGGCGGCCGGCCTCGCGCAGGGCGGCCGCCACCCGGTGCGCGGTGAGCTCGCCCGGCTCCCGCGCCAGGCGGTCCCGGACCAGGCCCACGAGGCCGGGGTCGACATCGGTGGTCACGCGGCCTCCGCGACCGCGGTGAGCTCGTCCAGCACCACACACGCCGCCCGGTGCAGCGGACCCCGGCGCGACCGCAGCGGCCCCAGCCCCAGGTCGACGGCCTCGGCCAGGCCGCGGTGGTCGCCCATGGTCGCGAGCACCCGCGCCCCGACCGCGGCGCCGATCTCCCGCTCGTCCACGCCGGTGCCGCGCACCACGACGCCGGACCTGGCCGGGCTCCCCATCCCCGCCAGCACCCGGGCCGCCGCGGCGACGCCCACCACCGTCGGCCGGGCGACGACCACGAGCAGATCGCAGCGGCTGGCCACCTCGGCGGTGAGCGGATCACCCCGGCGCGGCAGGTCGACCACCACCAGCTCGTGACCACGCAGCCCCGCCGAGAGCACCTCGCGCAGGGCGAACGCCTGGAGGCTGCCCTGGGGTCCGGGGTACCACGTCAGCACGCCCAACCCCTCCCTGCGGGGTACGGCGTCGCGCAGCGCGGCGCCGCCGAGCCGACCGGTGGGCTGCTCCAGCTCGTGCCACCGCACCCCGGTCACGTCCTCGGTGCCCAGGATCCGGTCCAGCCCCGGCCCCATCGGGTCGGCGTCGACCAGGAGCGAGGGAGCGTCGTGGGCCGCCACCCGGGCCAGCGCGCAGGCGAACGTGCTCGCCCCGGCACCGCCGCTCCCGCCGACCACACCGACCAGCCGGCCCGCGACGCCGGTGTCGAGGTCGGCCAGCCGCTCCACCAGCCACTCCTCGGCCCGGGCCGCCTCGAGCAGCCCCTCGGCGCCGAGGTCCAGCGCGGTGCGGAAGGCCAGGTCGGGCACCGGGCCGCCGGCGACGACGTACACCCCCGCCCGGCGCTGTGGCCGCACCCGGGCCACCTCGTCGGCCATGTCCAGGCCGACCAGCACCAGCCGCGCGCGGGTCCACGGCTCCAGCGCACCGGTGGCGCTGCCCTCGACGCGCGGGGTCGTGCCGGCGGCCGCGGCGAGGCGCATCACGGCGTCGATCAGGGTCTGGTCACGGGTCACGAGCAGAGCGGTCATGGGACGACGATTCCCCGCCACGACCGTTCTGTGGGCACGCGATCGCAATCTGTGGAGAACCGGCCGCTGTGGCGAGTTCTCCACAGGCACTCGTGACCGCCCGCCCTCTCACACGCTGAAGTCGACCCCCTGCGCGAGCGGCAGCTCACCGGAATAGTTGACCGTCGTGGTGGCCCGCCGCATGTAGGCCTTCCACGCGTCCGAGCCGGACTCGCGGCCGCCGCCGGTCTCCTTCTCCCCGCCGAAGGCACCGCCGATCTCGGCGCCGGAGGTGCCGATGTTGACGTTCGCGATCCCGCAGTCGGAGCCGTCGGCGGCCAGGAACCGCTCGGCCTCGGCCTGGTCGGCGGTGAACACCGCGGAGGAGAGCCCCTGCGGCACCGCGTTGTTGAGCGCCACCGCCTCCTCGAAGCTGTCGTAGGGCAGCACGTAGAGGATCGGCGCGAAGGTCTCCCGCTCCACCACCGGCGTCTGGCCGGGCATCCGCACGACGGCCGGCTGGACGTAGTACGCCTCCTCCGCCTGGTCGGCCAGCACCCGCTCCCCGCCCGCCAGCAGCGCGCCGCCCTCGGTGGCGGCCTGCTCCAGCGCGGAGGAGTACGACGCGCACGCGCGCGCGTCGATGAGCGGACCGACGAGCGTCCCCGCCGCGGTGGGGTCGCCGATCGGCAGCCGGCCGTAGGCCTCGGCCAAGCGCTCGCACAGCTCGTCGGCCCGCGAGGAGTGCACGATCACCCGTCGCATCGTGGTGCACCGCTGCCCGGCGGTGCCCGCGGCGGCGAAGACGATGCCGCGGACCGCGAGGTCCAGGTCGGCGCTCGGCGCGACCACGGCCGCGTTGTTGCCGCCGAGCTCGAGCAGGCAGCGGCCGAAGCGGGCGGCCACCCGCGGCCCGACCTCGCGGCCCATCCGGGTCGACCCGGTGGCCGAGAGCAGCGCGACCCGCGGGTCGTCCACCAGCGCCTCGCCGGTCGCTCGCGCGCCGAGGACCACCTGGGAGAGCGCGGCGGGGGCACCCGCCTCGGCCACCGCCCGGTCGAGCAGGGCGGCGCAGGCGAGCGCGGTGAGCGGGGCGGCCTCCGACGGCTTCCACACCACCGCGTCGCCGCAGACCAGCGCCAGCGCGGTGTTCCACGACCAGACGGCCGCGGGGAAGTTGAAGGCGGAGATCACGCCCACGACTCCGAGCGGATGCCAGGTCTCGGCCAGCCGGTGGCCCGGCCGCTCCGACGTCATGGTCCGGCCATAGAGCTGCCGCGAGAGCCCGACGGCGAAGTCGCAGATGTCGATCATCTCCTGGATCTCCCCGAGCGCCTCGGAGGTGATCTTCCCGACCTCCAGGCTGACCAGGGTGCCGAGCTCCTCCTTGTGCTCGACCAGCAGGTCGGCGTACCTCTTCACCAGCGCGCCGCGCTGCGGCCCCGGCACCAGCCGCCACCGCAGGAAGGCCTCGTGGGCGCGCGCGACCGCGGCCTCCACATCGGCCGGAGACGCCCAGGCGATCCGCGCCAGCTCCTCCCCGTTGACCGGCGAGAGCACCGGGTGCTCGCCGGCGGGCACCACCGCACCGCAGGCGTCCAGGGCGCTGCGCGCCCGGTCGGCGAGCTTGCCGAGCGCGGGCAGGGACGCGGGCTGGGTCTCGGACATGAGCACCTCCGGGGCGACGGGTCAGACGATGTGCCGCTCGACGACCGGGGCCGCGCCGAAGTCGCGGTCGGCGGCCAGGGTCGAGACGTCCACGACGGCATCCTGCCGCAGCCACAGGTCGCGCACGACCTCTCCCACCGCCGGCGCCATCAGGAAGCCGTGCCCGGAGAAGCCGGTGGCGTAGACGACGTTGCCGCTCCGGCCGACCAGCCCGTTGTGGTCCGGCGTCATCTCGTACAGCCCCGCCCACCCCGTGCGGATGCCGACGCCGGCGAGCGCGGGGGTGCGCCGCTCGATCGCCGCGGCGAGCCGGGGCAGCCAGCGGTCGTGCCGGCGTACGTCGAAGCCCGGCTCCTCCTCCGGGTCCGACATCCCGACCAGCAGCGCGTCGCCCTCGTCGTGGAAGTAGAAGGAGGTGGCGTGGTCGATGGTCATCGGCGCGCCGCGCACCTTGCCCGGCACCTGCTCGGTGACCAGGATCTGCCGCCGCAGCGGCGTGACCGGCAGGTCCACCCCGGCGTGCGCGCCGACCCCGCGCGACCAGGCGCCGGCAGCGACCACGACGCCGTCGCAGGCGACCGGGCCCTCGGCGGTCTCGACGGCCGTGACCCGCTCCCCCACCCGCTGCATCCCGGTGACCGGCGTCCCGGTGCGCACCCGCGCGCCCAGCGCCCGCGCGGCCCGCAGATAGCCCGCGACCACCGAGGCGGGGTCGCAGTGACCGTCGCCGGCGTGGAACGCGGCAGCGAGCAGCCCGTCGCCGACGACGTACGGCGACAGCGCGACCGCCTCCTCCACCGACAGCATCCGACTCGGCACGCCCAGCGCGTTCTGCCGCTCCACGGCGCGCTCGAAGTCCGCGACGTCCTGCCCGGTGGACAACAGGAACAGGTAGCCCACCGTGTGCAGGTCGATCGCCTGTCCCAGCTCGGCCTCGAACCGACCGAACTGCGCGAGGCTGCGGGCGGCCAGCGCGATGTTCACCTCGTCGGAGAACTGTGCGCGCACGCCGCCGGCGGCCTTGATCGTGGACCCCGCCCCGGGCTCGCCACGGTCCAGGAGGAGTACGTCGACCCCGGCCTGCGCGAGGCGGTAGGCGGCGCTCGCGCCCAGGCAGCCGGCGCCCGCCACGACGACCTCCGCGCGCTCCATCCACGGATCGTAGGGGTGGCCTCCCTAGACTGGGAGCATGGCGAGGACGGCGGCGTTCTTCGACCTCGACAAGACGATCATCGCCAAGTCGAGCTCCCTGGCGTTCACCCGACCGTTCCAGGCGGGTGGGCTCATCTCGCGCGGCGCCATGCTGCGTTCGGCGTACGCCCAGTTCGTCTTCCTCGTCGGCGGCGCCGACCACGACCAGGTGGAGAAGATGCGGCAGTTCATGTCGCAGCTCGTCGAGGGCTGGGACGTCGCGACGGTGCGGGAGATCGTCGCGGACACGCTGCACAACATCGTCGACCCGATCGTATACGACGAGGCCGTCGACCTGATCGAGGAGCACCGGCTCGCCGGGCGGGACGTGATCGTGGTGTCGGCGTCCGGCAGCGACGTGGTGGAGCCGATCGGGCGGATGCTGGGCGCGGACCGGGTGATCGCCAGCGAGCTGGAGATCGAGGACGGGCACTACACCGGCGGCATCGCCTACTACGCCTTCGCCGAGGAGAAGGCGCGGGCGATCGAGGCGCTGGCCGCGGAGGAGGGCTACGACCTGGCGCGGTCCTTCGCCTACTCCGACTCGATCACCGACCAGCACATGCTCGGCATCGTCGGGCATCCGCACGCGGTCAACCCCGACAAGGAGCTGCGCCGCCTGGCCGAGGAGCAGGGGTGGCCGGTGCTGGTCTTCACCCGCCCCGTCGGCCTGCGCTCCCGGGCCCTGCCCCCGCCCGGGCCGACGCTCGCCGCGCTCGCGGTGACCGGCGCGGTGACCGCCGCCGGGGTGCTCTGGAGCCAGGCGCGACGGCGCCGGCTCGGTTGACGCCGGGCGGAAAAGTCAAGACCCCGAGGTGGTTGTATGCCGCGACCCGGCGGCGTACACATGAGGAAGAACTCCACAAGGACAACACGTGAGCCGGGTACCCACGCGGCAAACCACCCTTTGTCAGGGCGCTGACCTCCGGGATGCTCCCGGGGCAGCAGTTCGACACCTTGCACGCCTGGTAGCCATCGGTCTCACGTGTCAGCGGCGGCACCTGGCCCGAGCCGGGTGCCGCTCGCATGTCCGGGCCCGACGGACGAGTGCTACCGCAGCGGGCTCGCCTCGGCGCCCTTGGTGAACGCCTCGGGCGCATAGAGCAGCCACGCGTGCAGCCCAGCCTGACCGCCGTCGCGGTACCCCCGCAGGTTCGACTCATACGCCCCGCGGAAGGCCAGGTGCCCCGCCTCCGGCACGGTCAGCGACTTCTCGTCCACGCCCCGCGCGACCAGCACCGCCCGCTCCGCGGCCCGGGCCACCAGCCCGTTGTGCGAGGCGAACGGCGCGGCCGTCGCCAGGTCGGCGTGCACGATGGCGGCGACCAGCAGGGCCGGCGCCCTCGTCTGCCCCAGCAGCAGGTCGGCGATCTGCCGGAGGCGCGCGGCCGACTCCGGGTCGCGCGGCCGGCCCAGGCGCGCCTCCTCCACAGAGCCCGTGGCAGCCAGCGCGTGCAGCCGGGCGAACGCCTGCAGCGGCGCGCTCGACAGCAGCGGCGCGACGGAGAGCGCCTGCGTGGAGAGGCGTACGGCGTCCCGGGCGATCTCGTCGCCCTCCCCCGCGCGCACCTCGTCCAGGGTCGAGGCGGACCCCTCGAGGACGGCGCTCGCGTGCGCGCCGAGGAGCAGGGACTCGGCGGTCAGGTCCGGCGACGTACGCCGCAGCCCGCGGTCCCGGAGCAGGACGTCGATGCCGTCGCGCGCGGCGGCGTAGGCGCTCGGCACGCCCTCCAGGGACAGCAGCGGGGCGAGCGGATCGGTCGGGGTGGGCACGGTGAGGACGATAGACGCCGGGCTCGCAGGCCCGGACGCCGCCGGGTCTGACAGACTGGCCGCGTCATGACCAGCAACGACTCCTCCCCCGCCCGCTCGTTCGGCTCGGTGGCCGCGGCCTACGACCACGCGCGCCCGGACTACCCCGCGAAGGCTGCCGCGTGGCTGATGGGCGGGGACGCGCGCACGGTGATCGAGCTGGGCGCCGGCACCGGGAAGCTGACCCGCGTGCTGGTCGAGCAGGGCCACGACGTGCACCCCATGGACCCCGACCCGGAGATGCTGCGGGTGCTGCAGGAGCGGCTGCCCGGCGTGCGGACCTCCATCGCGACCGCCGAGGCGATCCCCGCTCCGGACCGGTCGGTCGACGTCGTCGTCGCGGCCCAGTCCTTCCACTGGTTCGACCCCGAGGCCGCTCTCCCGGAGATCGCCCGGGTGCTCAAGCCGGGCGGCCACATCGCGCTGGTCTGGAACGAGCGCGACGAGCGGATCCCGTGGGTGCGCCGCCTCGGGAAGGTGCTCGGCGAGCAGGACCAGGACAACTCCGCCGATGCCGTCGTGCACTCCGACCTGTTCGGTTTCGTCGAGGACGAGAAGTTCGCGTTCTGGCAGACCATCGACCGGGTGAGCATCGTCGACCTGGCCCGCTCCCGCTCCAACATCGCCAGCCTGTCGGAGGAGGATCGCGAGGCGAAGCTGGCCGAGGTCAGCGCGTTCTACGCCGAGTACGGCCGCGGCATGGACGGCATGCAGCTGCCCTATCAGGCCCACTGCTTCCGGGCGAAGGTCTCCGACGTCCGCCCCCGCTCCCGCTCCGCCACGGCCGACCGCCCCGCGAACGAGGACGTCGAGACCCCCGCCGACGACGAGGACGGCCCCACCCCGCCGCCCGCCGACGGCGACACCGGCGAGTTCCTGCTCATCGACTTCCGCTGACCCGGACCTCGCCGGTCGTGCGCGACCTTGCCGAGCACGAACCACGGAGTATCCGGGCGACCCGACGGCACCGACCCACGCCGCTGCGCGGTCTCCGGCCGCGACCGCGCGACTTCCTGAGTGGTTTGTGCACGGCCCCGGCGGCTGAGGCGCCACAACGCGCGCGAGGCCGCAGACCCGCCCCGCGCGCCCCCGCATCTCGCGCCGGCCGCGCGTACTAGCCCCTCTGGCCCGCGTGCTGCAGTCGAGCAGGCTGACCTCGTGAAGCACCGTGAGGGGATGGCTGTGGTCTGACTACGTTCCAGCGGCGGCGAACAGCACCTTCCGGCCGAGTTCGGCGGCGAGACCGCGGACGCCCGCGTGACGGCCGAGCGTGCTGGTCCCGATCCGCAGGTTGCGGGTGGCCAATGGCAGGGACCTGGCGTAGACCCGCTCGCGCACCCCGGCGACGAGGTGGTCCCCGGCCAACCCGACCCGGCCGCCGAGGATGACCTGCTGCGGGTTGAGCAGGGACACCGCCGTGGCGATCGCATTGCCGACGACCCGACCGGCGCGGATGGTCAACGCGCGGGCGATCGGGTCGCCTGCGGCAAGCAACCGTAGGAACCCGTCCAGGTCGCCGACGTCCAGGCCGCGCGCCTGGGCGTCGCGCACCAGCGCCCAGCCGCCTGCGTATGCCTCCACGCAGCCAGATTTGCCGCAGTGGCACAACGGCTGCTCGTCACCGTGCACGCGGTCGATCTGAGTGTGGCCGAGGTCACCGGCCGCGCCCGCCGCACCGCGCAGCACTCGGCCACCGCTGATGATGCCCATGCCGACGCCGGTGCCGACCTTGACGACCAGCAGGTCTTGGAGTCGCTCCCCGGCCTCCGAGGCGACCGCCGCCTCGCCGATGGCCAGGGCGTTGGCGTCGTTCTCGACGAGCGCGGCGGTGCCGTACCAGCCCGCCAGCGTCCCGCTGACGTCGTAGCCGTCCCAGCCGGTCATGATCGGCGGGTCGACGACGCGGCCGGCCGGGTGCTCTACGGGACCGGGAAGGCCGATCGCGACACCCCACGGCGGGGCGGTGTCCGCGTCGCGCAGGAGTCCCTTCCATCCGTTGCGGACGATCCGCAGGATCGCCTCGGGGCCGTTGCCGATCACACTGGGGGCCCAGTGTGTGTTCAGCACGGCGCCGGCGAGGTCGCACCGAGCGAGCAGCATGCCGCTGGCTCCGACGTCGGCGACCAGTAGGCCGCCGACCCTGTTCGCGAGGCGGTAGCGGGTGGCCGGCCGGCCACGGCCGGCGCTGCGGTCTTCGTAGGCCTCGAGCAGGCCATCGGCCAACAGCCGCTCGATCCGGGAGGTGACGGTGACCCGTGCCCATCCGGTGCGCTCGGCGACCTCGAGGCGAGTCAGCTCCTGACCGTGCTGGAACAGTGCGAGCGTCGCGGCGATCTCCGGCTCATCCAGAGCCGCAGGTCTCACCCGGGTCGCCATCGTCTGTCCTTCCAGCGGTCGATCACTGTCCACGTATTCAATCAGATTTGTCTGTTGACGAACATCACACCGCCCTTTATTGTCCAGTTCAAGACATAAAGGAGCCCATACATGAACCAGTCTCTGCACACTCTCCGCGCCTGCGGCGTCCTCGCCGCCACCAGCGCGCTCATCCTCTCCGGCTGCGGATCGAACGACACCGGCTCCGGCTCGGGCGACAACAAGAACGTCGCCGCGGTGATCAAGGGACTGGACAACCCCTTCTTCCAGGCCATGGAGGACGGCATCAAGGACCAGGCCAAGACCAGCGGCGTGCGGGCCACCGTGCAGGCGGCTCAGTCGATCACCGACACCACGGGTCAGGCGGACAAGCTGGTCGCCCTCGCCGGTCAGGACTTCGGCTGCTTCGTCGTCAACCCGATCTCGGGCACCAACCTGGTGCAGGGACTGGCCCGGGTCGCCGCCCAGGACGTTCCGATCGTCAACATCGACTCCCCGGTCGACGCTGACGCCGCAAAGGAGGCCGGCCTGGAGTTGGACACCTACATCGGCACGGACAACACCGACGCCGGCAGCAAGGCCGGCGCAGAGATGGTCAAGGCCGTCGACCAGGGCAAGGTCGCGGTCATCGGCGGCATCGCCGGTGACGTGACCAGCGGCGCCCGAGTCGACGGGTTCACCAAGGCGGTCGAGGGCAAGCTCGACGTCATCCAGACCACGGCTGCGGACTGGGAGCGGCAGAAGGCGCTCACCGCGGCGAGCGCGATCATGGACAAGAACCCCGACATCAAGGGCTTCTTCGCGGCGAACGACGACATGGGTCTGGGCATCGTCCAGGCCGTGAAGAACGCGGGGAAGATCGGCGAGGTCACGGTGATCAGCGTCGACGGCACCGAGAACGCCCTCCAGGCTGTGAAGGCTGGCACCCTGCACGCGACGGTGGCGCAGTACCCCTACGCCATCGGCCAGCTCGGCATCCAGGCCTGCGAGAAGGCGATGGCCGGCGAGGACCTGCCCGCGGAGGTGGTCTCCCCGACCGCGGTGGTGACCCAGCAGAACGCCGATCAGGCGATCGCCAAGTTCCCGGCCCCCTTCCAGCCGTTCGACAACCCGCTGCAGTGACCTCCGGGACGGGATCAGTCAGATGAGCACCACGAACACCTCCACCGACATCGCGGCAGCCTCGGCGCCGTCGAACAAGCGCGGCCTGGGCGAGCGTCTCGGCCAGATCTCCTGGCCCGAACTGGCCGCACCACTGGCCCTGTTGCTGCTCGTGGTCGGATTCGGCGTCGCCGATCCGGGGTTCCTGTCGACCGGCAACGTCTCGGGAATGCTGCAGGCGGCCTCGATCCTGATCGTGTTGGTGATCGGGCAGGCGCTGGTCGTTGGTACGGCGGGCATCGACCTCTCGGTCGCCTCAACGATGACCCTGGCCGCGGTCGCGCTCGGTGAGACGTTCGCCGCGGGAGCGCCGATCCTGGTGTGCGTCCTGGTAGCACTGCTCGCCGGCACAGCGGTCGGCCTGGTCAACGGCCTGCTGATCGCCAAGGGCCGGATCACCGACTTCATCGTCAAGCTGGGCATGCTGTCGGCCGCCTCCGGCCTTGCGCTGGTGCTCTCCGACGGCAAGCCCACCCAGGTCATCGACCGGTTCCTCTTGGAGTTGACCGTGGGTGGCTTCGGCATGGTCACCTGGGCGGTCCTGATCTCCTTCGGCTTGGCGGCGCTGGCCCACTTGCTGCTCTTCCGCACCGCCTTCGGCGTCCACCTGTTGGCGATCGGCGGCAACACCCGCGCCGCGCGGGCCACCGGCATCCGCACCGACGGCATGAAGATCGCGGCGTACGCGATCTCGGGACTGTGCGCCGGCATCGCGGCCGTGCTGTTGGTCGGCCGAGTCGGTGCCGCGGAGCCGGCGAGCAACACCAGCTTCCTGCTGAACTCGGTGGCCGCCGTCGTCCTGGGCGGAGTCAGCCTCTTCGGAGGTCGCGCCACCATCGCCAGTCCGGTTGCCGGCGCCCTACTGCTGACCGTCCTGGTCAACGGGCTCACCCGGTTCGGGCTGTCCGAGTTCTATCAACCCCTGGCGGTGGGCGTGGTCGTCATCGCCGCCGCGTTCCTGGCGAGGTTCGACCGATGACTACCACCGCACAGACCGACACTCCCGTGACCACAACCGGTCAGGTGCTGCTGGAGGCCGAGGGACTGAGCAAGTCCTATGGCCAGGTGAAGGCGCTCCGCGACGGCCGGATCACCGTCCGGTCGGGGCGGGTGACCGCGATCATCGGTGACAACGGCGCCGGCAAGTCGACCTTCGTCGGCTGCCTGTCCGGCATGCACCGCCCCGACGACGGCAGCATCGAGGTCGACGGCACCCGGGTGCACTTCTCCGGCCCGCAGGCTGCACGGAAGTCCGGCATCGAGACGGTGTACCAAGACCTTGCCCTAGTCGACACGCTGCGCGTGTGGCAGAACCTGTTCCTGGGTCGGGAGACCGGAGTCGGCGGCGGTCCGCTGCGCTGGCTCAAGCGTCGGTCGATGCGCGAGGAGGCCCGGCGCATGGTCGGCACCCTCGCGGTCAACGTGCCCTCAGTCGACGCGCGCGTCAACGGTCTCTCCGGCGGGCAGCGGCAGGCCGTCGCGCTCGCCCGGGCGGCCGGCTGGGGGTCGCGCATCGTGATCCTCGACGAGCCCACCGCAGCCCTCGGCGTCCAGGAGACCGCGAAGGTGGAGGAGATGATCCTCGGGCTGCGCGAGCAGGGGTTGGGGCTGGTTCTGATCAGCCACAACTTCGATCAGGTGCTTCGAGTCGCCGACGACGTGTTCGTGATGCGCGCCGGCTCCACGGTCGCATACCGCGAGACCGAGGGGACCACCGGCCAGGACCTGGTCTCGCTGGTCACCGGCGCCACCGTCGACCCGCTCGAGACCCACCACCCCTCTAGCCCGCTCACCCCCGACGACGTGAAGGAAGCCCCCTGATGACCAACCCCCTCGGACTGCACGCCCTCGTGTGGGTCGGCGACTGGACTCCCGAGTCGGCCCGCCACGCGATCTCCTCGACGGCGGGCCTCGGATTCGACCTCATCGAGGTGCCGCTGCTGGACCCGACGGCGGTGGACGCCGCGATGACGCGCTCGCTACTGGAGGAGTACGGCCTCGGGGCCGCCTGTTCGCTGGGGCTCGACCCCAGCGCGGACGTCTCCAGCGAGGACCCGGCCGTGGTGTCCCGGGGTCGTGACCTCCTGGCCAACGCTGTGGATGCCGCTGCGGGCATGGGCGCGAGCGACCTGTGCGGTGTGCTGTATTCGGTGCTCGCGAAGTACCCCAGCCCCCTCTCGCCGCGCTCGCGGGACAACGTCGTCGAGTCGATGGCCTGGCTCGCTGAGCGGGCCGCCGGCAGCGGCCTGCGCGTCAACCTCGAGGTGGTCAACCGCTACGAGACCAACGTGGCCAACACCACCGCCGAGATGCTGTCGCTGATCGAGGACACCGGCGCCGACCTCGGCGTGCACCTGGACACCTACCACGCCAACATCGAGGAGAACGGCTTCGTCGAACCGGTCCAGCAGGCCCACGACGCGGGCCGGTTGCGCTACGTCCACATCGGCGAATCCCACCGCGGCTACCTCGGCACCGGGTCGATCGACTTCGACACCTTCTGCGGCGCGCTACGCGACGTCGGCTACGACGGGCCGGTCGTCTTCGAGAGCTTCAGTAGCGCCGTGGTCCACCCGACCCTGTCGAACCAGCTGGCCGTGTGGCGCAACCTGTGGGACGACAGCGCCGACCTCGCCAAGCACGCCCACGCATTCCTCGCCGAGCGCCTGCGCGGCTGAGCCATCCATGACCACTCCGGAGGCCTGGCTCGGAGTCGACCTCGGCACCAGTTCGCTCAAGGTGCTCGCGGTCGGTGCCGCCGGGGCGCTGCTCGATGAGCGCGAGGCAGCCTTCGCCATCGATCGGCCGCGGCCGGACCAGGCGGAGGGCGATCCGGAGGCGTGGGCGAACGCCGCGGTCGCCGCGGTCGACGAGCTCGCCGGCCGGTTCCGGGTACGCGGCCTCGGGCTGACCGGCCAGATGCACGGCACCGTGCTGCTCGACGAGCATGGCCGTGCACTGCAGCCCGCGGTGCTGTGGCCCGACGCGCGAGCCGCCAGCCTGATGTCGCGGTGGCAGGCGCTGGGGCCCCGGGCGCTGGGCCGGCTCGGCGGACCGTGGGCGCCCGGGATGACGGGGCCGGTGCTTTCGTGGCTGGCCGAGCACGAGCCGGACGTCGTCGCGCGCGCCGAGCGGGTGGCGCTGCCAAAGGACTACCTGCGCGAGCAGTGGGTGCCCGGAGCTGGCCCGACCGACCCCAGCGACGCCTCCGGCACGCTGCTGTGGGACGTCCCCGCCGGGGCGTGGCTGGCCGAAGCAGACGCCCTCGTGCCGGCGCGATTGCTCCCCGACGCGAGCGGGTCGGACGCGATGGCCGGCACATGGCGGGACGTGCCGGTGCACGTCGGCGGTGGCGACACTCCGGTCTCGCTGCTCGCCCTGGAACGCGCCGTCGGCGGGTGGCGGCCCGGCGATGTCGTGGTCAACCTCGGCACCGGGGCGCAGGTGATCGACCCGGGGGCCGCCCCGCCGGGCGGCTCCGGATGGCCGGTCGCACACACGTACGCCGACGTGTCCGGCGGGCACTACGCGATGGTGGCGGCCCAGAACGCGGGCCTCGCGCTCGACTGGGTGCAACAGCGGCTCGAGGTGCCGTGGGACGGCTTGATGGAGTTGGCCACCGCCGCGCCCGCCGGCGCCGCCGGGGTGCTGTTCGCCCCCTTCCTGACTCTCGAGCGCGGCGCCCTGGCGACCACCGTCGGTGCGGGTTGGAGCCCGGAGCACGCCGCTCGCGCGTTGCGGGCTCGCGCCGCGCTCGAGGCTCAGGCGTTCTTGGTCCGCCGCTCCGCGGAGCTGCTGGCGAGACAGGCCGAACGCGTCCTCCTCGTCGGCGGCGGTGCCCGGGATCCGCGGGTCCGCCAACTCCTCGCCGACATCTTGGGTCGGCCCGTGCACCACGTGCCGATGCGCAGCGCGGCCGCCGCCGGCGCGGTGCTGCTGGCCGGCGGCCCAAGCCTCGCCTCGGGCGGCGAGGTGCAGGTCTCTGAACCTGTGCCGAGCGCCGCGCTGGAGGATGCCTACGCCCGCTGGACGGCGTACGCCTTCGGGTAGCCACGACCCACCCCCAACCCCCAACAGCCGCCCACCACTGGTCAATGACGTCGAAACCCCCCGCCGACGGCGACACCGGCAAGTTCCTGCTCATCGACTTCCGCTGAGCGGGGTCAGGTCACACCCTTGACGCGTGCCGTCCAGTACGTCGGCTGACGCTTCGCATGTGCGACTGCAAGGATCCACAACGTTTCGTCGACCACCACGAAGACGATGCTGTACTCATGGAACCGTCTCAACCCAATGCGGCGGACTTCTGGCTCTTCGGGTAGTTCAGGGTGCACGAACCGCTTCGGGACTCGCGGATGACCGACCGCGACCCCAACGGCCCGGAACACCTCGACGACCAACTGGTGCCAGCCCAGGCTCCCGCTCTTCGTACCAGTCATGGCCATGCTGAAGGTCATCGAGGGCCTCGGGAACCCAGCGCGGCTCCCGGTTCACAAACCGAAGCGCTGACGAACGGCGCTGTCGGGGACCCCCCGGGTCGTCCCATCGACCACGCCCTCGAGCCGCTGCGCGACCTCGGACGCCCACGCCGCGTCAACCTCGGCGGGATCGTCGTAGGGACCGTCAGCCTCGACCCACAGGTCGTGCGCGAGTTGCAGCTGCTCCTCGCGCGACAGCCTGCGCGCCTGCTCCATCACCTCGGCTGCGGTCATGGCCACAGTCTAAGCCGGCGCCCGGACGGTCCACGCCGATCGATCTCCGCGGACCCGCCCCGCGCGGCTCGCGCCGGGCCGTGCGCGACCGGACCGGGCACGAACCACGGAGTATCCGTGCGATCCAGCCGCACCGACCCGCATGGTTGCGCGGTCTCCGGCCGCGACCGCGCGACTTCCTGGGTGGTTCGTGCACGCCCCCGGCGGCCGAGGCGGCACAACGCTCGCGAGGTCGCGGGTAGGTTGCCCCCTATGTGGCCCCGGACCCGCCGCGCGCACCTCGGCACCGAGGCCGACCGCGCCACCTTCCGGACGCTGCACACTGCCAACCTGGCCGGCCCGCCGCTGCGCGAGGGGCTCACCAGCGCGGCGGCCGAGCGGAGCATCAAGCACCTGCACGCCCTGCTGGGGACGCCCGCCGTCGCGCTCACCGGCCGCAACGGGGTGCTCGCCTGGGAGGGGCTGGGCCAGCGGGACCACGCGCCCACCGCCGCCGTCCTCGCCGGCGAGGCGGTCGAGCAGGAGGGCATGCTGCCGCCCCGGGCCCTCACCTGCGAGGACCCCGGATGCCCGCTGCGCCAGGCGATCGTCGCCCCACTGGTCGTGGAGGAGACGGTGCTCGGCACCCTCCAGGCGTTCGCCCCCTACGCCACAGCCGGGCTGATGCGCGCCACCGACGAGGTGGCCCAGTGGGTGTCGGGGCAGTTGGAGCTGGCGGAGTTGGACGCGAGCCGCACCCGGCTGGTCGAGGCCGAGCTGCGCGCCCTGCGCGCCCAGATCAGCCCGCACTTCGTCTACAACTCCCTGGGGGCGATCGCCAGCTTCGTCCGCACCGACCCCGACCGGGCGCGGGAGCTGCTGCTGGAGTTCGCCGACTTCACCCGCTACTCCTTCCGCCGGCACGGCGAGTTCACCACCCTGGCCGAGGAGCTGCGCAGCATCGAGCGCTACCTGCTGCTGGAGCAGGCCCGCTTCGGCGACCGACTCCGGGTCACGCTGCGCGTCGCGCCGGAGGTGCTGCCGGTGCACATCCCCTTCCTGTGCCTGCAGCCGCTGGTCGAGAACGCGGTCCAGCACGGGCTGGAGGGCCGGCCCGACGGCGGCCACATCGCCATCGTCGCCGAGGACCGCGACCAGGAGGCGGTCATCGCGATCGAGGACGACGGCGAGGGCGAGGACCCCGAGCGGGTACGCCGCGTCCTGGCCGGCGAGTCCGACGGCGACTCCGTCGGGCTGGGGAACGTGGACGAGCGGCTGCGGCGCACCTTCGGCGACGAGTACGGTCTGGTGGTCGAGACCGCGCCCGGCGCCGGCACGAAGGTCACGGTGCGGGTGCCGAAGTACGCCCCCGGAGTGCACGCATGACCCTCCAGCCCCTCCTGCGGGTGCTCGTCATCGACGACGAGCCGCCCGCCCTGGACGAGCTCGCCTTCCTCCTCGCCCGCGACCCGCGGGTCGGCGACGTGCTCACCTCCGACTCGGCGACCGAGGCGCTGCGGATGCTGCACGAGGAGCGGGTCGGCGCGGTCTTCCTGGACATCTCGATGCCGGGGCTCACCGGGCTGGAGCTGGCCCAGGTGCTGGCCCGCTTCAAGGAGCCGCCGCCGGTCGTGTTCGTCACCGCGCACGAGAAGCACGCGGTGGACGCCTTCGAGCTCAACGCCGTCGACTACGTGCTCAAGCCGGTGCGGGAGGACCGGCTCGCCGAGGCGGTACGACGCGTGGTCGAGGGCGCCGCCCGGCCCGCGGCCTCCGGCGACGAGCAGATCGCCGTGGAGCTCGGCGGCCGGACCCGCTTCGTCTCGCGCGCGGACGTCACGCACGTGGAGGCGCAGGGCGACTACGCCCGGCTGCACACCTCCAGCGGCAGCCACCTGGTCCGCACCCCGCTGAGCGCGCTGGAGCAGGAGTGGCACGACGCCGGCTTCGTCCGGATCCACCGCTCCCTGCTGGTGGCGCTGCCGCACGTGGAGGAGATCCGCACCGAGGGCGGGCGCTGCACGGTGCTGGTCGCCGGGGAGGAGCTGGTGGTGAGCCGCCGGCACACCCGCGAGCTGCGCGACCTGCTGGTCCGGCGCAACCGTCCGGGGGCGGAGCGGTGAGCGAGCAGCCGCCGGAGCGGGTGCGGGTGACCTCGCCGCGCACCGGCGACCGCGCGCGCCGGCGTACTCCCCTGTCGGCCGCCACCGAGATCGACGCCCAGACCGAGGTCGGGCTGCTCTTCCTCGGCTCCCTGCTGCGCACCCAGCTGCGGCTGGCGCTCGGGGTGCTGCTGCTCCTGGTGCTGACCGTCGGCAGCCTGCCGGTGCTGTTCGGCGTCTTCCCCGACGTGGCGGCCGTGCGGGTGCTGGGGATGCCGCTGGCGTGGGTGGTGCTCGCGTTCGGCGTCTATCCCCTGCTGCTGCTCCTCGGGGTGCTCTTCGTCCGCCGGGCCGAGCGCAACGAGGACGCGTTCGCCGACGTGATCGAGGGCCCGTGAACCAGGCCGCCGGCATCACCGCCGTCGCCGTGGTCTCGGTGCTGACCCTGGCGATCGGCGCGTGGGGGCTGCGGTTCTCCCGGACCACCTCGGACTTCTTCGTCGCCTCCCGCACCGTCCGCCCGACCCTCAACGCCTCGGCGATCGGGGGCGAGTACCTCTCCGCCGGCTCGTTCCTCGGCATCGCGGGCCTGGTGCTCGTCTTCGGCGGCCAGATGCTGTGGTACCCGGTCGGCTGGACCGCGGGCTACCTGGTGCTGCTGCTCCTCGTGGCCGCGCCGCTACGCCGGTCGGGCGCCTACACCCTGCCCGACTTCGCCGGGGCGCGGCTGGCCTCGCGCCGGGTGCGGCAGCTGACCTCGATGCTGGTGGTCGCGATCGCCTGGCTCTACCTCATCCCGCAGTTCCAGGCCGCGGGCATCACGCTCGAGCTGGCCACCGGTCTCGACCCGCGGCTGGGCGGCCTGGTGGTCGCGGCGGTCGTGCTGGTCAACGTGCTGGCCGGCGGCATGCGCTCGATCACCTTCGTCCAGGCCTTCCAGTTCTGGCTGAAGCTGACCGCGCTGCTGGTGCCGGCGTTCTTCCTGCTGCTGGTGTGGTGGGGCGACGGCGCGACCAGCCCGGCCGACACCGTGGGTGGGGCGGCGTGGGCGAACCCGATCGTCTCGGGCGGGCAGTCCTACTACGCGACGTACTCCCTCATCGCCGCCACCTTCCTCGGCACCATGGGGCTGCCGCACGTGGTGGTCCGGTTCTACACCAACCCCGACGGGCGGGCCGCGCGCCGGACCACGCTGGTGGTGCTGGCGCTGCTGGGGATGTTCTACGTCCTGCCGCCGGTGTACGGCGCCCTGGGGCGCCTCTACGCACCCGACCTCGCCGACTCCGGGGCCAGCGACACCGTGGTGCTGGACCTGCCCAGCCGGATGGTCGGCGGGGTCGGCGGCGACCTGCTCTCGGCGCTGCTGGTGGCCGGCGCGTTCGCCGCGTTCCTCTCCACCTCCTCCGGCCTGACCGTCGCTCTGTCCGGGGTGCTCGCCCAGGACGTGTTCGCCCGCTGGGCCACCGGCGTGCAGTCCTTCCGCCTGGCGGCCATCGTCGGCGTGGTCGTGGCCTTCGCCCTCGGGCAGCTCGCCGCCGACGTGGGGGTCGCGACCGCGGTGGGGCTGGCGTTCGCGGTCGCCGCCTCCACCTTCGCGCCGCTCATCGTGCTGGGCATCTGGTGGGCCGGGCTCACCGACGCCGGGGCCATCGCCGGCCTGCTGGTCGGCGGGCTCACCACCGGCGCCGCCGTCCTCGTCACCTTCCTCGGCGCCCCCGCCGGGTGGACCGGGACGCTGCTCACCCAGCCGGCCGCGTGGAGCGTCCCGCTGGCCACCCTGACCATGGTCGGCGTCTCCCTGCTCACCCCGCAGCGGCGTCCGGCGGGCGCCACCCGCTTCCTGGTGCGCCTGCACACCCCGGAGCGGGTGCAGCTCGACCGCGGGTGACCCGCCCGACCGCTCGTCGCGCGGGACCGACCGCTGGGCGAGCGGGCGTCGCCGCTGGCCGACGTACCCCTGTGCGCCTCTCCCGCGCCACCCCGGCGCTGCGCGACCGTGAGGCCCATCACACCCCCGGAAAGGACGGTGCCCGACGTGTCCGAGTCACACGACCAGGCGGCGCGCCACGACCCGGTCTACGACCGGCTGGCGGCGACGCCCGAGTTCGGTGAGCTGCGCTCCCGATACCGCAAGTTCGTCATCCCCGCGACCATCGCCTTCATGGCGTGGTACTTCCTCTACGTCATCCTCGCGATGTTCGCCCCCGGCTTCATGAACGCCACGGTGGTCGGCCACATCAACGTCGCGCTCGTGGTCGGGCTGCTGCAGTTCGTGACCACCTTCCTCATCGCCTACCTCTACAGCGGCTACTCGAACAAGAAGCTCGACCCGCTGGCCCGCCAGCTCGACGAGGAGTACGTCGCCGGCCGGCGCCAGGGAGAGGGGAACTGACATGGACTTCAGCCAAGGCCTCACCGCGGGGCTCTTCCTCGCGGTCGTCGCGCTCACCGTCGGCATCACCTTCTGGGCCAGCCGGCAGACCAGCGGCGCCACCGACTACTACGCCGGCGGACGCGGCTTCTCCGGCTTCCAGAACGGTCTGGCGATCGGCGGCGACTACATGTCCGCCGCGTCGTTCCTCGGCATCTCGGGCGCGATCGCGCTGTCGGGCTACGACGGGTTCCTCTACTCCATCGGCTTCCTGGTCGCCTGGCTGGTGGCGCTGCTGCTGGTCGCGGAGGTGCTGCGCAACTCCGGCCGCTACACGATGGCCGACCAGCTCGCCTACCGGATGAGGCAGCGACCGGTCCGCACCGCCGCGGCCGTCTCGACCGTGGCCGTCTCGATCTTCTACCTGCTCGCCCAGATGGTCGGCGCGGGCGCCCTGGTGGCGCTGCTGCTCGGCATCGACAGCGGCACGGTCAAGAACATCACGATCTTCATCGTGGGCGCGCTGATGATCTTCTACGTCACGGTCGGTGGGATGAAGGGCACGACGTACGTCCAGATCATCAAGGCCGTGCTGCTGATGACCGGCTCCGCGCTGATCGTGGTGCTGGTGCTGGCCAAGTTCGGCTTCAACCTCTCCGACCTGCTCGGCACCGCGGCCACCAACTCCGGCGCCGGCGAGGCCTTCCTCCAGCCGGGGCTGAAGTACGGCGCCAGCCTGACCAGCAAGATCGACTTCATCTCGCTGGCGATCGCGCTGGTCCTCGGCACCGCCGGGCTCCCGCACATCCTGATCCGCTTCTACACCACCCCCACCTCGCGGGACGCGCGGAAGTCGGTGCTGTGGGCGATCGGGCTGATCGGCACGTTCTACCTCTTCACCCTGGTACTCGGCTTCGGCGCCGCGGCGCTGCTCAAGCCCGACCAGCTGGCCACCGAGGCCGACCCGTCGGCCAACCTGGCGGCGCCCAAGCTCGCCGAGGTGGTCGGCGGAGGGGCGGACTCACTCGGTGGGCCGATCCTGCTGGCGCTGATCTCCGCGGTCGCGTTCGCCACCATCCTCGCGGTGGTCGCGGGCCTGACACTGACCTCGTCGATGTCGGTGGCCCACGACATCTACGGCTCGGTGATCCGCAAGGGCCAGGCGACGGAGAAGGAGGAGCTCAAGGTCTCCCGGATCGCGGCCGGTGTGATCGGCCTCGTCGCGATCCTGCTGGCGATCCCGGCGCAGTCGCTCAACATCGCCTTCCTCGTGGCGCTGGCCTTCGCGGTGGCGGCCTCGGCGAACCTGCCGGCGATCCTCTACAACATGTTCTGGCGGCGCTTCAACACCCGCGGCGCCGTGTGGAGCATCTACGGCGGCCTCATCTCGGCGGTCGGGCTGGTGATCTTCTCACCGGTCTTCTCCGGGTCGGAGACCGCGCTGTTCCCGAACGCCGACTTCGCCTGGTTCCCCCTGGCCAACCCGGGCATCGTCTCGATCCCGCTGGGCTTCCTGCTCGGCTTCCTCGGGTCGATCACCTCCAAGGAGCCCGCGGCCGAGGAGCGCTACACCGAGCTGGAGGTGCGGGCGCTCACGGGCGCCGGCGCCGAGGCGGCGGCCAAGCACTGAGGCGAGGGGTACGGCGCGGCCCAGTCGTCGCGCCGTACCCACCGCTGGTCGATCCGCACCTCCCGCGGACCAACCTTGCGGCGGTACGGTCGAACAACCGCAAACCCGTGATCCTGCGCACCCGTCCCGAGTGGAGTTGATGACGTGAGCGAGAACAAGTCCGAGGCCCTGGCGAACCTCTCCAACGAGACCCGCCGCTTCGACCCGCCGGCCGAGCTGGCCGAGAGCGCCAACGTGAAGGCGGACGCCTACGACCGCGCGTCGGAGGACCGTGAGGCCTTCTGGGCCGAGGCCGCCGAGCGGCTCGACTGGGGCAGGAAGTGGGACCAGGTGCTCGACTGGTCCAACCCGCCGTTCGCCAAGTGGTTCGTCGGCGGCACGCTCAACGCCGCGGTCAACTGCGTGGACCGGCACGTCGACGCCGGCAACGGCGACAAGGTCGCGATCCACTGGGTCGGCGAGCCGGCCGACGACACCCGCGACATCACCTACGCCGAGCTCAAGGACGAGGTCTCCAAGGCCGCCAACGCGCTCACCGAGCTGGGGGTGGAGAAGGGCGACCGGGTGGCGATCTACCTCCCGATGCTGCCCGAGACGGTGATCGCGATGCTCGCCTGCGCCCGGATCGGCGCGATCCACACCGTGGTCTTCGGCGGCTTCTCCTCCGACGCGCTCGCCTCCCGGGTCACCGACTGCGACGCCAAGGTGATCATCACCTCCGACGGCGGCTACCGCCGCGGGGCGCCTTCCTCGCTCAAGCCCGCGGTCGACGAGGCGATCGAGAAGCTGGGCGAGGACAGCCCGGTGCAGAAGGTCCTCGTGGTCCGCCGTACCGGCCAGGACGTGGAGTGGAACGACGACCTCGACGTGTGGTGGCACGACGCCGTCGACGGGCAGTCGACCGAGCACGAGGCGGAGATGCACGACAGCGAGCACCCGCTCTACGTCATGTACACCTCCGGCACCACCGGCAAGCCCAAGGGCATCCTGCACACCACCGGTGGCTACCTCACCGGCACGGCCTACACCCACTGGTCGGTCTTCGACCTCAAGGACGACGACGTCTACTGGTGCACCGCCGACGTCGGCTGGGTGACCGGGCACAGCTACCTCGTCTACGGCCCGCTCGCCAACGGCGCGACGCAGGTGATGTACGAGGGCACGCCGGACGCGCCGCACAAGGGCCGCTGGTGGGAGATCGTGCAGCAGTACGGCGTCACCATCTTCTACACAGCCCCCACCGCGATCCGGACCTTCATGAAGTGGGGCGACGAGATCCCCGCGGAGTACGACCTCACCTCGATCCGGGTGCTCGGCTCGGTCGGCGAGCCGATCAACCCCGAGGCCTACGTCTGGTACCGCTCCACCATCGGTGGTGACAAGGCGCCCGTCGTCGACACGTGGTGGCAGACCGAGACCGGTCAGATCATGATCAGCCCGCTGCCGGGCGTGACGTCGGGCAAGCCCGGGTCGGCGATGAAGCCGCTGCCGGGGATCGTCGCCGACGTGGTCGACGACGACGCCAACTCGGTGCCCGACGGCTCCGGCGGCTACCTGGTGCTGCGTGAGCCCTGGCCGGCGATGCTGCGCACCCTGTGGGGCGACGACCAGCGGTTCAAGGACACCTACTGGTCGCGCTGGCCGGGCCTCTACTTCGCCGGGGATGGCGCGAAGAAGGACGACGACGGCGACATCTGGGTGCTCGGCCGGGTCGACGACGTGATGAACGTGTCCGGCCACCGGCTCTCGACCACCGAGATCGAGTCGGCGCTGGTCTCCCACCCGAAGGTCGCCGAGGCAGCTGTCGTGGGCGCCGCCGACGAGACCACCGGCCAGGCGGTCTGCGCGTTCGTCATCCTCAAGGAGTCGGCCACCGACGACGAGGGGACGGCGGACGACGAGCTGATCCAGGAGCTGCGTCAGCACGTGGCCAAGCAGATCGGCGCCATCGCCCGGCCGCGGCAGGTGATGATCGTGCCCGAGCTGCCGAAGACCCGGTCCGGCAAGATCATGCGCCGGCTGCTCAAGGACGTCGCCGAGCACCGGGACGTCGGGGACGTGACCACGCTGGCCGACTCCACGGTGATGGACCTGATCAAGGACAAGGAGGGGTCGGGCTCGTCCTCGGAGGACTGACCTGACCCGCCATACCCGCTCCCGCGGACGTGTGGGGGAATGGTCGTCATGACCACCAGCTCCCCCCACGTCCGGCAGGGGCGGGCGCGCGCGACCTGGCTGCTGCTCGCCGGGGCGGTGGTCTGCGAGGTCACCGGGTCGCTCTCGCTCAAGGCGGCGATGGAGCGGCCCTGGCTCTACCTGCTGATGGCGGTCGCCTACGCCGTCTCCTTCGCCCTGCTCTCGGCCGTGCTGCGGCGCGGGATGGGCATCGGGGTGGCGTACGGCGTCTGGGCGGCGCTGGGCGTGACGCTGACGGCGGTGCTGTCCGCGGTCGCCTTCGACGAGCCCCTCACTCCGCTGATGGGCACCGGGATCGCGCTGGTCGTCGTGGGGGTGCTGCTGGTCGAGCTCGGCAGCCACGGCGGGACCCACTCCCCCGCCGACGCCGACACGGAGCCGGTGATCCCGTGAGCTGGCTGTTCGTCGCCGGCGCGATCCTCAGCGAGGTGACCGGCTCGCTGTCGCTCAAGGTCGCCTCGAGCGGGCGGCGGCGGTGGTACGTCGTGGTGGTCGTCGGGTACGTCGTCGCCTTCGCCTTCCTCGGCGCGGCGCTCTCGGCCGGCATCCCGCTCGGGGTGGCCTACGGCATCTGGGCGGCCGCCGGCGTCGCCCTCACCGCGATCGCGTCGCGGGTGATCTTCCACGAGCCGCTCACCCCCACCATGATCGGCGGGATCGCCCTGATCATCGTCGGCGTGCTGCTGATCGAGCTCGGCTCCGCCGGCTGACCGCCGCTCGCTGGTCGAGCCCCTTTCGGCGGTCGAGCCCCTTTCGGTGGTCGAGCCTGTCGAGACCATCCGCGCGGGGGCGGCCCTTCGGTGGTCTCGACGAGCTCGACCAACGAACCACGGCTCCACCACGGTGCGGCCTTCGGTGGTCGAGCCCCTTTCGGTGGTCGAGCCTGTCGAGACCACCCGACCGAGCGGGTCTCGACGAGCTCGACCACCGAAGCGTCACTCCGGGAAGGAGTCCCGGTCCGTCGCCGGGTGCGGCTCGCCGAGGTAGGGGAACTCCTCCAGCAGGTCGGTGTGCGGGCCGATGTTGTCGGAGGTGACCTTGCCGTTGGTGATCATCGCCAGCCGCGCGCTGGTCACGTCGTCGGTGAGCGTCCGCCCGTTGGGGTACGACGCGGGCTGCGAGCGGTCGTAGCGCAGCTCGTCCGGGACGATCGTCGCGGTCAGCTCGGCGCGGGCGGCGTCGGGCTCCCAGCCGCTGAGGTGCCCGAGCACCCCGACGAACCGCTCCAGGTGGTCGGCCTCGTCCGTGGCCGGCGTACCCGCGTTGTAGGCGGTCTTCTCGTCGTTCTCCTGGTTGAAGTACGCCGTCACCGACGGGTGCGCGCCCCGGTCCACCGACTCATACCCGTTGTCGCCGCTCTGCACGACCCGGCCCCACACGGCGATCCGGCCCTCGCCGAGCTCGCTGTTGGTGATCTCGGCGACCAGCGAGATGACGTTGGCGTCGGCCATCGCGTCCTTGCCGGTGAAGTTGAAGTCGTTGATGATCCCCTCCAGGTCGGCGAAGAAGGGGTCGCTGCGCAGCGCCGCGCCGAACCGGTGCCGCTCGGAGGTGTCGTCCTGCACCTCCCCGGAGAGCCCGACGACCATGTCCGCGGCCAGCGTCCGGCCGCCCGCCGCCAGCGTGCCGGCCTCCGATCCGCCGGCCTGCAGCACCGTCACCGTCTGCCCGGCGTCGTTGAGCTCCGACGGCACCCAGTGGTAGGTCAGGTCCGGCTCGTGGTCGCCGTCGAGGTCGATGTGCACCTGGTAGACGGCGTCCGGGTTCAGCCCCGGGGCGTTCCCCGGATCCGGGTTGACGTCCAGGATGACGACCGTGCTGTCGCCCGACGCGGCGGGGAAGACGAACAGGTCCGTCATGTCCAGCCGCGGGTCCTCCTTCGGGGATCGCAGGTCGGGGCCACTGAGGTGGTGGGACATGCCGAGCTCCTGTCATCAGGTAGATGGTGCGCTGATCGTGGCAGCAGCCGGCATTCCCTGACAACGGTCGAGCCGCTACCGCTCGGTCTCCCCAACGGCCGGCGCGGCGTCCTCCAGATCGTCCTCCAGATCGTCGTCCTCGTCGTCCTCGGGCTCGGGCTCGGGCTCGAGGTTCCGGGTGAGGAGGAACAGCATGAGCGCACCCAGGATCGCCGCGATCAGGGAGGCGCCCAAGATGCCGACCTTGGCCTCGTCAGCCAGGATCTGCGCGTCGAAGGACAGCCCGGAGATGAACAGGCTGACCGTGAACCCGATGCCCGCGACCATGCCGGCGGCGGTCACCAGGCCCCAGCCGACGCGGGCGGGCAGCGTCGCGATGCCGACCTTGACCGCGATGAAGGCGCCCAGCAGCACGCCAACCGGCTTGCCGACGACCAGGCCGAGCGCGACACCGAGGGCCACCACGGAGTTCAGCGACTGGCCGAGCACGCCGCCGCCGAGGTCGACCCCGGCGTTGGCGAGCGCGAAGACCGGGAGCACGACGTACGCCGAGATCGGGTGCAGGGTGTGCTGCAGCCGCTCGACCAGCGGCACCGACTCCCCGAGGAGGAAGCGCAGCCGGCTCAGCTCGTCGGTGTCGAGGTGGTGGTCGCGCAGCGCCTTCTGGGCGTAGCTGCGAGCGACGTCCTCCTTCAATAGCGGAGTGGCCGGGGTCAGCAGGCCGATCGCCACCCCGGCGAGGGTGGCGTGCACGCCGGACTCCAGCAGGCCGAACCAGCAGACGACGCCGAGGGCGACGTACACCGGCACCGACCACACGCGCAGCATCCGCAGCACGACCATGGCCGCGAGCATCGCCAGCGCCAGGGCGAGCCAGCCCAGCTTGAGGTCGGCGGTGTAGAAGACCGCGATCACCAGGATCGCGCCGATGTCGTCCACGATCGCCAGGGTCAGCAGGAACAGCCGCAGCGGCGAGGGGATCCGGCGGCCCAGCAGCCCGAGCACGCCCACCGCGAACGCGATGTCGGTGGCCATCGGGATGCCCCAGCCGTGGCCGGTCTCGGGGCCGCCGGCGATGGCGACGTAGATGAGGGCGGGCACGACCATGCCGCCGATCGCCGCGACGATCGGCAGGGCGGCCGTCTTCGGGTCGCGCAGGTCGCCGTGCACGAGCTCGTACTTGATCTCCAGCCCGACGACGAAGAAGAAGATCACCATGAGGGCGTCGTTGACCCAGTGCTGCAGCGACTCCGAGATGTGCAGCGGGCCGACGTCGATGGTGGCCTTCATCTGCCAGAAGGAGTCGTAGGACTCCGCCCACGGCGAGTTGGCCCAGATCAGCGCGACGGCGGCCGCCAGGAGCAGCAGCACCGAGCCGGCCGCCTCGACCCGGAGGAACTCCCGGACCGGCCGTGCCACGGTGCGTGCGAACGGCTTGTCGCTCGCGGAGTAGAACGGCCCGAGGCGCCACAGCTCGTCGGGGGCGTTGGGGCGGGGGTTGGTCACAGCGACCTCACGATGCACGACGGGGACAGTCCGTCCGTGACCGGACGGGCCGACCAGACTTCCCGGCACTCCACAGGGCAGCCTACCGAGCAGCGGCCCCCGGGCGCGAGGTAGGGTCGGGACTCCTGCCGGAATGATCCGACGGATACGAGGAGAGACGATGGCCACCACCGAGCCGGTGAAGCGCACCGAGCAGACCGTCGCCACGGCCGACGAGCCCACGATCGGCAAGCTCGTCAGCGACACCAGCCGGCACCTGTCGACGCTGGTGAACCAGGAGATCCAGCTCGCCAAGTCGGAGCTGAAGCTGAGCATGAAGTACGGCGGCACCGGCCTCGGCCTGTTCGCCGGCGCCGCGGTCTTCGGTCTCCTCGCGATCATCATGCTCTCGGTCGCCTTCGCCTACCTGATCCACTGGAACGGCGACGGCCTGGCGCTGCAGTGGGCCTACCTCATCGTCTTCGCCGTCTACCTGTTGATCGCCGGCATCCTGGCCATGATCGGGCTGAAGAAGGTCAAGCAGGTCAAGGGCCCCGAGCGCGCGGTCGCCCAGGCGAAGAAGACCTCCGAGACCCTGAAGAACCGCGGCTGACCCGCGCTTGGGGGCCGGTTCGATCAACTCCGACTACTGCCCAGGGGCTCGGATCTGAACGCGCACGACGCACCTCCTCATCGAGGGTCCCCGACGCCGAAGAGCTATGGGCTCGCCTTCGCCGGTTCATGGGCCGGTGGGGGACCGTCAACGAGACCCCGCGGGGTGTGAGCCTGACGTGGCGCGAAGACGGCTGGGTCACCGAGGTCGAGATCACCAAGGCTGAGCTGTACGCCTACGTGGACGACTTCGTGCGCTGGCGTATCGAGCACGGCCTCGACGACGGTCTCGAGGACGGCCTTCCGTCGCCGCTGACGGACTCCTTCGGTGACTGCTTCGGGCCTCAGGAGGAGCCCTATGCGCGGCTGAAGCTCCAGGGCCTGGACTTCCGTGTCGTCCCTGATGCCGCCCCCTGAGCACCGCCCCGCACCGGGCGCCTCAGCGCGTGCAGGCGCCGGTGAAGGCGTTGCCGTTGTTGGTCAGGCCCTGGGCCGCGCGCTCGCGTACCTGGTCGGCGGTGAGCGCGTAGCCGGTGTCGGAGTCGGTGACCGAGGCGGCGAACACCACGCCCACCACGTCACCGGCGGAGTCGACCACCGGACCGCCGGAGTTGCCCGGGCGGATCAGCCCGCGCAGCGAGTAGACCTCGCGGATGACGCTGCCGGTGCCATAGATGTTGGGTGAGCGCAGCCGCTGCTCGGCCCGGATGCGGCCCGGCTGGACGTCGTACGGCCCGTCCTCGGGGTAGCCGAGCATCGCGACCGGGTCGCGCTGCTGGGCCTCGAAGGAGAACTCCAGGGCCGGGACCCGGCCGTTGGGGACGCGCAGCACGGCGATGTCCAGCTCGGGGTCGTAGACGACGACGCGCGCGTCGACGGTGCGGTCCCCCACGATCACCTTGGGATCGCGCACCCCGGCGACGACGTGCGCGTTGGTCATGACCGCGCCGGGGGCGTAGGCGAAGCCGGTGCCCTCGACGCCGGCACTGCACGAGTTGACCGAGCGGACCTTCACCACGCTGCGCTCGGCGGCGACCACGTCGGGGTCGGTGAGCATCCGCTTCGGCCCGGGGCCGACCTCCACGATCCGCTCGGGCGCGAACGGCTCGAGGTAGTCGGGGAAGAAGGTGGAGCCCACCACGGAGTCGAAGGCGCGCAGCAGTCTGTTGCTGCGGTCCGGGAGCACCTGGTTGACCTCGGCCAGCACCCGGGACTCGCGCACCAGCGGGGTGATCCCGCCCAGCCGGGAGCCGGAGATCGCCACCCCCAGCGCCCAGGCGACCACGAGCACGGCGACCGCGGAGAGCAGCGCGCCGCCGATCGCGTCAAGGAGGCGCGCGGGCTGCCAGGTGATGTGGTCGCGCACCCGGGCGCCGGCCCACTGCAGCAGCGCCTGCCCGAGGGAGGCCGCGAGGATGACGATGAACAGCGCACCGAGGGAGACCCACAGCGACGGCTCGGTGTCCCCGAGCACCTGGGGGGCCAGCCAGATGCCGAACAGGCCGCCGAGCAGCAGGCCGGCGGTCGCGAAGGCGCCGGTGACGAAGCCCTGCCAGTATCCGGACAGGGCGTAGGCGGCCACCAGCACCACCAGCAGCCAGTCGAGCGGGTTCACCGGTCTCCTCGGAGGTTCGTGTTCGGTCGCGTGGTCCTGCGCGAAGGATCACCCTGCACCATCCGGGCGGGCAGATCGCGGACGTCGTCGGCGTTCCACGGGCGCGTCCACCCGACGAAGTCGAAGAGCCGCGTGACGATGCCGGCGGTGAAGCCCCACAGCAGCAGGTCGTGGTCGTCGCCGACGGCGAAGGCCGGCGAGGTGTAGCCCGGGACCCGCGGATGGTGCACCGAGAAGCGGTGGGCGGGGTCGAGCAGCTCCTCGATCGGGGCGCGGACCACGGCGTGCACCTCGTCGGGGTCGACCACCCCGACGGTCGACTCCTCGACCCACCAACCGAGGACGGGGGTGATGGCGAAGTCGCTGGGCGGCAGCCACAGCTCGGGCAGGTGACCGAAGACCTCCACGCCCGACGGGTCCAGCCCGGTCTCCTCCTCGGCCTCCCGCAGCGCCGCCTGGACCGGCGTCTCGCCGGGGTCGACGGAGCCGCCCGGGAAGGAGATCTGGCCGGGGTGGGAGCGCATGTGGTGGGCACGCTCGGTGAGCAGCAGGTCGGGCCCGCGCGGGCCCTCGCCGAAGAGCACCAGCACCGCGCCGAGCCGACCCTCGAAGCCCTCGGGCGGCTTGAAGTGGGTGAGATGGTCCACGGTGATCCGGTCCGCCGCGTCGCGCACCGGCTCCAGCCACTCCGGCAGGCTCACGAGAGGCTCCTCCCGCCGAGGTGCTCGCGCACCAGCTGCTCGAGCTGGGCGACGTCCTTGATCTCGACGTACTCGCCGTAGACCAGCCGGCCGCGCTCGTCGACCAGCACGGTGAACGGCAGGCCGCGCACCCGGGGGAACGGCGCCCGGCCGCTCAGCTCGCCGGTCGGGTCGGCATAGATCGGATAGCTGACGCCGGTACGGCGGACCAGGTCGGCCGCCGCCTGCTCCTGCCGGTCCTGGAAGTCGATGCCGAGCACCTGCACGTCGGGGTTCTGCTGGGAGAACTTCTCGATGACGGGCATCTCCCGGCGGCACGGACCGCACCAGCTGGCCCACAGGTTGATCACCGCGGGGCCGCGCAGCTCGCCCAGGTCCAGCGACGGGCCGCCCTGGAAGCCCTGGAGGGTGAGGTCGGGCAGGCGCTTGCTCTGCGGCGCCGCCGCCTGGTCGCCCGAGGAGCCGCAGCCGGCCAGCAGCACCAGCGCCGCGACGACGGCGAGCAGCCGCCTCACGCGGGCCCCTGGGTCTTCACCAGCGCCGCGGCCACCACCGGGTCGGTCGGGCCGGTCCCGAAGGAGGGGCACCAGCGGGCCACCGTGCAGGCCCCGCAGGCGGGCTTCTTCGCATGACACACCCGGCGGCCGTGCCAGATCAGGTGGTGAGAGAGCATCGTCCAGTCCCTCTTGGGGAAGAGGGCGCCCACCGCGTGCTCCACCTTCACCGGGTCGGTCTCCTCGGTCCAGCCGAGGCGGCGCACGAGCCGGCCGAAGTGGGTGTCCACGGTGATGCCGGGGACCTCGAAGGCGTTGCCGAGCACCACGTTGGCGGTCTTGCGGCCCACGCCGGGGAGCGTCACGAGCTCCTCGATGGAGGCCGGCACCTGGCCGTCGTACCGCTCCACGAGGGCGGCCGACAGCTTCAGCAGGGCGTCGGTCTTCTGCCGGAAGAAGCCGAGCGGACCGACCAGCTGCTCCAGGTGCGCCCGGTCCGCGGCGGCCATCGCGGTCGCGTCGGGGTAGGCCGCGAACAGGGCGGGACTCGCCGCGTTGACCCGCCGGTCGGTGGTCTGCGCGGAGAGGACGGTGACCACCAGCAGCTCGAACGGCGTGGTGAAGTCCAGCTCCGCGCGTGCCTCGGGGTAGGTTTCAGCCAGGACCCGATTGACCTTGCGCGCACGCCGCACCAGCGACGTGTCAGGGCGGGGGACGGCGGGTGTCGCGGGCACGAGCAGGAGCCTACGACCCCGGACCGACAACGCCGCGGGGCGAGATTCTTTCCTTGTGACCTACACCACTGGCTAGGATCAGGACGACACCACCGGGTCCGCCGGTGACAGCGACGCCTCTTGGGAGGACTGGATTGTGAACAACGACGTGTTGCGGCAGGCTCCGCTGTTCAGCGCGCTGGACGACGAGGCTGCGACCGCGTTGCGCAGTTCCATGGCCGAGACCCGCCTGCGACGCGGCGAGGTCCTGTTCCACGAGGGCGACTCGGGCGACAAGCTCTACATCGTCATCGACGGCAAGGTGAAGCTCGGCCGCACCTCCTCCGACGGCCGGGAGAACCTGCTCGCCATCTTGGGCCCCGGCCAGATGTTCGGCGAGCTCTCGCTCTTCGACCCCGGCCCGCGCTCGGCGACCGTCACCGCGGTCACCGACACCACCTTCGCCTCGCTCTCCCACGAGGACCTGCTGCGCTGGCTCGACGGCCGTCCGGTCGTCGCCCGCGGGCTGCTCTCCCAGATCGCCGGACGGCTGCGCCGCGCCAACGACGTCAACGCCGACCTGGTCTTCTCCGACGTCCCCGGCCGGGTGGCCAAGGCGCTGCTCGACCTCGCCGACCGCTTCGGGCGCACCGCCGACGACGGCGTGCACGTGCACCACGACCTGACCCAGGAGGAGCTCGCCCAGCTGGTCGGCGCCTCCCGCGAGACGGTCAACAAGGCGCTGGCCGACTTCGCCTCGCGCGGCTGGATCCGCCTGGAGCCCCGCTCCGTGGTGATCATGGAGGTCGAGCGGCTCGCGCGCCGCGCCCGCTGAGATTCCTCACCCGGGCTGCCCCCCAAGGCCCGGCCCGTCTGCGTCGTACCTCGTGAAGGAGGTCAGCGATGCACCAGGGCGACGAGGCGGCGTTCGACGAGTTCGTGTCCGCGCGCACGAGCGCGTTGGCGCGTACGGCGTACCTCCTCACCGGTGACGCGCAGCTCGCCGAGGACCTGGTGCAGACCGCGCTGCTGCAGACCGCGCGCAACTGGCACCGCATCCACACCACACCCGAGGCGTACGCGCGGCGGATCCTCTACACGCAGAACATCTCCTGGTGGCGCCGCCGTCGGCTGACCGAGGTGCCGTTGGCGGAGTACGACGCCCCGCAGGCGGCGTCCGACCCCGACCTGCGGCTCAGCCTGGAGCAGGGCCTCGCCCGGTTGACCCCCAAGCAGCGCACGGTGCTGGTGCTGCGCTATTTCGAGGACCTGACCGAGGTCCAGGCCGGCGCGGCGCTCGGCGTGTCGCCGGGGACCGTCAAGTCCAACACCCGTCAGGCCCTGCAACGGCTGCGCGTCCTCGCGCCCGAGCTGGCCGACCTCGTGGGAGCAGGTGAGCAGTCGTGACCCAGCAGCTGCGCTCGGAGCTGGAGCGGATCGCCCAGGACGCGCCTCGCGTGCACGTCCCTGAGGACACCTGGACCCGCGGCAGACGCGCGCACCGGCGATCGGTGCTGGTCACTGTGGCCGCCGTGCTCGCCCTGATCGCGTCCCTGGGCGGCCTGGCCGCGCTGCTCCCCCTCGACGCACCGCGGGTCGAGCCCGCCGCTCCGCGCGACTGGCCCGGTGAGGTGCCGTCGAAGGTATATCCGGTGCCGCCGGGCTTCGACGCCGCCGGCCCGGGCGACACCACCCGCTGGGCGCGGGAGTATGCGGAGACCGATCTGAGGATCGGGCGGGCGTCGGTGGTGATGGGTGACACCTCCCAGTTCCGTCCGCCGGCGGTGGTCACCGCCAGGGACGGCGTCTATCACTTCCTGGATCTTCCCGGTTACGTCCTGAGCGACAACACGGCGATGATGATGCGCGAGCGCGACTTCGGCATCGCGCTGTCACCCGACGGCCGCTACCTGGCGTGGGCCTACGGCCTGCCGGTGACGCGCAGCGACGACCAGGCTCCGATCCGGTGCGGGATCCGGATCGCCGACCTCACGACCGGGGAGGTCCGCGACATCGACCTGCGGTCGATCCTCGAGCCTGCCGCCCAGGCGGTCATCCCGATGCGTCTCGTGTGGGCCCCGGACAGCAGTTGGCTGGCCTGGTCCGGTCGGCAGTACGACACGTACGGCGGGATGAGGGAGGTCGAGGACACCGACGGTCGCCCGACTCGGGCCACCATGGTCGGTGTGGTGGCACCGGGCGAGACCACGTCAACCGTTCTGCCTCGCGCATTCGGCGCCGGCGTCACTGCTGTGGACTCGAACGGCACGGTGACGGCCGTGCGCGCCGGGGGCGTGACCCGGTGGGAGCGCGGCGAGACGACGCAGGTCTCGGGGAATCGCCCGCGGGCGCTCCGCCAGGGCCACACCTCGCCGGGAGTCGCCTCGCCGTCGGGCCGCTACGTCCTGCTGGGCAGCGCACGTGCGTCCCGCCGGGTCTACGCGTACGACACCCGGACCGGGCGCTACCTCCATCGCTCCTCTCCCAGCGACCAGCCGCGGCAGACCAGCGTGGCCCTCGGCTGGCAGGGCGAGGACCGGATGGTGGTCGGGGCCCAGCCCCTGCTGCGGTCCCCGAAGATGGGGCAATACATGGGGATGAGCCGGATCGCGGTGCTGTCCTCGCCCACGGTCCCGGCGGATGATGGCTTCTACTCGGTCAAGACGATCGCTCAGCAGGACGGGGATCTGATCCCCCAGATCGTCTCGGTCGCCAGCGACCTGGTGCCGACCGGGCAGCACCGGCTCGATGCGTCGCCGCCGGACTTCCCGACGGTCTACGACCCACAGCAGGTCACGGGGGCGGCGGTCGCCGGCGTCGCCGTACTGCTGTCCGGGTTCCTGCTCCTCCGGATCCGGCATCGCCGCCTCACCGGACGCGCCGCGGGCGGGATCGCCGTACTCGCGCTCGCCGCTGCGGCCGCCGCGGCCGCGGTGGTGCGCTGACGGCCCGGGCGCCCCGCGAGACGCGTCAGGCGGTACGGCGGGACTGCAGCTGCTCGACCACGGGGTGCGCGAGCGTCGCCATCCCGTGCCAGGTCACCTCGAGCACGTGCCCGGGACGCCGGCCCTGGCCGGGTGCGCGCCACACGCGCTCCAGGCGGCCGTCGGAGGTGAGCCGGCGCAGGTTGCGCCGCAGCGTGCGCGGCGGACCGCCCAGCTCGACGGCCAGCTCCTCCACCGTCGCACCCTGCAGTCGAGCCACCGCACGCAACACCCGGAGCTGCTCGGCAGACAGCTCGTGACGGGCGTCAGCTGACGATGTGCCAGCCGGAGGGATCGACCACATAGGTTAAAGGTAAATCGAACTTGCCAGATTGTGACAAGAAATCTCGAAAAAAGTCAGAATGATTTAGCGGTCGGTCACCGACGGGTCACCCAGGAGGAAGGCGAGCTGGGCGCGTACCGACAGCTCGGCGGCGCCCCACAGCACCGGATCGACGTCGATGTAGACCGTCTCCACGACGCGGCGGGGCAGCTCCCCGGCCAGCGCCTCCTCGACCTCGGCGGGCGCCATCGGCACCGGCACGTCCAGGCTGCGCAGGGCCTCGCGCACCTGCTCCAGCCGCTCGTGGCGATGCGCGACGTAGTGGTCCAGCGCCCCCAGCGCGTCCGCGATCACCGGCCCGTGACCGGGCCAGACGTTCCCGATGTCCTGCTCCTCGCACAGGTCGCGGAGCCGCTGCAACGAGGCGAGGTAGGCGCCGAGGGACCCGTCGGGGTGCGCGACGACCGTCGTACCCCTGCCGAGCACGGTGTCGCCGGTCAAGACGGCCCGCTCGGAGGGGAGCACGAAGGACAGCGAGTCGGCGGTGTGCCCCGGCGTCGCCACCACGTGCAGCTCCAGGTCGCCGACCGTCACCACGTCGCCCTCGCCCAGGCCCTCGGAGCCGAGCCGCTGCTCCGGGTCGAGGGCGCGCACGCCGCAGCCCATCCGGGTCGCGAACTCCTTGGCCGCCTCGGAGTGGTCGAGGTGGTGGTGGGTCAGGAGTACGACGTCCACGCGGCCCGCCGCCTCGGCCACGGCGTCCAGGTGCCCGGTGTCCGGCGGCCCCGGGTCGATGACCACGGCGCGGTCGGAGCCGGGCGGCCGCAGCACCCAGGTGTTGGTGCCGTCCAGCGTCATCAGGTTCGCGTTCGGTGCGAGCACGCACCTGCCGGAGTCCCCGAAGGCGCCGCCGGACCAGCTCACGAGAGCAGCTCCTCGGCCCCGGGCGGGATGCTGAGCCGGAAGCCTCCGTCCCGCTCCTCCACCTCGGGGGTGAACATCTCCAGCACCCGGCCGTCGATCGCGGCGAGCACCTCCTCGGGCGTCCCGAGCCGGGCGACCTCGAGGCAGCTGAGGTAGGTCGGCGGCAGCATGAACACATCGCCCTGGTCGACCCGCGCGACGGCGTCCTCGGCGGGGACCCACATCACCTGGTCGGACTCGCTGGAGACGTCGCGGGTGCGCTGCCCCTCGGGGAGGACCGCGGCGAAGAACCAGGTGGCGAACCGCTTCGGCTCGAAGACCGGCGTCGTCCAGGCCGCGAACGCGCCGAGCAGGTCGGTGCGCAACACCAGGCCGCGCCGAGTGAGAAAGTCGGTCATCGACAGGGTCCGGCCCTCCAGCGCCACCCGGTCGTCCTCCCAGTCCTCGCCGGTGGTGTCGGCGACCACCTCCTCGGCCGACGGGCCGGCGAGCAGGACGCCTGACTCCTCGAAGGTCTCGCGTACGGCGGCACACACCAGCGCCCGCGCCAGCGGCTCCTCACACCCCAGCTGCGTCGCCCACTCCGCCGGCGACGGCCCGGCCCAGGCTGGCGTCTCCTCGAAGTCGCGCGGGTCCACCCCGCCCCCGGGAAAGACGCACATCCCGCCCGCGAACGCCATCGAGGTCTGCCGCCGGAGCAAGTAGACCTCCGACCCCGATCCCACCCCCGAGCCCGCCGAGTCGGCGCTTCTTGACCCCGAGTCGGCGCTTCTTGACCTCGAGTCGGCGTCAATTAACGCCGACTCGGCGCGAACTGGCGCCGACTCGGGGTGAACTGGCGCCGACTCGCGCAGGAGGACCACCGTGGCGGCGTCGCGCGGCTCGGCCGGGGTCCGCTCACCGGCGGCGTACTCCCGCGCCTGGTCGACCAAGCGCTGCGGGAGGGGTACGTCGACCCGCCGGGCCACCGTCAGGAGACCTCGACGGTGAGCTCCACCTCGACCGGGACGTCGAGGGGCAGCACCGGGACGCCCACGGCGGAGCGGGCGTGCCTGCCCGCGTCGCCGAACACCTCGCCGAGGAGCTCGGAGGCGCCGTTGGCGACCTGCGGCTGACCGGTGAAGTCGGGCGTGGACGCGACGAACGCGACCACCTTGACCACCCGCACGACCCGGTCCAGGGAGCCGACCTCGGCCTTGATCGCCGCCAGGCCGTTGAGGGCGCACTGGCGCGCGCACTCATACCCCTGCTCGTCGGAGACCGCGCCGCCGAGCTTGCCGGTGGCGATCATCTCGCCGTCGCGCGCCGGCAGCTGGCCGGCGGTGAAGACGAGGTTCCCGCTGCGCGCGGTGGGCTGGTACGCCGCCACCGGCGGCACCACGTCGGGCAGGGTCAGGCCCAGCTCGGACAGCCGCTCCTCGGGAGTGCTCATCACGCCTCCTTGGCTCGCTTCAGGAAGGCCACGAGGCCGCCCTGCTCGTTCTTCTGGATCGTCACCAGCTCCCAGCCGTCCTGGCCGAAGTTGTTGAGCATCAGCGCCTCGTTGTGCAGAGGGATCGGTGCTACCTGGTACTCCCACGTCGTCATGGGAGCGACCCTACTGCTCCCCCTCCGGCGGAGTCAGCCCGGTGAGGAGGAATCGGGTTGACCTCAACCCGACTCCAGGTCCTAGCGTCGCCGATGTGCCCGAGACCGTGACCCGCCGCCGCCCTCGCGGCGGCATCCTGGCCCCCGACTACCTGCCCACCACGGTCGGCATGTTCGCCCTCATCGCCTACGTCGCGTTCGAGGCGCTGGCCGTGACCACGGTGATGCCCACGGTGGCGCGCGACCTCGACGGCGTCGAGCTCTACGCGCTCGCCTTCGCCGCACCGCTGGCCAGCGGCGTGCTCGGGATGGTGGCGGCCGGCGCCTGGAGCGACGTACGCGGCCCGGTCGCGCCGCTGATCGCCTCCGCGGCGCTGTTCTCCGTCGGCCTGGTCGTGTGCGGCACCGCGCCGAGCATGGAGATCTTCGTGATCGGCCGCGTGCTCCAGGGGCTCGGCGGTGGAGCCCTCTCGGTCGGCCTCTACGTCACGGTCGGCCTGGTCTTCCCCGCGCTGCTGCAGCCGTCGATCTTCGCCAGCTTCGCCGCGGCCTGGGTGCTGCCCGCGCTCTTCGGGCCCGCCCTGGCGGCGTACGTCGCCCACCTGGCCGGCTGGCGCTGGGTCTTCCTCGGCACCGTCCTCCTGGTCGTCCTGGCCATGGGGCTCATCGCCCCGGCCCTGCGGCGGCTGGCCCGGCCGGCGGCGAGCGCGCCGGCCCCGCCCGCCTCGCGCCTGTGGTGGGCGGGGGTCGCGGCAGCCGCCGTACTGGCCGTGGAGCTGCTCGGGTCACGGCGCGGCCCCACCGCGGTGCTGGCCCTGGTGGCCGTGGCTGCGGTCGTCGTCGCGGTCCGGCCGCTGGTGCCGACCGGGACGTTGCGGGCGCGCCCGGGCCTGCCGTCGGTCATCGCGACGCGGGGTCTGCTCGCCGCGAGCTTCTTCGCCACCGAGGCCTACATCGTCTTCGTCCTGCAGGAGCGCTGGAGTCTGACGCCCGGACGCGCGGGCCTCGCCCTCACCGTCGTCGGCGTCGTGTGGGCGCTGGGCAGCCAGGCGCAGGCGCGGCTGGGACAGCGGGTCAGCGACACCGACGCCATCCGGATCGGCACCGCGCTGGTGCTGGCCGGGGTGGCGCTCGTCGCGGCCGCCGTACTCCTCGACGGGCCAGCGGCGCTCGCCGCCGGCGCCTACGTCCTCGCGGGCGCCGGGATGGGCTTCGGCTATCCCCGCACCGGCGTGGCGATGCTGGCCTGCTCCGGTGACGGCGACCGCGGGTTCAACTCCTCCGCCCTCTCCATCGCCGACTCCCTGGGCGGCGCGCTCGCGCTCTCGGTCGCGGGAGTGGCGTACGCCGCCGCGCAGCGGACGGGCACTGACCCGTTCCTCGCCGTGTTCGTGCTCGCCGCCGCCATCGCCGTCCTCGGGGTGCTGACCGCCGCGCGCACTGCGCGGTCAACAAGCGCCGACTCGAGGTGAATTGGCGCCGACTGGGCGTCAACAAGCGCCGACTCGGGGTGAATTGGCGCCGACTCGGGCATCAGGCGACCAGGTCGGGCTCGGTCTTCTCCCGGACCTCGTCCTCGGTGACGCCCGGGGCCAGCTCGACCAGGCGCAGGCCCTCCGGGGTCACGTCGATGACGCACAGGTCGGTGATGATCCGCTGGACCACGCCCTTGCCGGTGTAGGGCAGCGAGCACTCCTCGACGATCTTGTAGGAGCCGTCCTTGGCGACGTGCTCCATCAACACGATCACCCGCTTGGCGCCGTGCACCAGGTCCATCGCGCCGCCCATCCCCTTGACCATCTTCCCGGGGATCATCCAGTTGGCGATGTCGCCGGCGGCCGAGACCTGCATGGCGCCCAGGATCGCGGCGTCGATCTTGCCGCCGCGGATCATCCCGAAGCTGGTCGCGGAGTCGAAGATCGAGGATCCCCGGCGCAGCGTGACCGTCTCCTTGCCGGCGTTGATCAGGTCGGCGTCCTCCTCGCCCTCGTAGGGGTAGGCGCCGACCCCGAGGATGCCGTTCTCCGACTGGAGCACCAGCTCGACGTCGTCGTCGACGTAGTTCGGCACCAGGGTCGGCAGACCGATCCCGAGGTTGACGTAGGAGCCGTCCTCCAGCTCTGAGGCGGCCCGGGCCGCCATCTCCTCACGCGTCCATGCCATCAGACGTCGCCCTCCTTCTCGACCTTGTCCGCACCCTCGGCGCCGCGCGGGCGCACCGTCCGCTTCTCGATCCGCTTGTCGTCGGCCTGCTCCGGCGTCAGCTGGACCACCCGCTGCACATAGACGCCGGGCGTGTGGATCTCGGCCGGGTCCAGCTCGCCGGGCTCCACCAGCTCCTCGACCTCGGCGATCGTCACCCGCCCGCACATCGCGGCGAGCGGGTTGAAGTTCTGCGCGGAGAGCCGGTAGACGAGGTTGCCGTGCCGGTCGCCCTTCCACGCCCGGACCAGCCCATAGTCGGCGACCAGCGCCTCCTCCAGGACGTACTCCCGGCCGTCGAAGTCCCGGGTCTCCTTCGGCGGGGAGGACGTCACCACGTTGCCGTCGCTGTCGTAGCGCCACGGCAGGCCGCCCTCGGCCACCTGGGTGCCACCGCCGGTCGCGGTGAAGAACGCCGGGATGCCGGAGCCTCCCGCACGCATCCGCTCGGCCAGGGTGCCCTGCGGGGTCAGCTCCACCTCCAGCTCGCCGGAGAGGTACTGCCGGGCGAACTCCTTGTTCTCCCCGACATAGGAGGAGACCATCCGCCGCAGCCGCTTGGCCATGAGCAGCCGGCCCAGGCCCCACTCGTCGACGCCGCAGTTGTTGGAGTAGGCCTCCAGGTCCGTCGTACCCGCCTCGAGCAGCGCCTCGATCAGCACCTCGGGCACCCCGCACAGGCCGAAGCCGCCCACCGACAGGGTCGCCCCGTCCGGGATGTCCGCCACGGCCTCGGCCGCGCTCGCCGCCACCTTGTCCACGTCAATCCTCTCGTCCGAGGGGCTCGTGCGCGCGGTCCCCGCGGCGCCGTACGTGACGGCGCTCACCCCTCAGTGGGGATCCTAGTCACCGCCCGGAGCGGCCGACATGGCCGCGGTCCACACCGATCTAGGCTCGCCCTGTGAGCGAGCACCAGAGCGACTGGCCGGGCGTGCGCCTGCACGTCGTGACCGGCAAGGGCGGCACCGGCAAGACGACGGTCGCGGCGGCGCTCGCCCTCGCGCTGGCCGGCCAGGGCAAGCGGGTCCTGCTGTGCGAGGTGGAGGGGCGCCAGGGCGTCGCGCGGCTCTTCGACTCCGACCCGCTGCCGTATGAGGAGCGCCGCCTGGCCACCGGGCTCGGGGAGGACGGCGCGCGGGGCGGCACGGTGCACGCGCTGCACGTGGACCCCGACGCCGCCCTGCTGGAGTACCTGCAGATGTACTACCACCTCGGCCGCGCCGGCCGGGCGCTGGAGCGGTTCGGCGTCGTCGAGTTCGCCACCACCCTCGCGCCGGGCGTGCGCGACGTGCTGCTGACCGGCAAGGTCTACGAGGCGGCGAAGCGGCCGCGCCGCGGCAAGGACGCGATCGAGTACGACGCCCTCGTGCTGGACGCGCCGCCCACCGGCCGGATCACCCAGTTCCTCGGGGTGAACCGGGAGCTGGCGGGCCTGGCGAAGGTCGGCCCGGTCCGCAGCCAGGCCGACGCGATCATGACGCTCTTCCGCAGCCGCCGGACCCGCGTCCACCTGGTCACGCTGCTGGAGGAGATGCCGGTGCAGGAGACTGCCGACGGGATCGACCAGCTCCGCGACGCCGACCTCCCGGTGGGCGGGGTCGTCGTCAACCGCGCCCGCCCGCAGGAGCTGGACGACGCCGGGCTCGAGCTCGCGCTCGCCGGCGCGATCAGCGGTACGGCGGTCTCCGGCGACCTCGAGCGGGCGGGGGTGAAGCCCACCCCCGCGCTGGTCGAGGCGCTGCGCGCCGAGGGCCACGACCACGCGGCCCGGCGCCGGTTGGAGGACGAGCAGCGGGCCCGGGTGGCCGGGCTCGGGGTGCCGACGTACGAGCTCCCGGAGCTGAGCGCCGGCGTGGACCTGGGGGGGCTCTACGAGCTGGCCGCCGCCGCGCGGGACCAGGGGCTGGCATGAACACCCCGCTCGACGTCGACCGGCTGCTCGCCGACCGCGACACCGGGATCATCGTCTGCTGCGGCTCCGGCGGCGTCGGCAAGACGACCACGTCGGCCGCGCTCGCGCTGCGCGCGGCGGAGCAGGGGCGGCGCGTGGTCGTGCTGACCATCGACCCGGCCCGACGGCTCGCCCAGGCCCTCGGCATCGAGGAGCTGGACAACACCCCGCGGCCGGTGACCGGGGTGGTCTCGCCGGACTCCGGGGGCTCGCTGGACGCGATGATGCTGGACATGAAGAGCACCTTCGACGAGGTGGTCACCAGCCAGGCCAGCCCGGAGAAGGCGCAGCAGATCCTGCAGAACCCCTTCTACATCGCCCTGTCGACCTCCTTCGCCGGGACCCAGGAGTACATGGCGATGGAGCGCCTCGGGCAGCTGCACCGGCAGGCGACGCGCGACGGCAGCTACGACCTGATCGTCGTGGACACCCCGCCGTCCCGCTCGGCCCTGGACTTCCTGGACGCGCCCGAGCGCCTGGCCAGCTTCCTTGACGGGCGCTTCATCCGGCTGCTGCTGGCACCGGCGCGCGGCCCCGCCCGGCTGATGACAGCGGGAGTGGGGCTGGTGACCGGGACACTGACGAAGGTGATCGGGGCCCAGGTGCTCGCCGACATGCAGACCTTCGTGGCCGCCTTCGACACCCTCTTCGGCGGCTTCCGCGCCCGGGCGCAGCAGACCTTCGAGCTGCTGCAGGCCGACGGTACGGCGTTCCTCGTCGTCGCGGCACCCGAGCCGGACGCGCTGCGGGAGGCGGCATACTTCGTCGACCGGCTCGTCGAGGACGACATGCCGCTGGCGGGTCTGGTCGTCAACCGGGCCACCACGAGCGCGGGCGACCTGGACGCGGAGGACGCGCTCAGCGCCGCCCACCGGCTCGAGCGCGAGGACGGGTCCGGGCTCACCGCGGGGCTGCTGCGGCTGCACGCCGAGCGGGCCCGGGCGCTGGAGCGGGAGTCACGGCTGCGCGAGGGCTTCGCCGCGGCGCACCCCTCGGTGCCGACCACAGTCGTGGCGGCCCTGGCGACCGACGTACACGACCTGAAAGGCCTGCGGTCGGTCGGCCGGCTGCTGGCCGACCCGGCGTCGACTCAGACCGAGGCAGGCTGACGGGTCTGCTCGACGTGCTTGCGGCGCGCGGTCTCCAAGACGCTGCGCCACGAGGAGTTCGGCTGGCGCTTGAGCAGGGCACGACGCTCCCGCTCGGTCATGCCGCCCCACACGCCCCACTCGATCTGGTTGTCCAGCGCCTCGGCGAGGCACTCGGTGCGCACCGGGCAGGCCCGGCAGACCTGCTTGGCGTCGTTCTGCGCCGCTCCACGAACGAACAGCTCGTCCGGCGAGCTCTGACGGCATGCGGCGCGCAGCGCCCAGTCCTCAACCCACATGTGCTTGACATCCCCACAAGAGTTCCGAGATCGGCTGGAGCGGCTCCCACAGCCACTCGCGGGACGGTCCCATCACCGTCACATACAAAGGTAGGTGTCGCGGCGACCGTCGGCTACGGCCCGGATGACTCAACTTTCACTAGTCCGAAATGACTATGCCGGTCTGCTTCACGTGGTACGCGGCGAATCGGGCCACCTTCCTCATCTCCCGTACATTGGACCCCATGCCCGACCGCGATGAGCCGCGCCTCGACGCCTCCACCATCCTCGGTCACCTCGGCGTCATGGTGTCCGTCGCCGCCCTCCTGGGCGTCGTCGTGGCCGGCCTGGCGATCCCGTTCGCCGGGGCGATCGGCATCGGCGCCCGCGACGTCTCGCGCGCGATGGAGCAGCTGCCCGAGGAGCTGGAGACTCAGGACCTGGCACAGAAGACGCAGATGGTGGACGCCAACGGCAAGACCATCGCGACGCTGTACGACGAGAACCGGATCGTCGTACCCCTGAACCAGATCAGCCGCAAGATGGTCGAGTCGATCGTCGCGATCGAGGACTACCGCTTCTACCAGCACGGCGCGATGGACCTCAAGGGCACGCTGCGCGCGCTGGTCACCAACCAGGTCGGCGGCGGCGTGGTCCAGGGCGGCTCGTCGATCACCCAGCAGCTGGTCAAGCTCACCCTGGTCGACCAGGCCAAGACCAAGGCCGAGCGGGCGGCCGCGACCGACGACACCTACGAGCGCAAGCTCAAGGAGCTGCGCTACGCCATCGCCCTGGAGCGGAAGTACTCCAAGGACTGGATCCTCGAGCGCTACCTCAACATCGCCTACTTCGGCGACGGCGTCTTCGGCGTGCAGGCCGCCGCCCGGCACTACTTCAACACCAACGCCAAGGACCTGACCTACCCCCAGGCGGCGATGCTCGCCGGGATGGTGAAGAACCCGACCGGCTACGACCCGACCAACTACGAGGACCGGGCGCTGGAGCGGCGCAACGTGGTGCTGGACCGGATGGCCCAGCTCAACGTGATCAAGACCAAGAAGGCGAACAACCTCAAGCAGAAGCCGCTCGGGCTGGACATCGTCCGCACCAACAACGGCTGCAACTTCACCCCGGCGCCGTTCTTCTGCCAGTACGTCGTCAACTACCTCGAGCAGGACGAGGACCTCGGCGCCACGGCCGAGGAGCGCCGCAACCTGATCTTCTCCGGCGGCCTGACCATCCGCACCACGATCGACCTGCGCTACCAGCGCGCCGCCGACGAGGCGGTGCAGGACGCGGTCAACCCGACCGACCAGGCGCTCGGCGCGCTGGCGATGGTCGAGCCCGGGACCGGCGCGGTGAAGGCACTGGCGCAGTCCCGCCCGATGGGCGAGCGGAAGAAGCTCGGCGAGACCTACCTCAACTACACGGTGCCGAAGGCCTATGGCAACGCCAACGGCTTCCAGGGCGGGTCGACCTTCAAGGCGTTCGTGCTCGCCTCGGCGATCAAGCAGAACATCCCGCTCACCCGCACCTACCGCTCGCCGGAGCAGCTCACCCTGGCCAACAGCTCCTTCGAGGACTGCAACGGCCCCTTCGCCAGCAGCGACTCGCACACCTGGCACAACTCGACCGGCTCGGGCACCTTCGACCTCTACTCCGGCACCCAGCAGTCGGTGAACACGTTCTACGCCCAGCTGTTCCGCGACACCGGGATGTGCGAGCCGTGGAACCTGGCCAAGGACATGGGCGTCCAGCTCACCGACCCCGACCGCAACCGGGTCCCCACCTGGGTGCTCGGCGTCACCGACACCAGCCCGCTGGAGCTGGCCGAGGCCTACGCGACCTTCGGCGCCCGCGGCGTGCACTGCGACTCCACCCCGGTCACCAGCATCGAGGACTCCAACGGCAAGACGATCAAGAAGTACGAGCCGGACTGCCAGCAGGTCCTCCCCAGCGCCGTGGCCGATGCGGTCAACGACGTGCTGAGAGGCGTGCAGGAGGGCGACGGCTTCGGTGCCCAACAGGGCCTGGGCCTCTCAGTCACCTCGGCCGCCAAGACCGGAACGATCAACAGCAACAAGGCCGTCTGGTACATGGGCTACACCCCGACCCTGTCCACCGCCTCGGTGATCGCCGGCGCCGACCAGCTCGGCAACCAGATCACCCTCAACGGGCAGTACGTCGGCGGCAGCTACGTCTCCAGCGCGTTCGGCTCCACCCTGGCCGGGCCGATGTGGGCCGACGCGATGCAGACGATCGACGACTACCTGCCGCAGGAGGACTTCGTCGCGCCCGCGTCCACCGACATCTCCGGTGTGCTGACCGCCATCCCCGACGTCGCCGGCCAGAGCGTCGAGGACGCCCGGGCGACGCTGGAGGACGCCGGGTTCACCACCGTCGTCGGCTACGACGTCGACAGCGAGTACGGGGAGGGCACGGTGGCCTCCACCAGTCCCGGCGCCGGTGAGTCGTTCGGCTCCGGCGACACCGTGACCCTCTACCCCTCCACCGGCGTCGCCCCCGAGCGGGAGAACGGCGGGAACGGCAACGGCCGCGGCGAGGGCCGCGGGAACGACGACTGAGGACGTCTCAGGCGCCCAGCTGCCGGCGTACCTCCGCAGCGACCGCACCGCCGTCGGCGCGACCCTTGACCTGCGGCTGGACCACGCCCATCACCTTGCCCATGGCGCGCATGCCCTCACCGGCCGCGCCGGTCTGCTCGATGGCGGCGGTGACGATCCCGGAGATCTCCTCCTCGGAGAGCTGGGCCGGCAGGTAGCGCGCGATCACCTCGGCCTCGGCGCGCTCCTTGGCGGCGAGCTCGTCGCGGCCCGCGTCCGCGAACGCGGTGGCGGCCTCGCGGCGGCGCTTGGCCTCCCCGGACAGGACGCCGACCACGTCGTCCTCGCTGAGCTCGCGGTGCTCCTTGCCCGCGACCTCGGCGTTGGTGATCGCGGTCATCACCATCCGCAGGGTCGACGAGGTCACCTCGTCGCGGGCCTTGATGGCGGTGGTGAGGTCGGCACGGAGACGGTCCTGGAGCTCGCTCATGCCGGCCATTGTGGCAGCCTTGCCCCGTGTCGCTCACCCGGATTGTCGCCCGCACCGCGCTCGCTGCGGGAGCCGCCGGGGTCGGGCTGACGGCGTACGCCGGGTGGGAGGCCCGGCAGTACACGCTCCGCCACGTCACCGTGCCGGTGTTGCCGCCTCGGCAGGCCCCGCTGCGGCTGCTACACGTCTCCGACCTGCACCTGACGCCGGGCCAGCAGGCCAAGCAGGAGTTCGTCCGCTCGCTCGCGGAGCTGGAGCCGGACCTGGTCGTCAACACCGGCGACAACCTCGCCCATCGACGGGCCGTCCCGGTCGTGCTCGACTCCTTCGGCCCGCTGCTCGACCTGCCCGGCGTCTACGTCTTCGGGTCGAACGACTACTTCGTGCCCACCCCGCGCAACCCCCTGCGCTACCTCCTCCCCGACGACGGCCGGCGGCACACGGGGCGTCAGCTGCCGTGGCCGGACCTGCGGGCGGGCTTCGACCGGGCGGGCTGGACGGACCTGACCAACACCCGCGCGTCGCTCACCGTCGGCGGGACCCGGATCGCGTTCGCGGGGGTGGACGACCCGCATCTGGGCTACGACGACCTCGCCTCGGTCGCCGGGCCGGCCGACCCGACGGCCGACCTGCGCCTGGCGGTCGCGCATGCGCCGTACCTCCGGGTGCTCGACGCGTTCGCCCGCGACGGTTACGACGCGATCGTGGCCGGCCACACGCACGGCGGCCAGGTGTGCCTGCCGGGCGGCCGGGCCCTGGCGACCAACTGCGACCTCGAGCCGGCACGGGTCAAGGGTCTGCACCGGCATCCCGCCGACTCCCTACCCGGCGACCCGGACTCGTCGTGGCTGCACGTATCAGCCGGCCTGGGGACCAACCCCTACACCCGGATCCGGGTGGCATGCCGGCCCGAGGCGACCCTGCTGACCCTGGTCCCTCGGACCGGCTGACCGCCGCTCGACCTCGATTGGGGAGCGCCGCCGACGCTCCGGTATGGTTTCCCTCCGGTGAGCGGTGACGCTCCCATCGGGCTGTGGCGCAGCTTGGTAGCGCGCCTCGTTCGGGACGAGGAGGCCGCAGGTTCAAATCCTGTCAGCCCGACCCACCGAAGCTCCCGGATCCCTCAGGGTCCGGGAGCTTCGTCGTCCTCATGGCAGACTTGCCCACCATGGCCGCCAAGGACTCGGGATCGGACCCGGGAGCGAAGAAGGAGCCCTCGCTCGAGCTGCCCTCCTTCCGCCTCGGTCGCAAGAAGAAGCCCCAGCCCGCCGAGTCGGCGCCAGTTCACCCCGACGCGGCGCCAGTTGACGCCGTACCCCCCGCTCCTGAGCCGGAGCCGGAGCCCTCGCCCGTCACGTCACAACGTCATACGGAGCGGAGCAGCGGTTCCTCGGAGCGTATGACGTCCGAGACCGAGCGCGGCGAGACCGAGGTCCTCCCGGCTACCGAGCGCCGAGAGGCGCCGCGGTCGACCGTCGAGGCGGACCACGCGGACGGGGCGGACCAGGCGCCGCCGAAGAAGACGCCGAAGAAGCAGCGCCCACGCCCGGCGCTGCCCACCGTCTCCGGACGGGTCGCGGCCGCAGTGACCGGCCTGGCGGTCGGCGTGCTCGCCGTACTGCTGACCTGGCTGGCTCAGCAGGGCTGCGACCTGGCGTTGGGTACGTCGTCCTGCGGCAAGCCCGGCTTCTTCGCGCTGGCCGCGATCCTGGTGATCGCGGTGCTCGCCGGGGCAGCACTGCTCCGCGCGTGGCGGGTCCGCGACGCCGGCAGCACCAGCCTGCTCGCTGTGGGACTGGTGACCGTCGTCGTGCTGGCGTTCCTCGTCGAGAGCCTCTTCGCGTGGTGGATCGTGATCGTGATCCCGCTGCTGTCGGTGGCGGCGTACGTCGCCTCCGAGGCCCTCACCTCGCGCTACAGCTCCGACTGAAGCCCGCCCGTCAGAGCCGGGCGGCGATCAGCTCGGCGATCTGCACGGTGTTGAGCGCGGCGCCCTTGCGCAGGTTGTCGTTGCTGATGAACAGCGCCAGCCCGCGGTCCTCCGGAACCCCCGGGTCGCGGCGCAGCCGGCCGACGTACGACGGGTCCTTGCCGGCCGCCTTGAGCGGGGTCGGCACGTCGGCCAGCTCGACGCCCGGCGCGTCCGCGAGCAGCTCGGCGGCCCGCTCCGGCGACATGGCCCGGTCGAACTCCGCGTTGACCGCCAGCGAGTGGCCGGTGAAGACGGGCACCCGCACGCAGATGCCGGAGACCAGCAGCTCGGGCACGTCGAGGATCTTGCGCGACTCGTTGCGCAGCTTCTGCTCCTCGTCGGTCTCGTTGAACCCGTCGTCGACGATCGAGCCGGCCATCGGCAGCACGTTGTAGGCGATCGGCTCGACGTACTTCACCGGCTCGGGGAAGGCCACCGCCTCGCCGTCGTAGGCGAGCTCGCGCGCCTTCTCCCCGGCCGCCTCGACGCCGCCCGCCAGCTCGTCCACGCCGGCGATGCCGGAGCCGGAGACGGCCTGGTACGTCGCGACCACGAGCCGACGCAGGCCGGCCTCGTCGTGCAGCGGCTTGAGCACCGGCATCGCGGCCATCGTGGTGCAGTTGGGGTTGGCGATGATGCCGCTGCCGGCAGCCAGCACGCCCTCCATCGCCTCGGGGTTGACCTCCGAGACGACCAGCGGGATCTCCGGATCCTTGCGGAAGGCCGAGGAGTTGTCGATGACGATCACGCCGGCCTCGGCGAACCGCGGCGCCAGCTCGCGGGAGGTGGTGGCCCCCGCGGAGAACAGCGCGATGTCCAGCCCGGTGGGGTCGGCGGTCGCGGCGTCCTCGACGGTGACCTCGCGGTCGCCGAACGGGAGCACGGTGCCGGCGGAGCGGGCCGAGGCGAAGAACCGGACCTGGTCGACGGGGAAGTCGCGCTCCAGCAGGATCTGCCGCATCGCGACGCCGACCTGGCCGGTGGCGCCGACGACGCCGATGTTGACCGGCCTCATCGGCCGGTCCCGCCGTACACGACCGCCTCGACCTCGTCGGCGTCGAGGTCGAAGGACGCGTGCGCGGCGCACACCGCGTCGGTGACGTCCGCCTCGTCGACGATCACCGAGATCCGGATCTCCGAGGTGGAGATCATCTCGATGTTCACCCCCGCGCCCGCGAGGGAGGAGAAGAACTTCGCGGTGATGCCCGGGTGCGAGCGCATCCCGGCGCCGATCAGCGAGACCTTGCCGACCTTGTCGTCGTAGAGCAGCTTCTCGTAGCCGACCTCGGACTGCAGCCCGGCGAGTGCCTTCATCGCGACCTGCCCGTCGGTGCGGGGGAGGGTGAAGGAGATATCGGTGAGACCCGTGGCGGCCGCGGAGACGTTCTGCACCACCATGTCGATGTTGATCTCCGCGTCGGAGAGGGCGTCGAAGATGCGGGCGGCCTCGCCCACCTTGTCGGGCACACCGACGACGGTGATCTTGGCCTCGCTCACGTCGTGCGCGACGCCGGCGATGATCGCTTGTTCCATGGTCTGCTCTCCCTCGGCGGGGTCGGGGACGATCCAGGTGCCCTCCTTGGTGGAGAAGGAGGAGCGCACGTGGAGGGGGACGTTGTAGCGGCGGGCGTACTCCACCGAACGCAGGTGCAGCACCTTGGACCCGCTCGCGGCGAGCTCGAGCATCTCCTCGTGGGAGACCCGGTCCAGCTTGCGGGCCAGGGGCACCACGCGCGGGTCGGCGGTGAAGACGCCGTCGACGTCGGTGTAGATCTCGCACACGTCGGCGCCCAGCGCGGCGGCCAGCGCCACCGCGGTCGTGTCGGTGCCACCGCGTCCGAGGGTGGTGATCTCCTTGGTCTGCTGGCTCACGCCCTGGAAGCCCGCGACGATCACGATGTGCCCGTCGCCCAGGGCCTCGGAGATCCGGCCGGGGGTGATGTCGATGATCTTCGCCTTGCCGTGCACCGAGTCGGTGATCACGCCGGCCTGGGAGCCGGTGAAGGAGCGCGCGGTGAAGCCCAGGTCGGAGATCGCCATCGCGACCAGCGCCATGGAGATCCGCTCGCCGGCGGTCATCAGCATGTCCAGCTCGCGCGGCGGCGGCAGGGGGCTGACCTCGTTGGCCAGATCCAGCAGCTCGTCGGTCGTGTCCCCCATCGCGGAGACGGCCACGACCACGTCGTTGCCCGCCCGGCGGGCCTCGGTGATGCGGCGCGCCACTCGCTTGACGCTTGCGGCGTCGGCGAGGGAGGACCCGCCGTACTTCTGCACGACAATGCCCACGTTGTGTTCCTCGGGTTGTCGGTGGTGAGTCGGCCGCCTGCCCCTCACGCCGGGGCCCGCGACGCTGCGGCGCGGCCGGTGGGATCCAGTCTAGCGGCGCTCGTCGGGCGTCTCGTGCAGCATCTCATCGGCGGCCGCGACCGCCTCGGCGTCCAGGTCGGCGTCGGCGTCGAGCCGGTCGTGGGTGCCCACGGTGAGCAGCGCGTTGAGGGCGGCACCGGCGAGGTTGCCCCACGACGAGAGGTAGGAGAACTGCCACCACCACAGCGCCTCCTCGACGTCGCCGTTGCGGAAGTGCGCGAGGCCGAGGTCGAGGTCGGTGGCGATGCTGACCAGGTCGTCGGAGAGCTGGCTGACCACGATCTCGGGGTCGTAGGGGTCGAAGACGAAGCTGTAGGTGTCCAGCTGGCCGAGCACCTCGGCGAGCCGCATCCGCAGGTCGTCGTAGTCGCTCTCGGGCACGTCGGGCTGGAACTCCTCGCGCGGGGTGACGTCGCGCTGCGCGCCGAGTCGGGCGCCGGTGAAGGAGATGCGGGCGATCTCCAGGAGCAGCAGCGGGATCGCCTGCCCGGTCTCGGCGTCCCGGGCGATGGTCCCCAGCGCGCCCTGGAACTGCTCGACCTCGGCGGCGACGGCGCGCGCGAGCGCCACCATCTCCGGGTCGTGACGGGTCTGGGTCATTGTGCCGCTCTCCTTCCGGCGAAGGCCCGCCCGAGAGTGACCTCGTCGGCGTACTCCAGGTCTCCGCCCACCGGCAGTCCACTCGCCAACCGGGTGACGCGCAAGCCCAGCGGGGTCAGCATCCGGGTGAGGTACGTCGCAGTGGCCTCGCCCTCGAGGTTGGGGTCGGTGGCCAGGATCACCTCGGTGACCGTGCCGTCGGCGAGGCGGGTCATCAGCTCCTTGATGTGCAGCTGGTCGGGCCCGATCCCCTCGATCGGCGAGATCGCGCCGCCGAGCACGTGGTAGCGGCCGCGGAACTCGCGGGTCCGCTCGATCGCGACCACGTCCTTGTACTCCTCGACGACGCACAGCACCGAGCCGTCGCGACGCGGGTCGCGGCAGATGCGGCACTGCTCCTCGGAGGAGACGTTGAAGCAGATGGAGCAGAACTTGACCTGGTTCTTGACCTCGATCAGCACGTCGGCGAGGCGACGTACGTCGGTCTGCTCGGCCTGCAGGAGGTGGAACGCGATCCGCTGGGCGCTCTTCGGCCCGACCCCGGGCAGTCGACCGAGCTCGTCGATGAGGTCCTGGACGACGCCTTCGTACACCGGCCGGCCTCAGCCCAGTCCGGGCAACCCGCCGCCGCCCCCGGCGAGCGGGCCGAGCGTCTCCGCAGCCAGCTGGTCGGCGCGGGACTTGGCGTCGCGGTAGGCGGCCACCACCAGCTCGCCGAGCTCGGAGAGGCTCTCGGCGTCGCCGCCGTCGACGGTGCCGGGGCGGACGGTGACGTCGAGCAGCTCGCCGACGCCGTTGACCTTGACGGTGACCGCCCCGCCGGCGACCTGGCCCTCGACCTCCTGCTGGTTCAGCTGGTCCTGCGCAGCCTCCAGCTGCTCCTGCATCTGCTGGGCCTGCTGCATCAGGGCGTTCATGTCGAAGCCGCCGCCACCGAGGGCGTCGAAGGGGTTCTGGCTCATGGCTCCACTCTCTCAGGTCGATGGTCGGTACGGCGCGCCGCGCGGCGCCGGGTCGCTCACTCGTGGGGGATCTCGTCGATCACCTTCGCGCCCAGGGTGCGCTCGAGGAGCGCGGCGCTGTCCACGCCGCCCGCGTCGGACTCCGGGTCGTCGGGGTCGACGTCCTGGTCGGGGTCGTAGGCCTCCTGCCGCTCGGGGCGGGTCGACCGGGCGGCGTAGCGCGGCTCGGGGGGCGGCGGGGCGTCCTCGGCGGGCGGAACCGGGTCGGGTACGGCGGCGCGAGCAACTGGCCCGTCCCGCCCGTCGTCCGGCGCCGGGGGCTCGGGCTCCTGCTGCCCGTCCGTCCCGGGTCGTCCGGCCGGGCCGGGCTCGTCCCGGACCGTCGGACCGACGGGCTGACCGGTCGGGGCGGCGGCGTCCGGCGGCCCCGGAGGCTGCGAACGGCCGGTGTCGCCGGGGCTGGAGCCCGGATCGACGATCGCCTCGATCCGCCAGTCCTGGCCGACCACGTCGATCGCGGCCTGGCGCAGCACCTCGTCGCCGCCGGACTTCACGAAGGACTCGCGCGGGCCGGTGGTGTCGAAGCCGATGGTGACCGCGTCGCCCTCCACCCCGACGACCTGGGCGTGCTGGGTGAGCAGCATCCAGACGAGCCGGCGCATGGTCTTGGTGGCGTCGACGATGTCCGGCCAGAGGCGACGTACCTCCACCAGGCTCAGGCCGCCCTCGCTCGCCTTCGCCGTCGACGCCCCGGCCGGGGCGGGCTGCTCGGGGGCGCTCTGTTGAGCGGACTGCGTGGCCGGGGCGTCCGGCGCGGGTGCCTGCTCGGGCTCCTGCTGGTCCCACGGAACCGGGGAGGGCGGTCCGCCGACCGGGCCGTCGCCCGGCGCCGCGGGGGCGGGCGGCCCGCCGACCGGAGGTTGCTGAGCCACCTGCGGACGGTCCTCCGGGATGGCTGGGCTACCTCCGGTGGCCGCGGGGGCAGCGGGCGCGGGGGCCGAGGGCGCAGGGGTCGTGGGCTGAGCGGCAGGAGCGGAAACCGGCGCAGCGCGCCCGCCGGCGCTCGGCGCGCCTCCGGTCACCCCGATCCGCTTCTCGAGGCGATCCAGCCGGGCGCCCACACCGTCGACGGAGTCGTCAGCGCTCGGCAGCAGAACGCGGGCGCAGATCAGCTCGAGCAGCAGCCGGGGCGCGGTGGCGCCGCGCATCTCGGTCAGGCCGGTCGCGACCAGGTCGGCCGCTCGGGAGAGCTCGCGCGAGCCGAAGCGGGCCGCCTGGGCGACCAGCCGCTCGCCCTGGTCCTCCGACACCTCGATCAGCCCGGTCGCGGGCGCGTCGGGCACGGCGTCGACGATCACCAGGTCCCGCAGGCGGCGCAGCAGGTCCTCGGTGAAGCGGCGCGGGTCCTGCCCGGTCTCGATCACCTTGTCGACCACACCGAACACCGCGCTGCCGTCACCGGCGGCGAAGGCGTCGACCACCTCGTCGAGCAGGGTGTCCGGGGTGAAGCCGAGCAGCCCGGTGGCCAGCTGGTGGGTGACCCCGTCGGGGCCGGATCCGCCGATCAGCTGGTCGAGCACCGACAGCGTGTCCCGGGCCGAGCCGGCCCCGGCGCGCACGACCAGCGGCAGCGCGGCGGGCTCGATCGCGACGCCCTCGGCCTCGCACAGCTCGGCCAGGTAGCTCGACAGCAGCCGCGGCGGGATCAGCCGGAACGGGTAGTGATGGGTCCGCGACCGGATGGTCGGGATCACCTTGTCCGGCTCGGTGGTGGCGAAGATGAAACGCAGGTGCGGCGGCGGCTCCTCGACCAGCTTGAGCAGCGCGTTGAACGCCTGCGGCGTCACCATGTGCGCCTCGTCGATGATGTAGACCTTGTAGCGGTCGCGCACCGGCGCGAAGAACGCCTTCTCCCGCAGGTCGCGGGCGTCGTCGACGCCGTTGTGGGACGCGGCGTCGATCTCGATCACGTCGATCGAGCCCGGGCCTCCGCGGGCCAGGTCGCGGCAACTGTCGCACTCGCCACACGGGTCGGCGACCGGCGCCTTGGCGCAGTTGAGCGTGCGCGCGAGGATCCGGGCGGAGGTGGTCTTGCCGCAACCGCGGGGGCCGGAGAACAGGTAGGCGTGGTTCACCCGGTTGTGCTCCAGCGCGGCCCGCAGGGGCGTGGTCACGTGCTCCTGCCCGATCACCTCGGCGAAGGTCTCGGGGCGGTAGCGGCGGTAGAGCGCGAGTGGTGAGTCCACGTCGACGACCCTAGCCGCGGGCACCGACACCCGGTACCCGGCCGGTGGCCCTGTGGATCGCACCGAGCGCGGACATCGAAAGGCCCCCCGCGCACCCGACAGAGCTCACTTACCCTTGCTGCCTTCCGGCCCTGGGGGAGTTGGGCGAGATGTCGCCGCGCGGGGGGTTGGTAGAAGTCTAGGCGATTTCATCCGGCGCCCCCCAGTTGGGTACGCTCCTGCGCGGAGGATTCGCCTAGTGGCCTATGGCGCTCGCTTGGAAAGCGGGTTGGGTTAACGCCCTCGCGGGTTCGAATCCCGCATCCTCCGCCACCTCGCGGCGTCGGCTTCGGCCGGCGCCGCGGTGCATTCCGGGATGGTCAGAACAGGTCCACGACGTACGGCGCCGCCGCGGCACCCGCCACCAGCAGCACGGCGAGCAGCAGGCCGATCGTCAGGGCCCGCCACGGCCGCGGGAGCCCGCGGTCGACGCTCCCGGTGACGAACGCGGTCACCAGGCGCCGTCGGTTGAACGCATACGCCTCGACCAGGTCGCGGTTGTCGGCCATCGACTATCGCCCCACCGCGTCGAGCAGCCCGGTCGCCACCGCCAGCACCGGGAGCAGCGCGACCAGCACCAGCGACTCCGCCAGATCGCCCCACCACCCACGCCGGACGCCGAGGCCCGGCGGAGCCAGCATCAAACCGAGCACGACCAGGCCCGCGACCGCGAGGAGCCCGGCAACCACCGGCGACCATCCGGGCCGCTGCACCACCGCCGTCACGGCCATCACCGCCAGGCCGGCCACGCCGGACACCAGCCCGACCGCCAGCTGCGCGCCGGACGCATGGTGCCGGGTGCGCAACAGAAGGACGAGGCAGCACAGCACCCCGAGCACGGCTCCCCAGGCACCGAGCCCCACGGTCACCGGCAAGACGGCCAGCGCGAGCAGCCCGACCGTCGCCTGGGCGGCGAGCAGCACCTGGTCGGCCAGCAGGACCCCGGAGCGCAGCCCCGGCGCATCGACGGCGGGGGCCGGCGTGGACGTCACCCCGCGCCACGGCGGGTCGGGTCGCACCGCCGCCACGCTCAACGCCAGCCAGGGCAGCAGGCTGCCCGCGATCACGGCAGCCGTCATCACCGAGACGAGCACCACGTCGGGCCGGCCGACCGCGGGGAGGAGCAGGCCGGCGAGCGCGGTGAGCACCCCCAGCACGACGGGCGGTCCGGCCAGGACCCGACGCTCCGCCACGCCGGCCGCGCATGCCAGGCCGGCCGCAGCCGCCCCGATGCCCGCGCCGGTCAGGGACGACCCCAGCGCGCCCCCGCCGACGAGCAGGCCGGCGAGGGCGGCGTACCCCGTCGCGACCCACCCCACGATCGCCGCGGACCCCGGAGCCCTCCGCGCCCGGGAGAGCAGCCCGGCACCGCAGACGAGCACGACGGCCACCAGGCCCGCCACCAGGGCGGCCGGCTCCCCCACCCGCAGCAGGGCGATCCCCGCGAGCAGCAGGAGACCGCACCCCACCCCCAAGGCGGTACGGCGGCCCGCCGGGGGCCGCCAGGGCGGCAGCTCGGCCACCACGATCTCGGCGGTCGCGAGCGCCACGTCGTCGTGGCGCGGCTCCGCCCAGTCCGCCGACGCCAGCCGCACCCGCTCCCCCGCGACCACTCCTTGGTCGTGCAGCCCGAGGCCGGGGTCCAAGGCCGACCCGTCCGCCCGGAGCAGGCGGGCCTCCAGGGAGTCGTCGGCCGCGAGCCCCGCCGTACGCGCCAGCTCCGGCAGCAGCCGACCCACCGGCACCCCGCCGGGCACCGCCAGGTCGTGACGGCCCCGCTCGGTGACCAGGGTCAGCCGCAGCGGACCGGTCACCCCCGAGACAACGGTGCTCACAGGTCGAAGGCAGCCGCCCCGCGCTGGTCCGCGGCACGGTAGTCCTCGTTCGAGGCCGCGACGGTCCGGCCGGTGTCGGCCAGCAGCTGGACCATCTCCTGGATCGCGCCGTCCCAGGTCCGCTTGGCCCGCTCGTAGGCCTCCTGCGCGCGTCCGGTCCAGTCGCTGCGCAGCGGGCTCAGCTCGCCCTCGAGCCGGTCCAGCCGCTCGTCGATCTGCTGCACCGCGCGGTGCAGGTCCTGCGCGGCCAGGTCCAGGCCGCCGTGGTTGACGCGAAGTCCGTCCAGGGTCATGAGAGTCACCTTCCGTGTGTGGTCGGACCGCCGGCTCAGGCGAGCCGCGCGGCGTTGCGCTGGTAGTTGGCCATCTGGGTCTCGTCGGTCGCGACGTTGTCCTTCTCCGTCGCGACCAGGGAGCGCTCGAAGCCGTCGAGGGCGCCGACGATCACCGCCTGCTTCTCCGTCCAGGCCCGGTGCAGCGCGAAGAACGCGGTGCCGCCCTGGCCCACCCACTGCCCCTGGAGTCCCTGGATCCGGCCCTCCAGATCGCGGGAGAGGCGGTCGAAGTCGCTGCGCGCGTCGGCGACCAGGGTCGCCGCTCGGCTCAGGGTGCCCTCGCCCTGTCCCATCTCTGCCGTGCTCATGGTTCGTCCTCCTTCACGTGAGCCGGCCGATCACCGGCGGCGGGGCGTCTGCCCGCGTCCTAGAAGCACACCCCACGAGACGGGGACATGGGCGGGGCACGGGCAATCTGTGGATAACCCGCGACGACGCGGAGTTCTCCACAGGCGCTCCCGACCCGGTGGCCCCGCACCGGCCGGGCTACCAGGCTGGAGCGGTGACGACCACCCCGAGCGCGACCGACAACGCGGAGCCGGCCCTCCCGGCCGGCGAGCTGACGCTGCGCCCGCCCCCGCGACTGGAGCGGGGCGAGGGTGCCGGCGCGGTCCTGGCCGGCGCCGTACCCATGATCGGCACCCTCGGCTCGATCCTGCTCGTGGCCAGCCTGGCCGGAGGCGGCAGCGACTCCTCCCTGCGCACCCGCAGCCTGCTGGCCGGCGGCGTCTTCCTCCTCGCGACCCTCGCCTACGTGCTGGTGCAGGTGGACCGGCAGCGCCGTCAACAGGCCCGCCAGCGGAGCACGGCCCGGGAGGACTACCTCCACCATCTCGCTTGCGTGCGCGCGAGCGCGCGGGCCGCCGCGGCCGCGCAGCGGCAGTCCCTCGTCTGGCACCACCCCGACCCCTCGCAGCTGGCGGTCCTGGCGGGCGACCCGGAGCGTCGCTGGCGGCGGGGGCCGGACCACTCCTGGTTCCTCCGTGCCCGCGTCGGCTGCCGCACCCAGCCTGCGACGGTGACGCTCACCCCTCCCGCCGAGGCCGACGACGCCCGGGCCGACCCGGCCGCCGCCGCGGCCCTGCACCGGCTGCTCGCGGTGCACGCCGAGCAGCCCGGTCTGCCCGCGAACCTGGACCTGCGGCGGTCCCGCGTCGAGGTCGCCGGTCCGCGTGAGCAGACCCGCGCCCTGGCCCGGGCCCTCCTCTGCCAAGCGGCCGTGGCCCACGCGCCGGAGCACCTGGCGGTCGCCGTGCACTGCACCGAGCCCGACCTGCCGCACTGGGACTGGGTGAAGTGGCTGCCGCACGCCACGAGCCCGCACGAGGCGGACGCCGCAGGCCCGCGCCGGCTGGTCGGCGCCGACCTCGCCGCGCTGACCGAGCTGGTGCCGGCGGGGCGACATCTCCTGGTGATCCACGACGGGACCGACCCGCCGACAGATCCCGGCGGGGACGCGACGCACCTGGTCCTCACCGCCGCGACCAGGGAGCTCGCCATCGACGGCGAGGAGGGCACGCGTCCCGACCGGATGAGCCGGAGCGCCGCGGAGGCGGTGGCCCGCCGGCTGGCCCCCTGGGCCGCCGTACCGTCCGACCACGACAGTGCCGAGCGCCCCCTCACCGAACTGCTCGGTCTCGCCGACGTCGACGCCTGGAGTCCTGACACGCACTGGCGGCCACGACCGGGGCAGCAGCGACTGCGGGTGCCGATCGGTACCGCGACCGAGGGCGGGCCGCTCGAGCTGGACCTCAAGGAGGCGGCCCTCGGAGGCATGGGCCCGCACGGGCTGCTGGTGGGGGCCACCGGGTCGGGCAAGTCCGAGCTGCTCCGCACCCTGGTGCTGGCGCTCGCGCTCACCCACTCCCCCGACGAGCTGAACCTGGTCCTCGTCGACTTCAAGGGCGGGGCGACCTTCGCCGACGCGGCCCGGCTGCCCCACACGTCCGCGCTGATCACCAACCTGTCCTCCGAGCTCAGCCTGGTGGACCGGATGGCCGACGCCCTCACCGGTGAGCTGCTGCGCCGCCAGGAGCTGCTGCGCGAGGCGGGCAACCACGCCTCGATCGAGGACTACCGCCGGGCACGAGCCGAGGGGGCGGAGCTGCCCGCCCTCCCGTCGTTGTTCATCGTGGTCGACGAGTTCTCCGAGCTGCTGTCCGCGCAGCCGGAGCTGGTCGAGCTGTTCGTCGCGATCGGCCGGCTGGGCCGCTCGCTGGGGCTGCACCTGCTGTTGGCCTCCCAGCGGCTGGACGAGGGGCGACTGCGCGGGCTGGAGTCGCACCTGTCCTACCGGATCGGGCTGCGCACATTCAGCGCCGCGGAGTCCCGCGCGGTGCTCGGGGTGCCCGACGCGCACCGGCTGCGCAGCGTGCCCGGGCTGGGGTTCCTCCAGACCGACGCGGCCCGGCTGGTGCGGTTCCGCGCCGCCTTCGTCTCCGGGGCCGTCGCGCCCAGGGACTGCCCGGAGGAGCGCGCCTGGGCGGTGCCGTTCACCGTGCTCGCGGCCCCGCCGCCAGAGCCCGTGCCCGACGAGGGGGAGGGAGTACGTCGTCCCGCTCTGCTCCACGCCGCGATCGACGCGATGGCGGGTCTCGGCCCGGAGGCTCACCGGGTCTGGCTCCCACCCCTGGACACCCCGGACACCCTGGACGGGCTCCTGCGCAGCACCGGCCCGCTCGGCCGCCTCACGGTCCCGGTCGGGATCGTCGACCGACCGCGGGAGCAGCGCCGGGAGCCCCTCCTCGTCGACCTCTCCGGCGCGGCCGGCCATGTCGCCGTCGTCGGCGCCCCGCGCAGCGGCCGCAGCACCCTGCTACAGACCCTGATGGCGGGAATCGCCCTCACCCACGCCCCGGACGAGGCGACGTTCTACGCCCTCGACCTCGGTGGCGGCGGGCTCGCCAGCCTCGCCGGGCTGCCGCACCTGGCCGGCGTGGCCGGCCGCACCGAGCCCGCCGTCGTGCGCCGGATCGTCGCCGAGGTCGCCGCCCTGCTGGAGCGCCGCGAGCGCGACGGCCGCGGGGCCGGTGGCGACGTGTTCCTCGTGGTGGACGGCTGGGTGACGCTCCGCGAGGAGCACCCCGACCTGGAGCAGCAGATCCACCGGTTGGCCGATCGGGGGTTGGCGTACGGCGTCCACCTGGTCGCCGCGGCCGGCCGCTGGAGCGACTTCCGCTCGGCGGTCCGCGACCTGTTCGGCACCCGGCTGGAGCTCCGGCTCGGGGACCCGGTCGACTCCGAGGTCGACCGCCGGCTGGCCGGCCGGGTGCCGGCGGACCGACCCGGTCGCGGGCTCCTCCCGGGCGGTCTGCACTACCTGACCGCGCTGCCACGCGTCGACGGCGATCCCCGCTCGGAGACGCTCGCCGCGGGCGTGGCCGACCTGACGGCTCGAGTCGCGCGGGCCTGGCCGGACCGGACGGCACCCCGGCTGCGGCTGCTGCCGGAGCGGGTGGATCGCGAGGCGCTGCCGGCCGCCGTACCCGGCGAGCGTCGGCTCGTGCTGGGCGTCGACGAGGACGACCTGGCACCCGTGCTCCTGGACCCGGACCGCGACCCGCACCTGCTGGTCATCGGCGACGGCGGCTCGGGACGTACGGCGACCCTGCGCGGCCACCTGCACGAGCTGCTGCGGACCCGCCGGCCCGACGCGGCGCAGGTCGTGCTCCTCGACCCGCGCCGGACCCTGCTCGGCGAGGTGCCCGAGCCCTTCCTGCTCAACTACCTCACCTCCGCCGACGAGGCCGAGCCGGTGCTCCGCGACCTGGCCGGCTATCTCGGCGGGCGGCTGCCCGGCGAGGGCGTGACACCCGACCAGCTGCGGCAGCGGTCGTGGTGGTCGGGCGCGGAGGTGCACGTCGTCGTGGACGACGCCGACCTGCTGACGGTGACCGGCGGCTCGCCGCTCGCGCCCCTGCGCCCGCTGCTGGCGCGGGCCGGCGACGTCGGGCTGCACCTGGTGGTGGCGCTGCGCTCCGGTGGCGCGACCCGCACCCTGATGGACCCGGCCCTGCAGGCGCTGCGCGACCTGGGTCAGCCGGTACTGCTGCTCGCCGGCGACCCCGACGACGGTCCGCTGCTGGGCCGGGTGCGGCCCGAGCCGGGGCCGCCCGGCCGCGGCCAGCTGGTCACCCGCGGAGCCGGCACCCGGCGGATCCAGGTCGCCTGGAGCCCTCCGACCGAGGGGGTCAGCGACGACCCGACTTGAACATCCCCCGGGCGATCTCCCGGGCGGCCGTGCGCATGAAGTCCTTGAAGACCGGCGAGCCCATCACGTCGCCGACCATCCCGCCTCCGTCGGCCCAGTTGCCCTCCGACCTCGACGACCTCGACGACTCCGACGTCCGGCGGCGGCGGGTGCGGGAGGCCTGCTTGCGCGGCTGGCCGGTCTCCTTCTCCGCCTTGCGGGAGCCCTCCTCCAGCCGCGCCGCGAGCTTCTCGCGGGCGGACTCCCGGTCCTGCACGGTGGCGTACTTCGCCCACCCGGGGCTGGCCTCGACCGCCGCCTTCGTCGCCGCCGGGTCGGCGGGGCCCATCAGCGACTCGGGCGCCCGCAACCGGGTCCAGGCGACCGGGGTCGGTGCGCCGCGCTCGTCCATCACGGTCACCACGGCCTCGCCGATCCCGAGCGTGGTGAGGACGGCCCCGAGGTCGTCGTACGCGCTGGTGGGATAGGTGTTCACCGTCGCCTTGAGCGCCTTGGCGTCGTTGGGCGTGTGCGCCCGCAACTGGTGCTGGACCCGCGAGCCCAGCTGGGCCAGCACGTCGTCGGGCACGTCGGTGGGGCTCTGGGTGACGAAGAAGACGCCGACGCCCTTGGAGCGGATCAGCCGCACGGTCTGGGTGATCTGGTCCAGGAAGTCGTCGGAGGCGTCATTGAAGAGCAGGTGCGCCTCGTCGAAGAAGAACACCAGCTTGGGCTTGTCCACGTCGCCCACCTCGGGCAGGTCGTGGAAGAGGTCGGCCAGCAGCCACATCAGGAAGGTGGAGAACAGGGCGGGACGGTCCTGCAGGTTCGGCAGCTCCAGCAGCGAGATCACCCCGCGGCCGTCGTCGGTGAGCCGCAGCAGGTCGGCGGACTCGAACTCCGGCTCGCCGAAGAACTCGTCGGCCCCCTGGTCGGAGAAGGCGATCAGCTCGCGCAGGATCACTCCGGCGGTCGCGCTGGAGAGGCCGCCGAGCGCCTTGAGCTCCGGCTTCCCCTCGTCGGAGACGAGGTACTGCACCACCGCGCGCAGGTCGGCCAGGTCCAGCAGCGGCAGCCCCGCCTGGTCGGCGTAGTGGAAGACCAGGCCCAGGCTGGAGGTCTGGGTGTCGTTGAGCCCCAGCACCTTGGCCAACAGCATCGGGCCGAAGGCGCTCATCGTCACCCGGATCGGCACCCCGGTCCCCTGCCCGCCGAGGGTGTAGAGCTCGGTCGGGAAGCCGGTGGCGGTCCAGGTCTGGCCAACCGACGCGGCACGCGCGGTGATCTTCTCGCCGCCCTCGCCCGGCTGGGAGAGGCCGGACAGGTCGCCCTTGATGTCGGCGGCGAAGACCGGCACCCCGTTCGCGCTGAGCTGCTCGGCCAGCAGTTGCAGGGTCTTGGTCTTGCCGGTTCCGGTGGCGCCGGCGACCAGGCCGTGCCGGTTGAGCATCCCCAGCGGGATCCGGATCGGTACGTCGGCCAGCCGCTCGGCGTCCAGCATCAGGCCGCCGAGCTCGAGGGCCGTGCCCTCGAACCGGTAGCCCGGCGCGACGGCGTCGACGATCGGGTCGGAGGCGACAGGGTCGGTCATGGCGGGAGCGTAGCCGGTGCGATGGCTAGACTCCCCGCCGTGATCTTCAAGCGCGTGGGAGAGGGCCGCCCCTATCCCGACCACGGCCTGAGCTCACGCGAGTGGGCCCAGCTCCCGCCGCGCCAGGTGCGGCTGGACGAGCTGGTCACCACCCGGGACACCCTGGACCTGGCCACCCTGCTCGACGACGACTCCACCTTCTACGGCGACCTGTTCGCGCACGTGGTGGAGTGGGACGGCGACCTCTACCTGGAGACCGGGCTGCACCGGGCGCTGCGGGCCGCACTGCAGCAGCGCGCGATGCTGCACGCCCGGGTCCACCACACGGGAGCGACCGCATGACCCAGTCCGCCAAGACGGCCGCGACCCTCGCCGTCCTGCTCGTCCTGCTGCTCGTGGGCGTGCTGGTCGGCTGGTCGGCGCTCACCCAGCCGCTCCCCACCGCTGAGGACTCGACCTCCGACGGCCCCTGCCAGGAGCAGGACATCGCGGCCGGCGAGCAGGTACGGCGGGGCATGGTGACCGTGAGCGTCTTCAACGCCGGGACCCGCGGCGGCCTCGCGGAGAAGACCCTGGGCGCCCTGGTGCGGACCGGCTTCGGCGCCGGGGAGACCGGGAACGCCGACCGCGAGGTGAGCGTGAAGCGAGCGGCGGTGTGGACCACGGACAAGCGCGACCCCGCGGCGATCCTGGTCCGCCGTACTCTCGGCCGCGACCGGACCAAGCTGGTCGAGAAGCCCGCCGACCAGCTCGAAGGGGTCGGCGTGATGGTGCTCGTCGGCAACAAGTTCGACAAGCTCGCCGACGGGCCGCGACAGGTGACCTCGCAGATCGACACCACGATCTGCGTGCCCAACGACCCCGTGGCCCAGGCGGGCTGACGGCCCCGGCCCGCTGGCTGTAAAGCGGTGTTCGGTCGACTCCTGCGGGGTTCGGTCGACTCCTGCGATGTCCGAACACCGCAGAGGATCCCGGAACACCGCTTTACAGTGGAGCGGGCCGCCGGGGCCGCCGCCGAGGCCGCCGCCGGGGCCCGCCGTACCGCCGCCGGTTAGCCGCGAGTGCTCACTCCGGCTCGTCGCGCAGCCACTGGGCGAGGCGGCCGCGGGTGGAGAGCTCGCGGAGCCGCTTCTCGGTGGCCTGGCGCTGGCGGCGCGGGGTGACCACGAGCAGCTCGTCGCCGTGCCGCAGCGTGGTGCGGAAGTCCGGCACCATGGTCCGCCCCTCCCGCACGACCAGGGAGACCGACGAGCCGACCGGGAGCCGCAGCTCGCCCACCTCCACGCCGTGCAGACGGGAGGCCGGCTCGATCTGCACCTGCAGCAGGTCGGCGGCGATCCGCTCCAGCGGGGCCGCCTCGACGTCCAGCCCGCGGGGCTCCGAGCGCTGCGCCACCCCCAGCAGCCGGGCCACCAGCGGCAGCGTCGGGCCGGTCAGCAGGGTGTAGACCACCACCAGCACGAAGACCACGTCGAAGAGCTCCTCGGCGCCGGGCACGCCCTCGGAGAGGGGGATGGTGGCGAGCACGATCGGTACGGCGCCGCGCAGGCCCGCCCAGGAGATGAACGCCAGCTCCCGCGGACTCATCGGGTCCGCCCAGGCGCTGGCGAGGACCGACAGCGGCCGCGCCACCAGGGTCAGCACCAGCCCGGCGACCAGGGCCACGACGACGGTCCGGCCGTCGAAGCGCCCGGGCGAGGCGAGCAGGCCCAGCATCACGAACAGCCCGATCTGGGCGAGCCACGCGACGCCCTCGGCGAAGGAGCGGGTCGCGGCGCGGTGCGGCAGCTCGGCGTTCCCGAGCAGCAGCCCGGCGACGTAGACGGCAGCGAAGCCGGAGACGTGCACCGCAGTACCGGCGCCGTAGGCGAACAGGCACAGGGTGAGGACGGCGAGCGGGTAGAGGCCGGAAGCCGGCAGCGCGGCCCGGCGCATCAGCCAGCCGCCGCACCAGCCGACCACGAGCCCGACCAGCACCCCGCCGGCGAGCTCGCCGACGATGATCGCGAGGGTGAGCAGGGCGCCGTACTCCCCGAACGCGCCGCTGGAGACCAGCGTCACCAGCACGACGGTCGGGGCGTCGTTGAGGCCGGACTCGGCCTCGAGCGCCCCGGTGAGCCGGCGCGGCACGGGCACCACGCGGAGCACGGAGAAGACCGCGGCGGAGTCGGTCGGCGAGCAGACAGCGCCGAGCAGCACGGCGAGGATCCACGGCAGCCCGAGGAGGTAGTGGCCGGCGAGCGCCATCACCCCGACCGATACGGCGATCCCCAGGGTCGCCAGGACGGCCCCGAGGCGCAGGCTGTCGCGGACCTGGCCGAGGTCGGTGGTGAGCCCGCCCTCGCCGAGGATCAGCACGAGCGCGCCGAAGCCGAGGGCGTGGGCGAGGGCGTAGTCCTCGAAGCCGATCCCGGCCACGGACTCCCCCAGCAGCACGCCGATCATCAGGTAGAGCAGCAGGCTGGGCAGCCCGGCGCGGCTGGAGACGCGGACGGCCAGGATGGCGAGCAGGGTGACGGCCGCACCGATGAACAGGAAGGTGTCCAGCTGGTGCACGTCGAAGGTCACCCGCCGCCCCTCCTTCCACTCGCCCGGTCTCGAATCCTAGTGGCGCACGGGGGTCCCGCGAGGGACGGGCCGCGGGTCAGACGAGCCGGTGCACGAACTCCCCGAGCTGGGTCAGGTTGCGGCACTCGACCATCGGCACGATGGCGGAGTAGTCCCGCGCGGCGGAGTCGCCGGTGTCCCAGTGCCGCCGGTGCTCGGGGTTGAGCCACCAGGCATGCCGGGCGGCGTCGGCGAGCTCGCGCAGCCGGGGCAGGGCGAGGTCGGAGTAGTTGGAGCGGGCGTCGCCGAGTACGAGGAGGGAGGACTTCGGGCCGAGCGCGTCGGCGTACTCCTCGGCGAAGGTGGTGAACGCGCGACCGTAGTTGGTGCGGCCCCATCGGGCGGCGTGCGCGGTGTCGGCCGCGAGGGCGGTGAGGACGTCGGCGGGGTCGGCGCCGGGGCGGAAGTGGTGGGTGACCTCGTGCGCCTGGTCGACGAAGGTGAAGGCGCGCACCTTGCCGAACTGCTCGCGCATCGCGAAGACCAGCATCAGCGTGAAGCCGGCGAAGTTGGCGACCGACCCGGACACGTCGCAGAGCACCACCAGCTCGGTGCGGTGCGGTCGCTTGGGCCGGTGGTGGGTGGTGAGCGGGACGCCGCCGGTGGAGACCGAGGCACGGACGGTACGGCGGAAGTCCAGCGGGCCGCGGCCGTTCGCGTGCTGCTCGCGGGTCAGCCGGGTGGCCAGCCGGCGCGCCAGCGGGGTGATCTGGCGGCGCATCTCCTCCAGGTCGGTCCGGCGGGCGGCGATGAAGTCCAGCTGCTCGATCGGCGGCCGCAGGGTGGTGCGGGTGACGTGCTCGGGTCCCTTCTCCTCCGCGATCCGGCGTCGGGCGTCCGCCTCGACCCGGCCGCGGAAGCCGGCCACCCGGTTGCGCGCCTCCCGGTCGGCCTCCTCCTCGGTGCGACCGGTGGCCAGCAGCCCCTGGACGATCTGGCCGATCAGCTCCTCGGGGCTGACCCGCTGCAGGGTGGTGTAGGCCGACCACGACGACATCCCCGGCCCGCGCCCGGGCATCGCGCCGAAGCGGGCGACCGCCTCGACCGCGAGCCGGTCCAGTGCCTGCTGGTCCCCGGCCTGCAGGGCGGCATCGAGCCGCTCTCGGAGGTCCGCCAGGGCCTCCCCGGTGTCCCACCCCGCCGAGTCGGCGCCAGTTGACGCCCAGTCGGCGCCAATTTCCCCCGAGTCGGCGTCAATTAACGCCGACTCGGGGTCAAGAAGCGCCGACTCGGCGGAACCGGAGCCGATGAGGGCGGGGAACCACACCTCGAAGACCGCGTCGAAGGCCGGCCGCTGGGCGGCGCGCTTGACCAGCGTGGCGGCGTACGCCTCCCGCACCAGCGAGCGGTCGGCCAGCCCGACGGCGCCCAGCGCGGACACCGCGTCGCGGCCCTCGGCGAGCGAGACCGGGAGGCCGGCCTCGCGCAGCGCGGCGAGGAAGCCGAGGTGGCGCTCGAGCAGGCTCACGGCCGGCGTCCGGCGGCCAGCTTCAGCTCGCGCACCGCCTTCTCCTGGTCCGATGCGTGCTTGAGGACCACCCCGAGGGTCTGCCGGATCGCGTCCTCGTCCAGCGTCCCGGTCTCCAGGGCGAGCAGGGTGTGCGCCCAGTCCACCGTCTCGGCGATCGAGGGCGCCTTCTTCAGGTCCAGGTCGCGCAGCCGGGAGACCACGTCGACCAGCTGCCGCGCCAGCGCGTCGTCGAGATCGGGCACCTGCGCGAGGACGATCTCGCGCTCCCGGTCCGGCTCGGGGTAGTCGATGTGGGTGAACAGGCAGCGCCGCTTGACCGCCTCGGACAGCTCGCGGGTGGCGTTGGAGGTGAGGATGACGAACGGCCGCGCGGTCGCGGTGATCGTCCCGAGCTCGGGGATGGTGACCTGGAAGTCGCTGAGCACCTCCAGCAGCAGCCCCTCGACCTCGACGTCGGTCTTGTCCACCTCGTCGACCAGCAGCACGGTCGGGGCGTCCCGCCGGATCGCGGTCAGCAGCGGCCGGGTGAGCAGGAACTCCTCGGTGAAGATGTCGTCGTGGGTCGCGTCCCAGGTCTCGCCGTGGGCGGCCTGGATCCGCAGCAGCTGCTTCTTGTAGTTCCACTCATACAGCGCCCGCGCCTCGTCCAGCCCCTCGTAGCACTGCAGCCGCACCAGCTCCGCGCCCGTGGCGCGCGCGACCGCCTTGGCCAGCTCGGTCTTGCCGACCCCGGCGGGCCCCTCGACGAGCAGCGGCTTGCCGAGCTGTCCGGAGAGGTATGTCGTCACCGCGGTGCCCGGGTCGGACAGATAGCCCACCTCCCGGAGACGGGCGTCGGCGTCGGCGGGCGAGGAGAACCAGGTCACGCCGCGAGCATACGAGCCGGAGCACTCCGGTTCCCCGGGCCGTCAGCCGGTGCGCGGGGGACGACGTACGACCGACACGCTCGTCCTGATCCCCAGCGAGGTCAGCCAGTCGAGCAGGGAGGGATGGGCGACGGCGGCGGCGTAGACCGACAGCACCGCGGCCGCGTCCTCGTGCGGGTCGCAGTCCAGCGCGGCGAGCATCGTGGGTACGTCGTCCCGGCGCACGGTCACCCGGACGGACTCGCGGACTCCGGGCGGAGCCATGTCGACCACCAGGTCGCCCTCGATCCGATGCTCGGCCCAGGCCTCGTCGCCGTCCCAGAGGAGCTGGTACCTCACCACCCCTCCATGGTGCGCCGGGCGGCGGGTCGCGCGCTACCGCCCCTGGGTGGGCCCGATGTAGCAGAGCATCCGGAAGTCGGATCCGTCCTCGATGTTCACGAAGCCGTGCCGTTCGTAGAAGCGCCGAGTGTCGGCGTCGACCTCGTCGACGTTGATGTGCATCTCCGGCGCCCCCTGCTCCCGGGCGACGTCGCGCGCCAGACCGAGCAACACCGTCCCGCGCCCCGCGTTGCGCAGCGCCGGAACGACATAGAGCTCCTCCAGCTGCGCGACCGGCCCGTCGAACCAGATCGCCGGCCGCAGCGTGACGAGGGCGAACCCCTCCGCCTCGCCGACGACCAGCGCGAAGACGCCGTCGAGGTCGAGGATCCGCTCGAACCGCTCGGTGAGGACGTCGGCGGTGTCGGTCGGCCCGTCGAACTCCACGTTGAAGTCCCACAGCATCCGGCCGAGCGCCGCGGCGTCCGCGGTCGTGGCACGACGAGCCTCCATGCGAGGACGGTACGCCTCCGCTCGCTGGTCGAGCTCGTCGAGACCACCGCTCGCTGGTCGAGCCTGTCGAGACCACCGCTCGCTGGTCGAGCCTGTCGAGACCACCGCTCGCTGGTCGAGCTCGTCGAGACCACTACCCTCACGCCATGCCCGAGCCCGTCACCGCCGACGCCCTCCTCATCGGGGTCGGCGACCTCGGCACCCGGATCGGCCTGCGCCTCGCCGCCGACGGTACGGACGTCGCCGGGCTGCGCCGCTCCGCGCACCTGGTGCCGGGGCCGATCCGCGGCGTCGCGGCCGACCTGACCGGCGACGCGCCCCTCCCCGCCCTCGCCGCGGACCTGCTGGTGGTGTGCCTGACCGCCGACGGCCGCGATGCGGCGGCCTATCGCCGTACCTATGTCGACGGGATGGCCCGCGCCCTGGACGCGCTCACCCGGACGCCGGAGCGGGCGGTGCTGGTCTCCTCGACGAGCGTGTACGGCGACGCCGAGGGACTGCTCGACGAGGACTCCCCGCCCAGCCCGGCGCGGGAGACCGCGGCCGTCCTGCTCGAGGCGGAGCGGGTCTTCGCCGAGCGGGTGCCGGGCGGCGTGGTGGCCCGGATGAGCGGCATCTACGGCCCCGAGCGGGCCGGACGGCTGGTCGAGCAGGTCCGCCGCGGCGAGGACCCCGACCCGGCCCGGTGGACCAACCGGATCCACGAGGACGACGCGGCCGCTGCGGTGGTGCACCTGCTGCGGGGCGGGCCACAGGAGCCGACGTACCTCGTCACCGACGACGAGCCGGTCACCGCCGGCGAGGTCCGCGCCCACCTGGGCGGCCGCCTGGGCGTCGAGTGGGCGTCCGCCGACGCCGAGCCGCACGGTCGGCGGCTCTCCAACGCCCGGCTCCGCGCGACCGGCTTCGAGCTCGCCTACCCGACCTTCCGCGAGGGCTACGCGTTCGTCGGCGGCTGAGCTACTCCTCGGTGCCGGCGTCGGCGAGCTGCCGAAGCCAGCGCCGCAGCAGCGCGAGCTCCTCCGGCGCGAGCGGCCCCGGGTCGGCGACGAGCGACTGCAACAGCGCACGGGCCGGGTCGGCCGTCGCATCGCCTCGAGCGGCGGTAGCTCCGGTGATGGCGGCGATCGTCGCCTCGCGGACGGCGGTCGAGAGGTCCGGATCGGCGGCGCCGCCGACGATCTGGGTGAGGGTGACGCCGATGTTGGCGGCGAGCACGTGGTCCGCCGCCCGATCCGGGTCGACGGAGAGCAGGCCGGCCTCGGCGGCGGCGGCCGTCGTACGCCGCAGGATCCTGGCCGGGCGCTCCTGCGCCTGGGGGCGGTGGCCCGGCGCGACCTGGCCGTACATCAGCGCGTAGAAGCCGGGGTTCTCGAGCCCGAAGCGAACGTGTGCGTCCCACCCCTCGCGCAGGTCGGCGATCGGGTCGTCGCTGCGCTCCTGCGACTCCTTGACGCCGACGTAGAGGTCGAAACCGTGGTCGATGACCGCGTCCAGCAGCCCCTCCTTGCTGCCGAAGAAGTGGTAGAGCGTCGGCAGCCGCACGCCGGCCCGGTCGCAGATCGCCCGCAGCGGGACGTCCTTACCCGGGGAGGCCGCGATGAGGGAGGCGGCCGCCTCGAGCAGCCGGTCGCGGGATCCCTCCTTGCCAGTTTCTGTCACGTCGTTATAGTAACGCTATATCGCTGATATACACCCACTGGAACAGGAGAACACCCATGGCCACGCACACCCTTCAGGACAAGGTCGTCCTGGTCGCCGGCGGCGCGAAGAACCTCGGCGGCCTGGTCAGCCGGCAGGCGGCCGAGGCCGGTGCCGACGTCGCGATCCACTACAACTCCGAGGAGACCCGCCCGGCCGCCGAGGAGACGCTCACTGCCGTCGAGGCCGCCGGCCGCAAGGGCGTCCTGCTCACCGGCGACCTCACCGTCCCGGAGACCGTGGAGCGGCTCTTCGCCGACGCCGAGGCCGCGCTGGGCCCGGTCGACGTCGCGGTCAACACGGTCGGCCGCGTGCTGCGCAAGCCGATCGTGGACACCACGGAGGAGGAGTACGACGCGATGTTCGACATCAACGCCAAGTCGGCGTACTTCTTCCTCAAGGAGGCCGGCAAGCACGTCGCCGACAACGGCAAGGTGATCACCATCGTCACCTCATTGCTGGCCGCCTTCACCGACGGCTACTCGACCTACGCCGGCGGGAAGAGCCCGGTGGAGCACTTCACCCGTGCCGCGGCCAAGGAGTTCGCCGAGCGCGGCATCTCGGTGACCGCGATCGCGCCCGGCCCGATGGACACCCCGTTCTTCTATGGTCAGGAGACGCCCGAGCGGGTCGAGTTCCACAAGTCGCAGGCGATGGGCAACCAGCTCACCCAGATCGAGGACATCGCACCGATCGCGCGGTTCCTCGCCACCGACGGCTGGTGGATCACCGGCCAGACCATCCTCGCCAACGGCGGCTACACCACCCGCTGACCGACCGACCGAAGGAGTTCCCATGACCGAGATCCCCTCGCCCGTGCGCGAGTTCATCGACACCGTCAACGCCCACGACGACGCCGGCTTCCTCGACGCGTTCACCGAGGACGGCTACGTCGACGACTGGGGCCGGGTCTTCACCGGGCGCGACGAGATCAAGGGCTGGAGCGACGTCGAGTTCATCGGCGCCACCGGCACCCTCACGCCGCAGGACGTCACGGTCGACGGCGACACCGTGACGGTCGTCGGCGACTGGGCCAGCACCCACGCCAACGGCCTCTCGGAGTTCACCTTCGCCGTCGCCGGGGACAAGCTCGCCTCGATGACGATCCGCGAGGGCTGAGGAGTCGCGGCCGCCGCGCGACGGTTTTCCCGGTGCACCGGGGAAACGACCCCGGCCTGGAGACCAAAGTGCGTTCGCGCAGGTCAGGAGGGGTCTCCGGCAGCCCGGCTGAGAGGTTTCCCCGCGCCTCGCGGGGAGTTTCCCCGCGCTGGTTTGAGGGGTCGTCGCTCATGGGTCGTCCTTGTGCTGGTTGAGAGGGAGGGGCTTCGCAGCGGGTCCTAACGAGTCATCGCTGCGTGCCCGTCTGGATATCGGCGGGAGCGGCCCGGTGCTGGACGATTGTCCGCTCCCGGCGGACCGGATAGAGCCAGCGCGCGAGGCATGGACGTGGTTGGCTGCTGGCATGTCGGTTGGGGATTGTGAGAGAGCGTTCGCTGCGGCTGCCGCAGCCGACGGGGTGACGCTCGCGCGGGCTCGGGTGCCGTGGTTGATCCAGCGGGGCCACCTCGGGCTACCCGAGCAGGCAGACCCGGCACGCCAAGTCCTCGCCGACATCTTCACGGCACTGGGCGGGAACCCGGTGGCGCAGGCAGCGAAGCGGCTCACCGCGCTGCCGGGCGACTTCGTTCACGAACCGACCGGCACCTGCATAGAGGTCGACGAGTCTCAGCACTTCACCACCTACCGCCTCCTCACCCTCGACCACTATCCGGCTGGTGTGCCGTTGGGGTTCGATATGGAGGAGTACCGCTCCCTTTGCGTGCGGTGGTCCCCGAAGTCGGACAAGTACCGGGCAAACAAGCCTGCAGTCGGCTTCGGAGACGGTGGACGTCAGCGGCAGCGCGCCTACCACGACGCCCTCCGAGACCTGGCGGCCCCGGCGATGGGGTGCCCTCCGGTGATCCGGCTACCCTCGCCCGATCGAGACGGGGTCGCCGCCTACCAGCGGGTGCGTGGGCGGCTGCTGGGGTTACTCGGCTGTTCGAGGAACGAGGGTTAGGCCGCCCACTCCCCTGCCGTACTCATTGCGTCCCTGTCGGACATCGGCCGAGCACGCGGCACCTCTTCCGCTCTGTCGGGTCACGGATCATTACTGGCGATGTGGGCCGCACATCAAAGGCTGCAAGGGCAACCCATGAGCGACAGCACATCGGGGTCGTTGAGGGCGAGGGCCATGACGCGGGGAACCAGTTGGCGCAGGGCGAGCCGTCCATCACGCGCGTGCCGTCGGCTCTCATCGAGATCCTCCTGCTGGGTGAAGCGTTCCCCCCGAAACGACCCGCTCCGATGGTCGACCTCTCCGCGACATGGGCAACCGCCCGCAGTCGGTGGCAGATGGAGGACCGCGAAGGCGACGTCCATACGGAGGAGGATCGCGCCTGAGCGCGGCGCATGGTGATGAAGCCGGCCGCGCCGACTGGTTGTGAAACCTCAGGTGTGGTGCCGCCCATCTCAACGGCGCGGCGAGGTTGCTGGACGCTCTTCCGCTGACCCATGACCTCGATCAATACTGTTGACGTGCCGGGTAGCACGGTGCGCCGTAGGCAGGCGGACCGGACGCCCGGCGGGCTGGTCGCGAGGGGTATTGACAGGCTCCTCGACCCAGCCGGGCTGGTACACGGTTAGGCAGGTGCACCAGCGATTGACGATGTGGCCCGAGCCGTTGTTGCAGGCGGCTCGGGCCACAGTCGCGTGGGCTGGGTGTTCGGAGGCCACACGAGGGTGACGGACCTCAGTCCTGTAGCGCCGGGTGTACGAAGATGTTGTCGGTGATGTCGTACACGTCCTCGAAGTCGAAGTTCTCGAAGTTGATCCGGTCAACCAGGTTCGATGGGTAGGTGGCGCGAACCACTGTGTCCTCGGACGCGTTGCCGAGGTCGTCGACCATGGAGAACGTCGCGTCGATGTTCACGTCCTTGATCTTGAGGTCCGACTCCTGAACCGCTTCAAGGATGTCCGTAACGGCCATCTTGGCTCCGTCCTTGATCATCCCCTCCGATAAGTTGTCATTGATGGCGAACTGGACGCTGAGCACCTTGGTCCGTTTGTCGTAGTCGAATACCGACAGGCGTTCAACGTCCTCACGGTTCGAGTCGCCGAGTGCGTCTCGCAGGTCGTCCTCGAACTCGGCGACCTGGTCCGGCGCAGGGGCGGGCGTCGAAGGCTTCGAAGTCGCGCTGGACTCAGCCCTGGGAGCCGGTACCTCCGTCGGAGAGTGACCTGCTCGTTCTTGGTTGACGGGGGGGTCGGGGAGAAGGTTGCCGAAGACTCCGATGAGCAGCAGCACGGCGATGGTCGCAAGGATCTTGTGCCGCTTGGCCCAAGAGCCGATCGCTCGAAGGGACGCGGCGGCATCGGGCTTGGTGGTGGTGGGCATGTCCACGGGGCTCCTCGCGAGGGGACGGCTGGGGTGTCTCCTCTATCGGCGGAGTCCAACGACTGCTGGAACGGGAGTCTCCTCGGGGACTGGTGCATTGCTCATGGCCCTGGTGACTCGGCCGTAGTAGGGGCGGCTGCCTGCCGCTCTTCCGGACTGTGATGCAGGCCGCCCATGGCCTCCTCACAGGTGAGTTCGCCGAATACTGCGGTCGGATGGCATCGGCGGCGGCACCGACATGACACGCATGGAGGAAGGCGGCGGGAAGCGCACTGCGTCTACTCGAGCGCGAACAGTTCCATCAGGCAGTGTCCGATGACCTTCAGGCCGCTCTCGTCGTCCTGCTGCTCGAAGGCGCTCGCGACACCCATGTAGACGGCGGCTAACAGGACGGCGGACCTCACACGCGCAAGGTCGGACGGGCCACAGATTGAGATACGCGGACCATCGAACTGGCTCGGGTCGTTCACGTCGGCACAGTTGTCTCTGGCGAGGTCGCGGAAGAACTGGACGAGGTGCTCGGTCAAGCCCCGTTCCTCGGGGTCTCGGAGAACTTGTCGTGCTGCGCGCATCTCCAGATAGAACGAGGACGCGGGCACCTCGTTGCGGTAGCGCCATATCTTGATGGCTCGGATCAGCGCCTTGGCGACATAGTTCCGATCGCGAGCTTGATCCACATAGGCGAAGTGCTTGCTGGGCGCGCTCCTGACCCAGCCGTAGTCCTGCCCTGGATCGGGGATCTCGAACTCATCGACAGCGGTGGCGGCGATGGCCGGGACGATCTCAAGGGGCGGTGAGTTGTCGGCGAAGGTGACGCGAACCGTGGGCCGGTCGATCTGTGCGGTGGCAGAGGGAAGCATGTCGATGCTGCGAGCGAGTGCCTCTAGTGCCAGCGTGCTCTGGTCGATGCTGCGTGGCATCACCGCGAAGTAGTCGACATCGCTGTACCCGAGCACAGCGGTGCCGTGGCTCCACGAACCGGTCTCGAAGAGGTGGCTCGCTACTCCCTGCGCAAGAAGGTGCGGCTCGATGATGCTCCGGTGAGCGCTTACGGACTGCCGAGCATCTACGGATGGCGTGAACGCGTCCACGACCGTCCGGAGAAGCGAGGTCGCCGTGGACGTGGTCATTGGTTGAATACCAACTTCCACTGCGAGATCGCGTCGGCGTGCTTATCGTCGAGGTAGGCGGAGTACGCCTTCTGTGATCGCGTAACGGCGGTGTCCAACTTCGAGAGCGCGTCTTGCCGGTTGCTCTCAGAAGAGCACGGCGTGAACCGGGACCCGAGGCCGGTCGGGTCGTTCATGGCAGCAAGGTCGATGTCCTGCAGGTGCTTGAAGAAACTGGCGAGATCCATCGGAAGCACCCACGTGCCCACACCCTTCGCGAACTTGGCGGCGCGCATCTCCAGATAGCAGGACGAGATGGGCACATTCCGCTTGTACTTCCAGGTCTTGGCGAGCCGAGCGAGTTTCTTGGCTGCGCCGGAGTGCTTCGTGTTCGCGTCGTTGACGTAGGAGTTGTGGTCCTTCGGGTGGCTCTTCATCCATGCCGAGGAGTCCTTGGGGTCCGGAATCCAGTAGCCGCCGTTGACCGAGTCGATGTAGGCAGGTACCACCTCGACGGTCTCGTCACCGGAGGCGAACTCGCACACCACTGCAGGGCGCGATACGCGGACGGTTGTGTTGGGGTACTTGTCCTTGAGCGCATCTCTGACGTTATTGAGGCTCATGGTTGGCGTCGGGCGGGTGCCCTTGAGACTGACGACGTAGTCGACGTCGCTGTAGAACCAGACGCCGGTGCCGTGTTTCAGCGAGCCGGTTTCGAACATCTCCCGGACTCCGAGCCATGCGTCGAGCCGCGTCTCGATTCCGCTGCGGTGTGTCCGCGCCTTGTCGAAGGAGGTGCTCGACGGCGTGTACTTCGAGAGCAGGCCATTGAGGTAGCCGACGGTGGTCTCGCTCATGATGAGTTCTCCCGTGGTGGTGTGCGGAGCCGGTCGCCTGCAACGTAAGCCGAGGTGCCGACACCTACGACTGTTTAGTCGGCGTGCCCGTGCCGCTGCGCTTGGGTGACCTTGTCCTCGACAGTCGACCGCATGACGGTCTCGTTCTTGCGGTGGAGCGCGTTGTCGAGCCAGTCGGGCACGTAAGGATTGCTCTGTCGAAGCAACAGGACCTTGTCTTGCACGGCTCGTAGGTCGGCTTCGGTGGGCTCTCGCGAACCATCCATGCCCTTGGACCAGAGTTCGTTGACCTTGGCCTCTACGGATTCCTTGGTCCTGGCCGCCTCGAAGTTCGCCTTGACCTGCTCGCCGATCTCCTTGAATGGCGCGAGGGACGGGACGACGAGCGCCACAAAGGTGTCACCCGGCGAAAGGTTCGCGACCAGGGCGGCTACCCCAATGAGGGCGGCCAGGAGCAACGCCCCCGCAACGAGGATCCATCCCCATATGCGGTGCATCGTGGCCCCCCACCCGAAGTTCGACGACTGGCAGATCAGTACGTCGTAGGGGCGATGAGCCTTCCTGGTGTCTCCGTACCAGTTGGCGTCACGCGAGCCCTTGTAGCGCTCGGCAGCCCGAGCGATCACGATCTGTGGAGGACGGTCCGCGTGCATACTGCTCCAAGGCAGTCCGAATATCTCCGTGTCGAACTTCTCCTGCGTGGCGGCTGCACGCATGCGTAGCCACTTCTCGACGCCGCCGACGACGAACGAGGCGACGAGGAGAGCCACGCCACCCACACCGCCAACGGCCGTGCGAAGGTCCGGGTTCGCCAGCGAGACAACCACGGTTGCGACCGCCAGCAGGAAGACGACGAGGACTCGCCCTGCGAACACGAGTTTCGCGTCGCTATAGAGGCGAGCGAAGGCCCGAACCAGCCGTCGCCGGTCGGCAGTGTTCTGGGACTCGAAGATCGGCGGGGTTGTGGTCACTGGTACGCCTGCCCGCCGTTCTTGAGTGCCGTCCAGTTGCTGGCGGCGGCGATGACAGACTCTGAAACAAGCAGGTACGCCCACTTGTCGTGCACCGATTCCGATGCGTTGACCGTCTTGATCCATTCGCGGGCCGCGTCGCGCTTGGCGATGACGATGTTGGAGGTCATCTCGCTGTCGGCCTTGCCCTCAACGATCCAGTACGTGCCCTGGCTGTCGATGACGATGAAGTCGGGCTCGTACTGCCGCTGGATCGCTGAGACGTGGTAGGGGATGCGGAGGGGCACGCTGTCGTTGATGCGGATCCACGCGTTCACCTCACCGGAGCCTTCGAAGAGGGAGGCGAGGCGAAACTCGGTGGAGTAGGCGTCGAAGGTGTTGATCTCGTAGATCGACTTGGTCCAGCCCTCGTAGGGGTAGTTGCGGGTGAACTCGGCACTGGTGGTGATGACGTGCCGGTCCGCCGGGGGACGGGCCTCGGTGACGGTCGGCGGCTCCGGCCACTTCACGTGGTCGACGTCCTTGACCTCACGGGCAGGAGTCGAGGTCTGCATGGAATTGATCCACTCCGCGAGCCGCGCGGTTGCGAGCCTGCCATGCTCGGCCCGCCAGGGCGTCTCAACGGTCACGTCAGCCCCGGCCATGAACGCGCGGGCAATAGCGAGCGCCGCGTTCTGCTCGACAGCGTTCATGATGATCCCGTCGGTGCGCAGGAGCCGCTGCACAAGGTCGGTCTCGATGTCGCCGTAAGGGATCGCAGCCTGTGATGCTGCGACGGTGTAGGAGGCGTCGTGGATGACGACCTTCGCTCGGCCTTCCGCGTCGCGTTCGGCGTCGATGACCTTCTGCAGGAGGGTCGGGGCGTCGTCGTTCGCAAACTGGCGTCCCAAGACCTCCACGTCGGTGAGGTTGACCGACGCGAGGCTGAACGGGTCGCGCTCCCACCGGGTGGTGACCCGAGGCAGGAACAGCGGGATGCGGATGCCGTCGAGCGTGCGGGGCGTCAGGACGCGGGCGAGGATCCGGGTCGCTTCTTCGGCGGTCTCGACGCGGGAGTCGAGGGTGGCGAGGCTAAGCCCGACGTGGGTCTGGTTTGGGTCGGCAGCAGGAATCTCGTCGGCGTCAAAGAGGCCCAACTGGTCCGGGTCCGTGGCGGCAGCACCGGGCAGTTGAATCTGCACCTCGCCCGAAGTGGGCATGGCCTCTTCGGGGAGGTCACCGCTAGCGGTGAGCGGCACACCGGGCACGTTCTGACCGGTCTTCGGGTTCACCACGACCGTGGCGGATGCAGTGCGCTCCCCAAGGGTCTCTTCCAGCAGGGCGCGTGCGCGCTTGAGGAGTGCGGAGAACGAGTTGTGAGACAGCACCTCAACGGTGTCGAGCATCGGGTTGCCGGTGCGCTGTCCGAACGGAAGCCGGAGCCCGCGTCCAAGGATCTGCTCGGTCAGCAGGGACGATTCGAGTGCCTTAGTCGAGGAGATGACGTAGATGTTCTTGACGTCCCAACCCTCCTTGAGCATGTCCACGGAGACGACCGCGCGAATCGGGCTGTTGGGGTCTTCGAGGGTGTCGAGGAGGCGAAGGGTCTCCTCGGTCTCCTCGGAGTTGACCGAAAGCACCCTCTCGGGGCTGCCGAGCATGTCGGGTCCAGCGAGGAGGTCGCGGTACTCGTTGGCTTCGTCGATGGTCTGGGTGACCACGAACAGGATGGGTTCGACGTATGGCTTCTTGGTCTGCTGGCAGTATGCGCGCATCGCTGCCGCCTTGGCGTCGAGCAGGGTGATCCCGTCCGCCAACTGAGTGCGCGCGTCCTTGATGCCGTCCTGTCGAGAGACGAGCACGGGGATCTTCACGTACCCGTCGGCGATGGCCTCCGATAGCCGGTACCGGAAGACGATCTTCCCCTCCGGAGTGGATGGATGCGGGGTGGCGGTGAGCCCGATCATGGCGGCAGGCTTGAGGTCGTCGATCGCGGCTTGGAACTTGGTTGCGGTTCCGGAGTAGTAGATGTGGTGCTCGTCGGCGATAACCACGAGGTCGTCGGCGGCCGTCAGGTAGTCGTAGAGGCCCTGACCGAGGGTCTCGTGGGGTCGGCGCGCTCGGCGCTGTGCTTCGTCGCCACCCTTGCCCGTTCCGAGAAGCGACTGGACGGTGAACACGAACACCTTGAACGCGTTGTCATCTTCCAGCGCAGCCGCGACCTCACCACGGTCCACGCTGTCGAGCGTGATGACAACCGGGTTGCATTGAAGACCCCGGATGTACTTCCGGTGTCCGGGAGTGAGGTTCTGGATCGTCTTATTCTGGATCGTCGATCCCGGGGTCACGATGACGACGTTGCGCACACCTGACGCCTGCAGGTAGTCGAGCATCCCGCCACCGATGTAGGTCTTCCCTACGCCGGTGGCGAGGTCGGCCACCATCTCGGTGCCGTGCTCTGCGGTGTTCAGGACCTCTGCGAGCCGGTTCAGCGCCAATTGGTTGGGTTCGCGCAGGTCGAGTGTGTCGGAGATTCGCTCAACGAGAGCCTCGTCGTACGGGATGCTCACGGCTCGACCCCTTCTTCAACGGTCACCTGCACGGCGCGTTCGGCTGCGGCGAGTCGGCGACGGGTGCGCTGCGCTCCGGCCGAGAGCAGGTCGCGGGGAGCCTTACGGATCCGCGACCCCTTCGACGCTTCCCGGAGCGCTTCTTCAGTGCCCGGCAGGACGGCTTGAGCGACGATCGTGACGCTCTCCCTGTCACCGAGTTCGCTCGCGACCTGGCGGACCTCCTCGGGTCCGACGGCACCGTCGAACACTGCGAGCCGCATGCGACCCTGCTGCCCACAGAAGATGCCGTCCGGCTTCCATTCGAAGCCCAACTGGCCAGACACGGCGCGCGCGAATCGTCCGTTGGTAGCCCACTCGGCGAGCAAGACTCCGAAGGGCGTTGGCTCGTACATGGAGGGTGCGATCCGGACCTGCCTGAATCCGCCGCCGCCATGCCAGTTGACGGTTACGGCGTCTTCGGTCTTCGTGGCTGACTTCAACTGCCGCTTCACGGATGCGGTGACGTCGACGTCCGTTGCTGCGCTGGATGCGAACTTCCTGATCAGGCTCAGCAGGGACTTCGTTTCGTCGGCGTCGAGCGAGGTGGTGCCGCTCTTCGCGGCTGCTCGGACGACCTTGGCAAGTTCCGCTGCAACATCGACTGTGATGGGCGCACCGGGCTTCTCGGGGTCGCTCATCGTGTCGAGCACCTTCCCGAGAACGGTGTTGAACTCCTTGGCGTCCTGCGGAGTCACATCGTCGGGCAGAATGACGCCTTCGGCGGCGACGCGTTCGGTCGTGCTGGTGATGCCGCCGGGATCGTCGTTGGTGACGACGCGCTGGAGGCGCGGCAGCGCGAAGGTCTCGATGTTCGTGGGTGAGAGTTCGCTGGTCACCCACCGTCGTCCCATCTTGTGCGCCGTCGCTGCGGTTGCCCCTGAACCGGCGAAGCAGTCCAGAACGATGTCGCCCGGCCGCGTGGCGGAGTCGATGATGAACTGCATCAGCCGCTCGGGCTTGGGCGTGTCGAAGAGGTCCGGCGTCAGCATGTCTGGAAACAGCGCCTTGAGGTGGTTCTTGGCCTGGCGACTGCTGCCGGTCTTCTGGTTGGAGAACCAGATGTCGCTCGGAGGCAGACCCGCTTGATCCCACAGATATGCGATGCGCTTGACGGCCGTCTGATCGGCGTTGAAGAACAGTTCGCCAGATGCCATCTTCTCGTCGAAGGTGGCGCGTTCCCATCGCCAGCCGTTCTTGGGGTGCTTGATGACGTTTCCGTTGGGCGCGACCACGTCGTACATGAGGTTGGGACGAACCTTCGGATTCTGGACGTCTCGCCCGTCGTACCACGGACCCCGTGGATCGCTGTTGGGGTTCCTGTAGTGCCGGGACTTCTCGGGGTCCAGCAGGTGGTAGGGCCGCCAGCCAGCCTGCGCGCCGTAGACCAGTATCACGTTGTGGTCCTTGGCGAAGCCCTTGGCGTTGTTGCTACTGCTGTCCGTTGCGCGCCATGCGATCTGCGCAACGAACGCTCCTGCTCCGAAGACCTCATCCATGACGGCGCGCATGCGGTGAATCTCGACATCGTCGAGGTGCACCCAGATTGAACCGTCGTTCGAGAGAAGGTCCTTCATTAGTAGCAGGCGGTCACGCATGAAGGACAGCCAGGTCGAGTGCTCCATCCAGTCGTCGTAGTGCTCGAACGTCTGGCCGGTGTTGAACGGCGGGTCGATGTAGATCAGTTTGACCTTGCCCCGGTACTCGCGGGCGTACTCGGGAACCTCCGCCAGAACCCTCAGGGCGTCGAGGCTGTCACCGGTGAAGAGGAGGTTGTCGGCGTGGGGGTTTGCCCCGTTCACGTCGCCGCAAGCGTCAGTGAAGTCGGTCAGCCGAACCTCTGATGCCGCCGGATGATCGCGCTCGACCCAGACCGGCTTGCCGTCCTCGCCCTTCGGGACCAGCAGGAACTTGTCCTTGTTGGGCCAGGTGAGTTCGAGCCTCATCCCCCGGTTCTCCACTGCTGCTTCTCCTGTTGGTCTGGACGTATCCCTGATTCGGGAGCAGCGTCGACATCGGCAGGAGTGCCGGTTGGCCGTACTCCGTCGATTCAGGCCCCATGGCGTGGCATACGTCGTGTCAATCACGCGGACTCACCTTAGGCAAAGCCGTGCCGAGATACGTCTAAACGCGCCCGCTCGACCCGCCCGACGCGATCAGGAGCAGCCGCAAGAGGGCGTGGGGAGGCCCATTGCCAGCACGGCGACCTCGGCTACGACGCCTTCTGGCGTGTCTTCGATGCCTTGGGAGACGAAGGGTTCTCCGGCGGCGGCGGCGTGGCGATACCGAGCGAGCAGTCGTTCGGCTTCTTCGGGCGTGTGGGCCGCGCGGAGCACCTTCGTGATGAAATCGCGTGGGGTGCCGTCGTCGGCGAGCAGGTCGGGGATGTCGGCGGAAGGCCGGTCGTAGAGGTTGCTCATCGCGGTGGGGTCGTTGGCGATGGCGGATGCCTGGTGCCCGGTGAACCCGTGGCTGTGGAAGAGGCTGGCAGCGGTCTCGTCGACGGCGTGCTTAATACGGCGACCCCTACGTGCCCCGCCGCAAGCGCAAGGGCGAACACGCCACCACCCACCTCCCGCCTGGCACCAAGGGCACGCGCGGAGACCCCGACTACGACGAGTCGGACTCCGACAGCGAAGAAGCCGCCTGACCAGCACCGGTCACCACACCCGCAAGACCCGCTCGAACCGGCGTACCCGGTTTCGGGCGGGTCTTCGTCATTACCGGCTCGCGCATACGCGCTGACAAGCGGCTGAAGCCCTCGCCCGGTGGCCCGGATGTCCAGAGACGCCGAGAGCCACCCTCGGTCCCGATTCCTCGGGCCTCAGGTGGCTCTCGTCAGACTTTCGTCTGCTTGGCTACAGATCTTGGTCTGTAGCCCGTTGGCGGTGGCGGAGGGATTTGAACCCTCGGTGGACTTGCGCCCACAAACGCTTTCGAGGCGTTCTCCTTAGGCCGCTCGGACACGCCACCGCCGGAGAGGCTACCTGAGCCCCAGCGCCCGACGCACATCGAAGACGACCCGACCCCCTCCCCGAAACGGGCGGATCGTGGATAGGTTCCGTGCATGGCAGGCACGAAGCGGTGGATCGCGCCGCAGGACGCGATGTTCCTCTGGGGCGAGACCCCGGACACGAAGATGCACGTCGCGTCGCTGACGATCTTCACCCCGCCGCCCGACGCCGGGCCGACGTACCTCCGCGACCTGCAGGAGGAGCTGCGCCACGCCCCGGTCGAGTCGCCGTGGGACCTCAAGCTCAGCCACCCCAAGCTGCTCACCCACCCGCTCCAGTCGTGGGTGCGCGACGACGACTTCGACATCGACTACCACGTACGGCGCTCCGCGCTGGCCTCGCCCGGCGACGAGCGCGAGCTCGGCATCCTGGTCAGCCGGCTGCACTCCAACCAGCTCGACTTCACCCGCCCGCCGTGGGAGCTGCACGTGATCGAGGGGCTCGAGGGTGGCCGGTTCGCGACGTACGTGAAGGTGCACCACGCGCTGGTCGACGGCTACACCGGCAACCAGATCTTCTCCCGGGCGATGTCGACCGACCCCGACGACCGCACGCACCCGTTCTTCTTCTCCCTGGAGAAGCCGCGGCGGGAGAAGGCACCCACGGAGGTGTCCTCGCTGCTGGGCCAGGTGGTCGGCACGGTGACCGGAACGGCACGCGGAGCGGTGAGCCTGGCCGGGGCGGCCGCGGACGTCGGCGCGAACGCGGCGAAGGCGATCGCCTCGCTCGAGGTGGGCGGGCGCAACGACGCCGACCTGACCAACCCGTTCTCCGCGCCCGACACGATCCTGCAGCGGCCGACGGGACGCAACCGCCGCTTCGCCACCCAGCAGTACGACATCTCCCGGCTGCGCGCGATCGCCGACGCGTCCGGCGGCACCATCAACGACGTGGTGATGGCGATCTGCGGCGCCGGGCTGCGCCGGTTCCTCCTGGAGCAGGACGCGCTGCCCGACAAGCCGCTGGTGGCCTTCATGCCGGTCAACCTGCGCGAGGAGGGCACCGAGGGCGGCGGCAACAAGGTCGGTGCGCTGCTCGCGTCGATGGGCACCGACCAAGAGGACCCGAAGGCCGAGCTGGAGGCCGTGATCCGCTCAACCACGGGCGCGAAGGGCCAGATGGCCGGCCTGGGACAGGGCGCCGCGCTGGCCTACTCCGGCTATCTGCTCGCGCCGGGCGCCTTCCAGGTGCTCGCCGCGCTGGCGGGCCTCCAGCACAACCCGCTGCCCACCGCGTTCAACGTCTGCCTGTCCAACGTGCCCGGGCCGCGTGAGGCGCGCTACCTGCGCGGCGCGCGGATCGAGGCGACCTACCCCGTCTCCATCCCGATCCACGGCATGGCGCTCAACATCACCCTGCAGTCCTACGCCGGCACCCTCAACCTCGGGTTCGTCGGCTGCCGCGACGCCGTCCCCTCGCTGCAGCACCTGGCCGTCTACACCGGCGAGGCGCTGCAGGCGCTGGAGAAGGCGTACGGCGTGGGGCCGGCCGCCACGGCGAAGAAGAAGGCCCCCGCGAAGAAGACGTCCGCCACGAAGGCCCCGGCCACGAAGGCGGCGAAGAAGAAGGCGCCCGCCAAGAAGGCTGCTACGAAGAAGAAGGCCCCCGCGAAGAGGACGACCAGCAAGAAGCCCGCCACCAGGAAGGCTCCATGAAGCTCCCCACCGCCGTCACCCGCCGACTCCCGACCCCTCCGCTGCCGGAGGAGGCGGTCGAGCTGCTCGACGACCCGCGCTTCGGCAAGCTGCTGGCCGAGCAGGCCGCCGAACAGGACCGCAGCGAGGCCGACGTGCGCGCCGAGGCGGCGTCGTACCTCACCGAGATGTCCGCCGCGCACGACAAGCGCACGACGCAGGGCTGGGCCCGGCTGGGCGAGTGGTTCATGCGCGCCTACGACGTGCTGGTCGATGAGGACCAGCTCGCCGCGCTGCGCAAGCTCGACCGCACGCACAGCCTGGCGTTCGCGTTCAGCCACCGCTCCTACCTCGACGGCTTCGTGGTGCCGAACGTGCTGAGCGCTCGTCGCTTCTCCCCCACCTTCACCTTCGGCGGGGCCAACCTCGACCTTCCGGTGATCGGCACCGTCGCCAGCCGCACGGGCGTCATCTTCATCCGCCGCAAGACCACGGACCTGCCGGTCTACCGGCTCACGCTGCGCTCCTACATCCGCCAGCTGGTGCGGCACCGGCGCAACGTCGCCTGGTCGATCGAGGGCGGGCGGACCCGCACCGGCAAGCTGCGGCCGCCGGTGCACGGGATCTTGAAGTACCTCACCGAGACCGTCGAGGGCGCGGACGCCCCGGACGTGCAGATCGTGCCGGTCTCGGTGGTCTACGACCAGCTGCACGAGGTCGCCGCGATGACCGAGGAGGCCCGCGGCGCACGGAAGAACCCCGAGGACTGGCGCTGGCTGCTGCGTTTCGCGCGACTCCAGCGCGACCGGCTGGGCCGCGCCTACCTCACCACGGGCGAGCCGTTCTCCCTGCGCGACCGGATGGCCGAGCTGGAGGAGGCCGGAATCACCGAGCATCAGGCCGTCGAGCGGGTGGCCCTGGACATCTCGCACCGGCTCAACCAGGCCACCCCGGTGACGGTCACCGCGATCGTCTCGCTCGCGTTGCTGGGCGCGGACCGGGCGCTGACCATGGACGAGGTGCTGGCGACCGTCGAGCCGCTGGCCGCCTACATCGACTCCCGCGAGTGGCCGGTCGCCGGGGCCGCGAACCTGCAGGACCGCTCCACCGTGCGCCGCGCCCTGCAGGAGCTGGTGCGCAGCGGGGTGCTCACCGTCTATGACCGCGGCACCGAGCCGGTCTGGCGGATCGGCGAGGACCAGCACCTGGTCGCCGCGTTCTACCGCAACACCGTCATCCACATGCTGGTGGACCGGGCGATCGGCGAGCTCGCGCTGCTCACCGTCTCCGAGCTCGACCCTGGCGCCGACCTGCCCGTCGGCGGCCCGCTGCGGGTCGGGTGGGACGAGGCCCAGCGGATGCGGGACCTGCTGAAGTTCGAGTTCTTCTTCCCCGGGCGCGCGGAGTTCGAGCGCGGGCTGCGCACCGAGCTGCGGCTGCTCACCGGCGAGGACCTCAACGACCTCACCCCCGAGCGGGCGCGGACCCTGCTCGACCAGGCGCGCCCGCACCTGGCGCACCTGGTGCTGCGCCCGTTCCTGGACGCCTACCTCGTGCTCGCCGACCGGCTGGCCGACCACGGCGATGAGGAGGTCGACACTGAGGAGCTGCTGGAGGAGTCGCTCCTGATCGGCCAGCAGTGGCAGCTGCAGCGCCGCGTCGCCAGTGCGGAGTCGGTGTCGCTGGAGCTCTACCGCACCGCCCTGGCCCTGGCCCGACACCGCGGCCTGCTGGACGCCGAGCCGGGCGTCGGGCAGCGGCGCGAGGCGTTCGCCGCCGAGCTGCGCGACTCGGTACGTCGGGTCGAGCTGATCGCCGACCTGGCCCGGCACACCGACCAGGCAACCCCGGGCCTGCACCCCGCGCGTGAGGGCGCCGAGCCGTGACCGCTGGCATCTCCGAGGAGGTGCGCAGGCACCTGGCCGCGGTGGAGGACGGCCCGCAGGGGCCGGAGGTCGGGGCGTTCTTCGACCTCGACGGCACCCTGGTGGCCGGCTATACCGCCGCCACGTTCTACGGCGACCGGCTGCGCGGCCGCGAGGTGTCGGCGGCCGACTTCGTCCGCACCGTGGTGACCGCGGTCGACGGCGAGCTCGGCGGCGACCCCACCCGGGTCGCCACGCTGGCCTTCCAGGCGCTGCGCGGCCAGTCCGAGGAGTCCTTCGCCGACCTGGGCGAGCGGCTCTTCCGCTCCAAGATCGCCGGGACGATCCGGGCGGAGGCGCGCGCCCTGGTGCGCGCGCACCAACGGGCAGGGCACACGGTCGCGATCGCGTCCGCGGCGACGCCGTACCAGATCGGCCCGGTCGCGCGGGACCTCGGCATCGAACACCTGATCAGCACCCGGCTGGTCGTCGAGGACGGCCTCTTCACCGGGCAGACCGACGGGCCGATGCTGTGGGGGCGGCACAAGGCCGCTGCGGTGCGCCGCTTCGCCCGCGAGCACGGGGTGATCCGCAAGGAGTCGTGGGCCTACGGCAACGGATACGAGGACGTCGGGTTCCTCGCCAGCGTCGGCCATCCGGTCGCGCTCAGCCCGCACCGCGACCTGCGTACGGCGGCCGAGCGGCTCGGCTGGCAGGTGCTCGACCTGGCCGACCCGAAGCGCGGCTCGCTGCTCGCCGCCGGCCGGACGATGGCGGCGCTGGGCTCGATGAACGCCGCCGTCGGCGCCGGGCTCGCCTACGGCGCCGCCACGGGCGACCTGCGCCGCGGCCGCAACGCCGCGATCCGGCTGGCCTCGGGGATCCCGCTCTCGGTCGCCGGCGTCTCCGTCGACGTGCAGCACGAGGAGCGGCTGTGGAGCCACCGCCCGGCCGTGTTCGTCGCGAACCACCAGAGCGCGCTGGACATCCCGGTGCTCGGGTCGCTGCTGGCCGAGGACTTCACCATCGTGGCGAAGAAGGAGGCGCGCTGGGACCCGCGCGCGATGATCGGGTCGCTGGTGATCGACCCGGCCTTCATCGACCGCTCCGACTCCGGCTCGGCACGCGCGACCCTCGACGGCGTCGTGGAGCGGATCCGGTCCGGCACGTCGCTGATGATCTTCCCCGAGGGCACCCGATCGCCGACGCCGGTGCTGGGCCCGTTCCGCAAGGGCGCCTTCCACATCGCCGCGCAGGCCGGCGTCCCCGTCGTCCCCGTCGTGCTGCGCAACACCGGCGAGCTGATGCCGCGCAGCTCCCTGGTGCTGCGCCCCGGGGTGGTCGACGTGACCGTGCTGGAGCCCGAGACCGGCTGGACGAAACGCAACCTGAGCAAGCGGGTGGCCGCGCTGCACGCGAAGTACGCCGAGACGCTGGCGCACTGGCCCGAGCCCGAGGAGGAGGCCGGATGACCACGGACGCGGAGCGCTGGGCCGCGGCGGCCGCCTGGTCCCGCCGTACCACCCTCACGCCGATGGAGACCGTGCTCTGGCGCGCCGAGCGGCACCCCGTGCAGTCCTCGGTGTCGGTGCTGGCGATGGAGCTGGACGCCGCGCCGGAGTGGGAGCGGTTCGTCGCCGCGCACGAGTGGGGCACCCGCCTGGTCGCGCGGCTGCGGCAGCGGGTGGTCGACCCGGCGCTGCCGACGACGGCGCCGGTGTGGACGGTCGACGAGGACTTCGACCTGGATCGACACGTACGCCGGACCGCGGCCGCCGACCGGGACGAGGCGCTCACCTTGGCCGCCGAGCTGGCCGTGGAGCCCCTCGACCGCGACCATCCGCTGTGGACCGGGCTGTTGGTGGAGGGACTCGAGGGCGGCCGCGCGCTGTGGGTGCTGAAGATCCACCACGCGCTGGCGGACTCCCTCGGCGCGGTCGAGCTGCTCTCGCTCCTGCAGTCCCACACCCGCGAGCACGTGCCGGACAAGCCGGTCGTGCCCGGGCCGTCGGTGTCGGACGCCCCCGACCCGGTCGACCTCGCGACCCGCGGCCTGCTCCACGACCTCACGGCGCTGCCGGTCCGCGGCGCGGAGCTGGCGCGCGGCGCGGTGACGGCGGCGCTGCACCCTCGCGCGGTGACCGGGGCGGGGCTTCGGTACGCCGCCTCCCTGCGCCGCCTGGTCTCCCGGCAGCCGGCACCGCCCTCTCCGGTGCTGGCCTCGCGGGACCGCCGGGAGTGGCGGTTCCTCGCGCTGACCTGTCCCTTGGAGGGGCTGCGTGCGGTGGGCGCCGAGGCGGGCGGGTCGCTCGCCGACGTCACCGTGGCGGCGGTGCTCGGCGGGCTGCAGCGCTACCACGCGGCGCACGACTCGTCGCCGGCGGCGCTGCCGGTCGCCGTACGCGTCTCCCTCGACCGGGCCGACGACCTCGGCAACCGGTTCGCGACCGCCATGGTGTCGGGGCCGTTGGGGATCGACGACCCGATCGACCGGATCGCGGCGGTGCGGGGCGAGGTGCTGTCGCTGCACACCGAGCGGGCGCTGGACGCGTTCGCCGCCTTCGCGCCGGTGGCGAACCGGCTGCCCGCCGCGGTGGGCGCGGGTGTCCTGGCGTCCGGTGCCGCGGCGGACGCGTTCGTGCTGACCCTGCCGGGGCCGTCGCAGGCGGCGTACATGACCGGCGCCCGGGTCGAGGGGCTGTGGTCCTTCGGGCCGCTGCCGGGGACGGCGCTCACCGCGACGCTGGTGACCTACGACGGGATCGGGTGCCTCGGGGTGACCGTGGACGCCGCGGCGGTGGACGACCTCGACGTACTGCGGGAGTGCCTGGCCGAGGGGCTCGCGGAGATGGCCTCAGCGGCCGGGTGAACCGACCGAGCGGGCGCGCAGGGCGAGCGGCAGGGTCGGGAGCGAGAGCAGGCCCGCGGCCAGCATCGCGGTCGGGAAGCCGACGCCGGCCGCGATCATGCCGACGAGCACGCTGCCGAGCGCCGTACCCGCGTCGAAGCCGATGTTCCACACCGCCGACGCCGTGTGGGTACGGCTCCGCGGGACCGAGGCGAGCGCGAGCACCAGCGTCAGGTTCTGCAGCGCGCCGTAGGAGAGGCCGAGCAGGGCGCAGGCGGCGAGGAAGATCGCGGTGTGCTCGGGGGTGCGTACGGCGAACGCGACGGCCGCCATCGCCACGACGGTGACGCCCACGAGCGGGGCGAGGAAGGGACCGGGGCCGTGCCGGTCGGCGAGCGCGCCGGCGCGCCACCGGCTGAGCGCGGCGACCAGGCCGAGGAGGAAGAGGCCCCAGGTGGCGGTGACGGGCGCGTCGACGATCTGCGGGGCGAAGGTGATGATCGCGCCGCCGGCCAGGGTGACGCCGAGCAGGATCGCGGCGGGCGGGATGAGCGCGCGGTCGGGGCGGCCCCCGGCGGTCTGCGCGTCGTCCTCGTCGCCCTGAAGGTGCCGGGCGAGCGCGGGGGCGAGGGGGACGCCGAGCAGCGGGAGCCCGGCGATCAGGAACATCAGGGTGAAGCCGCCCTCGGCCACCACCAGCGGACCCAGCGGCAGCAGCACCAGGTTGGGCAGCGCGACGGCCAGTCCGTAGGCGCCGATCGCCGCACCCCGCCGCCCCGGCTCGACGAGGAGTCCCGCGGCGGCGCTGCCGGTCACGGTGAGGATGCCGAAGCCGGCGCCTCGGACGGCTGCGAGGGCCAGGATCGCCGGCAGCGCGTCGCTGACGGGTTGGGCGACCGCGCCGATGCCCATCAGCGCCAGTCCGCTGCCGAGGACGGCGCTCCAGCCGAACCTGTGCAGCAGTCGCGGCACCGCGGTCTGCGTCGCCACGGTGGCCGCGAGCAGCACGAAGTTCACCAGCCCGGCCCCGGCCTCCCCGGCACCTCCGCGTACCGCCCACAGCGGCGCCACCGGCAACAGGACGGCGTACCCCGCGAACCCGAACACGGTCATCGCGGCCAGCACCCGGATCCCGGGTACCGACCACACCGACGGGCTCCTCCGCGCTGCGCTCACCCCGGCATCCCTATCACCCGAGTCGGCGCTTGTTGACGCCGAGTCGGCGCTACTTCACCCCGAGTCGGCGCTAGTCGACCAACAGCACGTGCAAGGTCCGCGGACCGTGCACGCCCTCGACCCGGTCGAGCTCGATGTCGCTCGTGGCACTGGGACCGCTGATCCAGGTCTGCGGTCGCGCGGGGTCGAGAAACAGTACGGCGTCGGGCACGTCGGCCACCACCTGGGTCGCCTCCACGATGCACACGTGCAGATCCGGCAGCAGGCTGATCGCCCTCCGTCCCTGCTTGGAGTCGTGGTCCAGCACCACGGTGCCCGTCTCGGCGATCCCGACCCGGGCGCGCGTCACCACGGCCTCCAACGCATCGAGCTCGGCGTGGCTGAGCCCGTCGTCCACCACCGCATTCGGTACGGCGATGCCCAGATCCGGGGGCACCACGGCCCGAGCGCCGCCGAGCGCGTCGGCGACGGCGGCCTCGAGGTCGCCGTACCCACACCGGGTCACCTTCGCGCGGTAGTCCTCCACCCGCTCGGCGAACAACTCCAAGCGGGACCGGTCGGCCGGCGCCGCGTCAACACGCGCCGACTGGGCGTCAACTGGCGCCGGCTCGCGGTCAACAAGCGCCGACTCGGGGCGAACAAGCGCCGACTCGCGGGAGAACCAGGAGCGGAAGGGCTCCGTGGGCGGGGCGGGGAGGTCGCGCGCGTTCGTCCACGCCGAGGCGCCGGGGAGACCCGGGACGCCGGAGAGGGCGGGGCGGCCGCCGGGCAGCTCGGAGCGCGCGAGCCGGGCGAGCACCCGCCCCGAGAGCCCGGAGGCGCGCTCGACCCAGCCAAGGCGGGAGGCGTCGGAGAAGGCCCACGCGGCGGCGCGCATCGCCAGCGCCTCCGGCTTCGGCAGCCGGTCCCCGCGGTGGGCGTCCACCACCTGCGCGCGCAGGTCGACCAGCACCGACGGGATGTCTATCCGCACCGGGCACGCCTCGAAGCACGCGCCGCACAGGGAGGAGGCATAGGGCAGTGAGTCGGTCTGCGGGTCAGTGCCGACGCCCTTGAGCAGCGGGTTGAGGATCGCGCCGATCGGCCCGGGATAGACCGACCCATAGGCATGTCCGCCCGTCCGCTCGTAGACCGGGCACACGTTCAGGCAGGCCGAGCAGCGGATGCACCGCAGCGCCTGCCGGCCGACGGGGTCCGCCAGCGCGCGCCGCCGCCCGTTGTCCAGCAGCACGACGTGCACCTCCTGCGGCCCGTCGCCGGGCGTCACGCCGGTCCAGGTGGAGGTGTAGGGGTTCATCCGCTCCCCGGTCGAGGAACGCGGCAGCAGCCGCAGGAAGTCCCCCAGGTCGTCGAAGGTCGGCAGCACCTTCTCGATCCCGACGACGGAGACGAGGACGTCGGGCAGGGTGAGGCACATCCGCCCGTTGCCCTCCGACTCCACCACCACGAGCGTCCCGGAGTCGGCGATGGCGAAGTTCGCACCGGAGACCGCGACGCGGCTGCGCAGGAACTTCTCGCGCAGGTGCAGGCGGGCTGCTCCCGCCAGGACGGCCGGCTCGTCGGTGAGATCAACCGGCGCGGGTCGGCCGGCGCGAGCCATCTGGTGCAGGAAGATCTCCCGGATCTCCGCGCGGTTGCGGTGGATCGCGGGCACCAGGATGTGGCTGGGCAGGTCGTCGCCGAGCTGCACGATCAGCTCGGCCAGGTCGGTCTCCCAGGCCGCGATCCCGTCGGCCGCGAGCGCCTCGTTGAGCCCGATCTCCTGGGTGGCCATCGATTTGACCTTGACGACCTCGTCCGCCCCGTGGTTGAGGGCGATCCGCGCCACAATGGCGCACGCCTCGGCCGCGTCGGCGGCGGTGTGGACGACGGCTCCTCGCTCCTCCAGCCGCGCGGTCAGGGTGGCGAGGTGCGCGTCCAGGTCCGCGAGTACGGCGTCCTTGGTCGCCGCCCCACGCAGGCGCAGCTCCTCCCAGTCCGGCACCTCGGCGACGACGGCGGCCCGCTTGGCGCGGATGATGCCGGTGGCGTGCGCGAGGTTGTGCCGCAGCTGGGTGTCGGCGAGGGCCGCCCGCGCGGCGTCGGGGAACGGCGGCATGCCCAGGAACGTGCCGCTCATGCCGGCTCCTCGGTGTGGGCGAGGACCTCGGCGAGGTGCATCGTCCGGATCCCGGCGCGCTGCCGGGCGGCGAGACCGCCGATGTGCATGAGGCAGGAGGCATCCCCGGCGACCAACACCTCGGCGCCGGTCTCTCGTACGTGCCGCACCTTGTCCGCGCCCATCGCCACCGACGTGTCGGCGTTCTTCACCGCGAAGGCGCCGCCGAAGCCGCAGCACTCCTCGGCCGCGGGCAACGGACGCAGCCGCAGCCCGCGCACCGCCTCCAGCAGCCGCCGCGGCCGGTCGCCGACCCCGAGCATCCGCAGCGAGTGGCAGGTGGGGTGGTAGGTGACGTCGTGCGGGAAGTACGCCCCCGTATCCACGACGCCGAGTACGTCGACCAGGAACTCGCTCAGCTCATGGACCCGCGGGCCCACCTCGGCCACCGCCGCGGCCAGGCCGGGGTCGGCGCCCCGCCGCGCGACCAGCCCGTGCTGGTGCCGGGCGCAGCCGACGCACGAGCCCGACGGCGCGACGATGGCGTCGTACCCCTCGAAGGCGCGGACGAACGTGCGCACCACCGGCACCGCCTCGTCGACGTACCCGGTGTTGATCATCGGCTGCGCACAGCAGGTCTGGGCCTCGGGGAAGTCGACGTCCACCCCGAGCCGGCGCAGCAGCACGACCGTGGCGCGGGGTACGTCGGGGAAGAGGGCGTCCCCGAGGCAGGTGGCCATCAGCGCGACCCGCATGCCACCTCCCACCGCTCGTCCGTCACGCACCCAGTGTCGCTGGTCAGCTTTCCGTGGTCGAGCTGCCTTCGGTGGTCGAGCTTGTCGAGACCACGGTCCGCTCGGTGGTCGAGCCCGTCGAGACCACCTGTGATCGGTGGTCGAGCTTGTCGAGACCACGGCCGGCCGTCGGTGGTCGAGCTGCCTTCGGTGGTCGAGCTGCCGTCGGTGGTCGAGCTTGTCGAGACCACCTGTGATCGGTGGTCGAGCTTGTCGAGACCACCCCCGTGACGCGGTTTGACGCCTGTTACCTGATCGTGACCCGGATCGGTGTGGATGAGGGTCGTTTGCCGGGTGGGAGTGTCGGTGCCGCCTGGAAGAGTCCGGGTATGTCGACCAAGCCGCTGCATCCGAGCCACCCGGTGGCCGCTGCGGTCGCGCGCATCGAGACCGAACTCTCGCAGGCGGCCGGGGTGCCGGTGTGGTCCATGGCCGCGGGCGAGGCCGGGGAGGTGTTGGAGGCGTTGACCCGGGCCCGGGCGCAGACCGATGCGCTGTTGTTGCGGGTGCTGCGGCACGCCGAATCGGTCGAGACCGGTCTGGAGACTGGGGCGACGTCGACGACGAACTGGTGGGCCCACCGGATGCGGATGGTCCGCCCCCAGGCGCACGCCTTCCGCCGGCTCGCGACCCAAGTCGAGGCTCACCCCGCGGTTGCCGAGGCGTTGGAGTCGGGTCGGATCCTGACCGACCAGGCACGCGCGATCACCGACGCCCTGGAGCAGGTGCCCGCCGATGCCGAGGCGTGGGTGCTGCCCGCCGCCACGCAGCGGATGCTGGACCTCGCGGCCGACCACGACGCCAAAGACCTCCGCATTCTGGGGCGGCGGCTGTTCGAGGTGATCGACCCCGCGACCGCGGACGCCGAAGAAGCACGACGACTCGAGGCCGAAGAACGCGCCGCACGGGAGCGGGTCGGGTTCGGGATCCGGGACGCCGGTGACGGCACCATGCGGGGCTGGTTCACCCTCCCGACCGCCCAAGGAGAGATGCTGCGCCGCCAGGTCCACGCCATCGCCTGGTCCAAACACACCCACCCCACCACGCCGGTGACCGAGCAGACCAACGCCGCCGCGGCCGACGCGGACGCCGCGGACGGTGCGGTCGACCCGGTCCAGGCCCAGCGGCACCGGCCGCTGTCGCGCACGGGACTGGGTGAGGCGTTCTGCGAGCTGATCGAGTCCCGCCCCGCCGACACCCTCCCCACCAGCGGCGGGATCTCGGCGACCGTGGTGGTCACCATGGAGCTGGAGACCCTGCTGGGCGGGTTGAAGGCAGCATCCCTGGACACCGGGTCCACGATCACCGCCGCCCAGGCCCGGCGCCTGGCCTGTGAGGCCGGGATCATCCCGATCGTCCTCGGCGGAGGCTCCGTGGTGCTCGACATGGGCCGCCGGCGCCGGTTCCACACCCCCGCGCAACGGATCGCCATGGGCGTCCGCGACGGCGGCTGCTCCGCCGCGGGCTGCGACATGCCCGCCGACAAGTGCCAGGCCCATCACGAGACACCGTGGTCGAAGGGCGGCTCCACCAGCGTCAAGGACGGCCGGCTCTACTGCCCCTCCCACCACCAGATGATCCACGACCCCGCCTACCAGCACCACCTCGACAAACACGGCAAAGTCCGCTTCACCCGACGCACGTGAGCAGCCACCTGCCGACGAAGACTGGTCTCGACCAGCTCGACCACCGAGAGTGCTGGATGGTCTCGACCAGCTCGACCACCGATGAGTCCGGCTCGACCACCGGCAGGCCTGGGTGGTCTCGACGAGCTCGACCACCGGAGAGCCGCCCCTGCGGTGAAGACCTCCCGGTCGTGTGCAGAAGTGCACCCGACCGGACGGCAACCGGGTGCACTACCCCCACCCATGGTCGATTCTTCACGCGAGCCCGGGGTCTCGACCAGCTCGACCACCGATGAGTCCGGCCCGACCGCCGAGAGTGCTCGGTGGCCTCGACGGGCTCGACCAGCGAGGGCCGGTCAAGAGGCGGCGATGCCGCAGTAGTTCTCCGCCAGCCCGGCGGCCCCGGCGGGCGAGCTCGCGACCCACCGCAGCTGCGACTGCTGCAGCTGGGCGTCGATGGGGTCGCCCGAGGTGTGCAGCATCGTGGTCATCCACCAGGAGAAGTGCGTGGCCCGCCATACGGCCCGGAGCGCGGCGTCGGAGTAGGCATCGGCCTGGGCGTGGTCCCCCCGGAGCATCGAGACCAGCGCCGGCGCGAGCAGCGCGACGTCCCGGATCGCCAGGTTCAGCCCCTTCGCCCCCGTGGGCGGCACGATGTGCGCGGCGTCCCCGGCGAGGAACAGCCGGCCGTGCCGCATCGGTGAGGCGACGTGGGACCGCATCGGCAGCACGCTCCTCTCCGTGATCGGGCCGGTTGCGAGCGTCCAGTCCACGCCCTCCCCGAGCCGGCGGGCGAGGCTCTCCCAGATCCGGTCATCGGACCAGGAGTCCACCGACTCCCCGGCCGGCACCTGGAGATAGAACCGCGACACCTCGTGCGAGCGCATCGAGTGCAGCGCGAACCCCTCGGGGTGCCAGGCATAGATCAGCTCATCGGTCGACGGCGCGACGTCCGCCAGCACCCCGAGCCAGGCATAGGGATAGACCCGCTCCCACGTCTCCCGCGCGCTGTCGGGTACGGCGTGCCGGCTCGGCCCGAAGGAGCCGTCGCAGCCGACCACCACGTCGGCGTCCAGCCGTTGCTCCCGCCCGTCGGCATCGGTCCACGACACCCACGGCCGCTCGGTCTCCCCGTCGTGCACGGCGGTGTCGGCGATCCCGTAGACCAGCTCCTGTCCGGCCGCCTCCCGTGCCGCCACCAGGTCCTTGGTCACCTCGGTCTGGCCGTACACCCACACGCTGCGCCCGACCAGGTCGACGAAGTCGACGTGGTGCCGCTCCCCCGGCCACTGCAGGTGGATGCCGCGGTGCTCCATGCCCTCGCGGTGCAGCCGCTCCCCCAGGCCCGCGCGGTCGAGCACGTCCACCGAGCCGGCCTCGAGGATCCCCGCGCGGATGCGCGCGAGGACGTACTCTTGCGACCGCGTCTCCAGCACCACCGACTCGATCCCCTCGGCGGCGAGCAGGTGGGAGAGCAGCAGGCCGGCGGGGCCGGCGCCGACGATGGCGACCTGGGTGCGCATCCGCTCAGTCAAGCGGCGGGCGAGACCCGCGACCACACGGCGATTTCACTCAGCGGAAGTGACCAGCGAGCGGCCGATCCCCTGCGCGGCCACCTGCAGCGCGGCGACCAGCCGCGGCCGGTCCCGCTTGAGGCTGGGCACGACCAGGCCGAGCGAGGCGACGACGGTCCGGCCCACCCCGTGCACGGGCACGGCGACCGAGCACGCCCCCAGGCTCATCTCCTCGTGCGTCTGCGCATAGCCCTCGGTCCGCACCCGCGACAGCTCGCGGCTCAGCCGGCCCGGCTGGGTGACGGTGTACGGCGTGACCCGCGTCAGGTCCGCCAGCACCGAGGCCACCAGTTCCTCGGGGGCGTAGGCGAGCAGCACCTTCCCCACCCCGGTCGCGTGCAGCGGGAGTCGCGTGCCCACCGTGCTCACCACCGGCACCGAGGCGCTTCCCGAGATCCGGTCGACGTAGAGCGCGCAGTCGCCGTCGCGCACCGCCAGGTGCACGGTCGCCAGGGTCGCGGCGTGCAGGTCGCTGAGGAACGGCGAGGCCACCTCGCGCAGACCCGACTGGGCCGGCGCCAGCAGGCCGAGCCGCCACAGCCGCCGGCCCACGACGTACTTCCCGTCGCCGCGGCGACGGACGAAGCCGGCGGCGGCCAGCTCGCCGACCAGCCGGTGCGTCGTGGCCAGGGGCAGATCGGCCCGGGTCGCGATCTCGGTCAGCGTGAGCCGGCGGTGCTGCTCGTCGAAGGCGGAGAGGACCGCGAGGACCCGCGACGTGACCGAGGCTCCCGGGGTGCCGACGTTGCCCGCCACACCGCGCTCCTTCCACTGAACGGAAGACGAGTGTACGACCGCCGAAGCGCCGACACCTAGGGTCGGCCCATGGCGAACCCCAGCACCGACCCGGACGCGGCCGCCGCGAGCCAGGCGGAGGTCGACGCGGAGATCCGCGGCATCCGCGAGTCCTACGAGCGCGTCCGCGAGGAGGGCGGGGACGGCACCGAGGAGACCCAGCCGCGGCTGGACTACCCGCCGTACCGCTCCAGCCTGCTGCGCCACCCCACCAAGGACCCGCACCACGCCGACCCCGAGGGCGTCGAGCTGCTCGCCCCCTGCTTCGGGCACAGCGATGTGGACCCGGTCGAGGCGGACCTGACCATCCAGCACAGCGGCGATCCGATCGGCGAGCGGATGGTGATCACCGGCCGCGTCCTCGACGGCGACGGTCGTCCCGTGGCCGGGCAGCTCGTGGAGATCTGGCAGGCCAACGCCGCGGGACGCTACATCCACCAGCGCGACCAGCACCACGCGCCGGTCGACCCGAACTTCACCGGCGTGGGCCGCTGCCTCACCGACGCCGACGGCGGCTACACGTTCACCACGATCAAGCCGGGCCCCTACCCGTGGAAGAACCACCACAACGCCTGGCGTCCCGCCCACGTGCACTTCTCGCTCTTCGGCACCGACTTCACCCAGCGGATGATCACCCAGATGTACTTCCCCGGCGACCCGCTCTTCGACCTCGACCCGATCCTGCAGAGCATCGTGGACCCGCGGGCGCGCGAGCGGCTGGTGGCGACGTACGACCACGACGTGACCAGCCACGAGTGGAGCACCGGCTATCGCTGGGACATCGTGCTCACCGGCGCCCACCGCACCCCCCTGGAGGCCGAGGATGACTGAGCCCCGCGACCTGGCCCCGACGCCGGGTCAGACGATCGGCCCGTTCTTCGGCTACGCCCTGCCCTTCCCCGGCGACCACGTCCTCGCCCCCGCCGGTCACCCCGACACCGTGCGGCTGCGCGGCCGCGTGCTCGACGGCGACGGCGCCCCGGTGCCCGACGCGCTGCTCGAGCTGTGGCAGGCCGACCCCGAGGGCCGGCCGGTCCAGCGCGAGGGGAGCCTGCGCCGCGACGGCGCCACCTTCACCGGCTGGGGCCGCGCGTCCACCCGCACCGACGGCGGCTACGACTTCGTGACACTGCGTCCGGGCCCGGTGGACGGCGGCGCGCCGTTCTTCGCGCTCACCGTCTTCGCCCGCGGGCTGCTCAACCGACTCTTCACCCGCATCTACCTCCCGGGGTACGGCGACGCCCAGGCCGCCGACCCGCTGCTCTCCGGGCTGCCCGAGGACCGGCGACGCACGCTGCTCGCCCGCGAGGAGGACGGCGACCTGGTGTGGGACCTGCGCCTGCAGGGCCCGGACGAGACGGTGTTCCTCACCTATCCGCGACACCGGTCATGATGGTGCCGTGAGCCTGTTCCGGTCCGGTGCGGCAGCCGCCGCGGAGGTGATGACCGACGAGGCGCTGCTGCGCCGCCTCGTCGAGGTGGAACAGGCCTGGCTCACCGTGAGGGGGTACGACGCCCGGCTGGGCGCCCTGCTGCGCGACGGCGACGCCGAGCGGCTGGGCGAGCAGTCGGCGGCGGGCGGCAACCCGGTCATCCCGCTGGTACGCCTGCTGCGAACCCGGCTCGAGGAGGCCGGGGCCGCCGACGCCGCCGCGGCACTGCACCGGGGGCTCACCTCGCAGGACGTCATGGACACCGCGCTGGTCCTGTGCGCCCGCGACGGCGCCCGGCGGGTGCTGGCCGACCTGGCCCGGCAGGCCGGCCGCTGCGCGAGCCTGGCCGAGGAGCACCGGGCCAGCGTGCGTCCGGGACGCACTCTCACCCAGCACGCGGTGCCCACGACGTTCGGCCTGGTCGCGGCCTCCTGGCTGACCGGTCTCCTCGATGCCGCGGACGACCTGCGCAGCGCCGTCGACCGGCTGCCCCTGCAGCTCGGCGGCGCCGCCGGCACGCTGGCCGGGGTCAGCACCCAGGGCGACCCGGCGACGCTGCGCGCCCGCCTGGCGCGGGAGCTCGGGCTCGCCGAGGCGCCGCCCTGGCACACCACCCGGGCCCCGGTCACCCGGCTCGGCGACGCGCTCGTCGGCTGCCACGACGCGTGGGGCCGGATCTCGAACGACGTACTGCTGGGCAGCAGGCCCGAGGTCGGCGAGCTCCGCGAGGGCGCCGGCGGCGGCTCGTCGACGATGCGGCACAAGCAGAACCCGGTGCTGTCGGTGCTCGTGCGGAGCGCGGCCATCGCGGCCCCGCCCCTCGGCGCCACCCTGCATGCCGCGGCGGCCGCCCAGGTGGACCAGCGCGCCGACGGCGGCTGGCACGCCGAGTGGCCGGCCCTGCAGGAGCTGGTGCGCTCCTCGGTCATCGCCGGCGCCCAGACCGCCGACCTGCTGGAGGGCCTGCGGGCGGACCGGGGCCGGATGGCCGCGAACGCCGACGCGGCCGCCGAGGACCTGCTCGCCGAGGCCCGTTCTCTCGGCGTGGAGACGACCGACCCGCGGGCCTACCTCGGCGAGGCCGACGCGATCATCGACGCCGCGCTCGCGCGGGCCAAGGAGGACCGATGAGACTGACGCTGACCGAGCTGGGCGGCGACCCCGAGGCCCCGCTGATGGTGCTGGGCCCCTCGCTGGGCACGTCCGCGCGCTCGCTGTGGACCGGCGTCGCGGGCGACCTCAGCGACGACTTCCGGGTCGTCGGATGGGACCTGCCCGGCCACGGGGACAGCGAGCCCGCGCAGGACTTCGACGTCGCCGGTCTCGCCGCTGCGGTGGTCGCCGCGGTGGACGAGCTCGCCCCCGGGCAGGCCTTCCACTACGCCGGCGACTCCCTCGGCGGGGCCACCGGGCTGCAGCTGCTGCTCGACCACCCCGACCGGGTGCGCACGGCCACCCTCATCTCGACCGGCGCGAAGATCGGCACCTCCGAGAGCTGGGCCGAGCGCGCCGAGCTCGTCCGCCGCGAGGGCACGGGGGCGCTGGTCGAGGCCACGCCCGCCCGCTGGTTCGCCGCCGGGTTCACCGAGCGAGCGCCCGCGATCGCCGAGGACCTGCTGGCGGCGCTCACGGCGGCCGACGGGCCGTCGTACTCCGCCGCCTGCGAGGCGCTGGCCGCCTTCGACGTGCGCGACCGGCTCGCCGAGATCGCCGTCCCCGTCCTCGCCGTGGCCGGTGCGGAGGACGTCCCGACGCCGCCCGCCTCGCTGCGGCACATCGCCGACGGCGTGCAGCACGGCGAGCTTGCCGTCCTCGACGCCGCGGCGCACCTGCCACCCGCCGAGCAGCCCGACCAGATCGCCGCGCTGATCCGCGAGCACGCCGAGACCGCCGAGCCAGCGACGCGGACCGGGCGACAGGTCCGCGCGGCGGGGATGAAGGTACGCCGGGAGGTGCTCGGCGACGAGCACGTCGACCGCGCCTCGGCCGCGGCGACCGACCTGACCGCGGAGTTCCAGGACCTCATCACGACCTACGCCTGGGGCGAGATCTGGACCCGGCCCGGCCTGGACCGGCGCTCCCGCTCGATGATCACGCTCACCGCGCTGATCGCGCGCGGCCACCACGACGAGCTCGCGATGCACGTGCGCGCGGCCCGCCGCAACGGGCTGAGCGTCGCCGAGATCGGCGAGGTGATCCTGCAGTCGGCGATCTACTGCGGCGTCCCCGACGCCAACACCGCCTTCAAGATCGCCCAGCAGGCGCTCGCCGACGACGACGCCTGACGCCGGTCACGTTCCCGCGGGCGCGAGCACGATGTCGAAGCGGGCACGCGCCCAGTCCCGGTCCGCGAGGTCCCGGCCGTCCGGGGTCGGCGTCCCGGCGGGCTGGGGCTCGAAGTCCGTGACCAGCGACTCCTTCACCCCGAACACCGAGTCGGAGTCGAGGTGGTCGTCGCCACGCACGAAGATGTGCGTCACCAGGGTGCGCAGGTCGTCGGCGGTGACCATGAAGTGCAGGTGCGCGGCCCGCATCGGCGACCGACCGGTCGCGTCGAGCAGCCGGCCGACCGGCCCGTCGTCGGGGATCGGGTACGGCGTCGGGGTGACCGCCCAGAAGCGGAACCCCCCGTCCTCGTCGGTGAAGAGGTGGGCACGGCCGGCCACCCGCTCGTCGGCGTACTGCACGTCGTAGAAGCCGTCCTCGTCGGCCTCCCACACCTCGACCCGGGCGCCGGGGACCGGGTCGCCGTCGACGGTCCGGACCGTCCCCTCGACCCAGCACGGCTGCCCCGGCGCGCCGCCGGCCATGTCCCCGCCGAGCTCGATGCCCGGGGAGTCCTCGACGAAGAACGGGCCGAAGACCGTCGCCTCGGTCGCGTCGGCGTAGGCCTCGTTGTTGATCGCGATCGTCTGCATCGAGGCGCCGAGGACGTCGGAGAGCAGGATGAACTCCTGGCGCTTCTCGTCGGTGATGTCGCCGCAGGCGGTGAGGAAGTCGATCCCAGCCTTCCACTCCTCCTCGGTGAGCCGGACCTCGCGGAGGAAGGCGTGGAGGTGCCGCACGAGCGAGTCCATCACCTCGTGGACCCGCGCGTCCGCGGTGCCGGCGAGCGAGCCGCGCACCCGCTCGACCAGGTCCTCCTCGACGGCGACCTGCTGGTCGTCGGACTGGTGGTTCATCGTGGATCCGTCCCTTCCCATGCATCGTGGAGCAGGCGCTCCAGCTCGTCCCGGCCCACGGGGGCCGGGTTGGACGCGGGGACGACCGGGAGGATCGCCTCGGCCGCGTCCGGGATGTCTGACTCGCGCAGGCCCAGGTCGCGCAGAGCCCCTGGCGCGCGCACCCGGCGGCGGAGCGCCTCCAGCCCCGCCACCGCCGTGTCGGCGTCGAACACGTCGGCCAGGCGCCGCTCCGCGTCGGGCGCGAACGGCGCGTTGAGGGCGAGCACGTGCGGGAGTACGACGGCATGGGTCGGCGCGTGCGGCAGGTCGAACCGGCCGCCGAGCACGTGGCAGATCTTGTGGTGCAGGCCGGAGCCGGCCGAGGTGAACGCCACCGCGGCGAGGTAGGCGCCGTACAGCAGCCCCTCGCGCCCGGGCATCGCCTCCGGCTCGTCGGCGACTGCGGGCAGCGCGGACACCAGGCCGCGCGCGCCCTCGAGGGCCAGCGCCGCGTTGATCGGGTCCGCCCGCGGCGCCCAGAGGGCATCCACGGAGTGCGCGAGCGCGTTGAGCGTGGAGGCGACCGTCAGGTCGACCGGGAGGGAGAGCGTCAGCCCGGCGTCGTAGACCACCGACCGCGGCAGCACCCGCGCGTCGACCCCGGTGGTCTTCGTTCCGTCCTCGGTCATCCCCCAGACGTCGGTCGCCTCGGAGCCGGCGTACGTCGTCGGCACCGCGACCACCGGGAGCCCGGAGGTCAGCGCGACAGCCTTGCCGAGCCCGGTCGCCGAGCCGCCGCCGATGGTGAGGACGACGTCCGCCCGGTGCTGCCGGGCGACCTCGCGGGCCCGCTCGGCGACGGGCACCGGCACGTGCATCGCCACCTCGTGGTGGGAGACGACCACCGGCACGTCCGCCGCGATCCGTGCGGCGTCCTCCGCCTCGCGGTCACTGGCGATCAGCATCACCCGGCGGCCGTCGAGCTCCGCGACCTCGGCGGCCACGCCCGCGGCCGCCTGCCCGGGGGCGAACCGCACCCGCTGGGGCAGCGTCTGGTGCACGAACTCCATGCCTCACCCCTCCCCGGCGCGGCCGAGGAGCGAGGTCAGCGCGTCCCGCAGGGCGCCCGCGGGGTCCTCCGGCAGGCTCATCGACCGCCACCCGATGTGCTTGTCAGGACGGACCAGGAGCACGCCCTCCTCGCCGACCTCGCGCTGCTTGGCCCAGTCGTAGTAGAGGTCGTTGACCGCCCGGCCCGGACCGATGACCACCGTCTCCAGCGGCACCCCCAGCTCCTCGGCGACCGCCGCCCCGGCCTCGGCCCACGCCTCGCCGGCGATGCCGGTGATGAGGGTGAAGCGGTCGTAGGGAGCCAGGTCCATCGCGGCCCGGCGGTGCAGCGAGTCGCCGACCCAGGCGTGCGGCAGGTGGCTGCCCGGCACGGTCGAGACCTGGTGGTAGAGATCGGGGTCCCGCGTCGGTGCGGGCAGCTCGCTGCCGTCGGACACGATCGCGGAGGACTCGTAGAACTGCCCGAGGTCCACGCCGTGGGCGTTGAACTCGTAGTTCTTCAGCTCCATCGCCTTCACCAGCGCCTCGCGCTTGGCCGCGCCGGCCGGGGTGTTGGCCTTGCGCTCCTCGAGCTGGCGGAGCATCTCCTCCTCGGTCTCGGCGTCGGTGACGCCGAGCGCGGAGAAGAGGTCCGCGAACTCCCGGCTGGACTTGTTCGCCCGCTTCACGATCCGCTCGGCGACCGGCGCCCGCTCGTCGGTGTAGGTGTCCAGCAGGGACGGGTCGGCGTACCCCCTCAGCACGGCGGCCAGCTTCCACGCGAGGTTGTAGGAGTCCTGCACCGAGGTGTTCGAGCCCAGCCCGTTCGACGGCGGGTGCCGGTGCACGGCGTCGCCGGCGCAGAAGACGCGGCCCTGCTGCAGGCGCGTCGCATACATCTCGTTGTTGCCCCACAGGGAGTAGCCGGTGATCTCGACGTCGAGGTCGGGCATGCCGAGCAGGTTGCGCACGATCTCCACCGCGGCCTCGTCGTCGACGTCCGGCGGCGGGCCGGCGATGTCGTAGCCCCACACGATCAGCCACTCGTCCCACGGCCGGACCATCCGGACCAGCCCGGCGCCGATGCCGCCGACGTTGGAGCCCGGCTGGATCACCCAGTAGAGCACCGAGGGCCGGTGCTCGCAGTAGGCCGCGATGTCGGCCTTGAAGGTGATGTTCATCGAGCCGGCGATGTCCATCGCGCCCTCGTAGGGCAGCCCGAGGTCGGCCGCCACCTTGCTCCGCGCCCCGTCGGCGCCGATCAGGTAGCGCGCCCGGATCGTGTACTCCTCCCCCGTGAGCCGGTCGAGCACGCGGACGGATACCCCGTCCTCGTCCTGCTCGTGGGAGAGGTACTCGGTGGAGAACCGGGCGTGCGTGCCGCGCTCGGTGGCGTTGCGCACCAGGATCGGCTCCAGGTAGGTCTGCGGGATGTCGACGACCAACGACGGGGAGGCGAGTTGGTAGTCCGCCTCCCGGGCGGGATGGGTCCCCCACGTCCGGATCCGGCCGATCTCCTCCCCCGCGATCGCCGTGCAGAACACCGTGTCCCCGACCAGCGCGTGCGGGGTGGCGTCGGCGAGGACCTGCTCCTCGATGCCCATGTCGCGGAAGATCTCCATCGCCCGCTGGTTGGTGATGTGCGCCCGCGGGGTGTTCGCGGTCCAGCGGTACTTGGTGATCATGATGTTCGGGATGCCGAGGGTGGACAGGTAGAGCGCGGCGGAGGCGCCCGCCGGCCCCGAGCCCACCACCAGGACGTCGGTCTCGACGACTCGGGAGTCGGGCAGCTCGGTCTCGGTCTGGCCGTCATCGAACGCGGGCATGGCTCACCTTCCCCGACCGGACCCTCGCCGGCCTCTGCGCCGAGTGTTCGCCGTCACACGCCGCGGATCGAGGGATCGGCGGGTTCTCGTCCGATCCCGGCAAGAGCGGCCGGTTCAGGACAGCCGGGCGAGACCGCGGCGTACGTCGCCCGGGCGCTCGCCGTACCGCTCGACGAACGCGCGGGAGAAGTGCGACGCCGAGACGAAGCCGCTGAGCCGGGCGATCTCGGCGATGTCCAGGTCCGCGGTCTCCGGCCGCTCGAGCTGCCGGCGGGCGAGGTCCAGCCGACGGCCCAGGATGTGGCGCGGGACGCTCTCGCCGGCGTCGGCGAAGACCCGCGAGAGGTGCCGGGGGCTGACCCCGACGGCGTCGGCCACGCGCGCCGCGGACAGGCCGGGGTCGCGCAGGTGCCGGTCGATGTAGGTGCGTGCGGCGACCAGGTGCGCCGACGGGGTCGCCTCGCCCCGGCCGGCGACCACCGCGGTCAGCAGCTCCAGGAGGAAGGCCTCGTCCGCCGGGGCCGGGTCGGTGTCGCGTACGGCGCCTCCGACGTGCCGGGCGAGGGCGTGGGCGAAGGAGTCGCGGCCGGACCCGAAGTCCACCGTCACCGGCGCCTCCAGGTCCCCCACCCCCGTGGCCTCGGTGAAGACCTCCCGGGGCACCTTGAGCACCAGCTCCTCCAGTCCCTGGGAGAAGCCGCGCAGGAACGGCCGGTCGGCGTCGCAGATCAGCGCCTGACCCGGCTGGGCCGTGCGCGCGCCGTCCTCGTCGTAGTAGAACGCCTGCCCCGACAGCCCGAAGTAGACGGCGATCGCCTCAGTGGGCCGGCGCCGCACGCAGTCGGCGTCGCGCTCCACGACGTGCGAGGTGCCGCTGACGCGGGCCAGGTGCAGGCGGTCGAGCTGGAGGTTGGTCTCCGTCGCCTCGAGCTGCTCGCCGGACAGCGTGCGGCAGCGCAGGCCGATCAGGGCGTCCTCGTTGTGCCCCTCCCACCGCTCGATGCGCTGCTCGTCAGGCATCCCCTCGGTCGTGAAGGACACCGGTGCAGGCTGGGCTGTGACCTGCGTCATCCCGCGAGTCTAGCCAGCGGCGCCGCGCGCACCCTCGGACGCGATGGCGACGACCGCCTCCGCGACGGCGGCCACCGCGGGGGCCAGCGGTCCGGCCGGGGTGGCGAGCCGGAGGTCGACGTACCGCTCCTCGGCGAGCGGGACGTAGCGCACGCCCGCCACGCTGAGGCTGCGCACGGGCTCGGGCACCAGCGCCACCCCGGCGCCGGCGGCCACGAAGACCACGATGGTCGCGGTCTCCTGGACCTCCAGCACCGACGGCGGGCGGAAGCCGGCGTCGCGGCAGACGCTGAGGACGACGTCGTGCATCGCCGACCGCTCGTGCGCGGGGTAGGTCACGAACGGCTCGTCGGCCAGCGCGGCGGGCTCGATCGCGTCCGCGTCGGCGAGCGGGTGGTCCTCGGGTACGGCGACCACCAGCCGCTCGCGCCGCAGCCGGCTGACCGCGACCCGTGCCCCCTCGGGCGCCTCCCCCCGCAGCACGGCGAGGTCGAAGCGTCCCTCCTCGACCCCCTCGAAGAGCTCCGGCGCCAGCAGCTCCCCGCGCAGGTCCAGGTCGATCCGCGGGCGCTCGGCCCGCACCCGCTGCGCGACCCGCGGGAGGACGTCGTACGTCGCCGTCCCGACGAACCCGACCGAGACCCGCCCCAGCCGCCCGGCGGCCACGAGGGCGGCGTCCGCGTCGGCGCTCTCGGCCGCGGCCAGGAGCCGGCGGGCGTGCACGAGCAGCGCCCGGCCGCCGTCGGTCAGCTCGACCCGGCGGGTGGTGCGGTCGAAGAGGGCGAAGCCGCACTGCCGCTCCAGCTTGGCGACCTGCTGCGAGACCACCGACTGGGCAACGTGCAGCCGGGCGGCCGCGCGACCGAAGTGGCCCTCGTCGGCGACGGCGGCGAAGTAGCGGGCCTGGCGGACCTCCATCCCGCCATTATTCACTGTTGACGATCGATTCTGCACAACTGTGCGTTGGACCCGAAGATTGGGCCGCACTACTGTCGAGTCCATGACCGACGCCTACCTCTACGCCTCCGTGCGCACCCCGTTCGGGCGGTACGGCGGCGCCCTCGCCGACGTCCGCCCCGACGACCTGGGGGCCGTGGCTCTCGGCGCCGTCGTCGAGCGGGTCCCCGGCCTCGAGCCTGACCTCGTCGGCGACGTGATCTTCGGCAACGCCAACGGGGCGGGCGAGGACAACCGCAACGTCGCGCGGATGTCCGCGCTGCTGGCCGGCTTCCCCGTCTCGGTGCCCGGCGTGACCGTGAACCGCCTCTGCGGATCCTCGCTGGAGGCCGCCATCGCGGCCTCGCGGGCCGTGGAGACCGGCGACCACGAGGTCGTGCTGGCCGGCGGGGTCGAGTCGATGACCCGCTCGCCGTGGGTGGTGCCGAAGCCGTCGCGCGCCTTCCCCGCGGGCAACACCGAGCTGGTCTCGACCGCGCTCGGGTGGCGGCTGGTCAACCCGCGGATGCCCGAGGAGTGGACGGTCTCGCTCGGGGAGGCCAACGAGCAGCTGGCCGAGAGGTTCGGGATCTCCCGGGAGCGGCAGGACGAGTTCGCGGTCCGCTCGCACCGGCTGGCCGCCCAGGCGTGGGACGAGGGCTTCTACGACGACCTGGTGGTGCCGGTCCCGGGGAGCGACCTGACCCGCGACGAGGGCATCCGCCCGGACTCGTCGACGGAGAAGCTGGCCGGCCTCAAGCCGGTCTTCCGCAAAGACGGCTCCATCACCGCGGGCAACGCATCTCCCCTCAACGACGGGGCTTCCGCGCTCGTGATCGCCTCCGGCGAGGCCCCGCTGGGCACCGAGCCGGTCGCCCGGATCGCCGGTCGCGGAGCGCACGCGCTGGAGCCGCAGATGTTCGGCTACGCCCCCGTGGAGGCGGCGCAGAAGGCGCTGGACGCCGCCGGCGTCGGCTGGGCCGACGTCGGCGCGGTGGAGCTCAACGAGGCCTTCGCTGTGCAGTCGCTGGCCTGCGTCGACGCGTGGCTGGACCGCGGCCTGCGCGACCCCGAGTTGGTCAACTCCCGGGGCGGGGCGATCGCGATCGGGCACCCGCTGGGCGCCTCCGGAGGCCGGGTGCTCGGCACCCTCGCCAAGGACCTGCGCGAGCGCGGCGAGCGCTGGGGCGTCGCCGCGATCTGCATCGGCGTGGGCCAGGGCCTGGCGGTCGTGCTGGAGAACCCGGCGACGGGGGCACCGTGATCGAGGTGGCGGCCTCGCCGGACGAGGCGGTGCGGGGGGTCGAGGACGGCTCGACCGTGCTGATCGGCGGCTTCGGGCGCGCCGGGCTGCCCTTCGCCCTGATCGACGCGCTGCGCCGTACCGGCGCGAAGGACCTGACCGTGGTCAACAACAACGCCGGGAACGGGGACACCGGCCTGGCCGCCCTGCTGGCCACCGGGGCGGTGCGGAGGATCATCTGCTCCTTCCCGCGGCAGACCGACTCGTGGGTCTTCGACGGGCTCTACCGCGAGGGCCGGATCGAGCTCGAGGTGGTGCCCCAGGGCAACCTCGCCGAGCGGATCCGCGCGGCCGGGGCCGGCATCGGGGCCTTCTTCACCCCCACCGGCGCGGGCACGCTGCTCGCGGAGGGCAAGGAGACCCGGGAGATCGACGGCCGGCTACAGGTCCTGGAGTACCCCATCCACGGCGATGTCGCACTGATCCGTGCGCACACCGCGGACGAGGCGGGCAACCTGACCTACCGCAAGACCGGCCGGAACTTCGGGCCGATCATGGCCTCGGCCGCCGCGACCACCGTGGCCGAGGTGACCCGGGTGGTGCCGCGCGGCGACATCGACCCCGAGTCGGTGGTGACGCCCGGGATCTTCGTGGACCGGGTCGTGGTGGCCGACCCACCGCCGGTGGAGAACCAGGAGCCCGAAGCATGAGCGAGCGACTGACCCGTGACGAGATGGCCGCCCTGGTGGCCGCGGACATCCCCGCCGGGGCCTACGTCAACCTCGGCATCGGCCAGCCCACGCTGGTCGCCGACCACCTGCGACCGGAGCAGGACGTCACCCTGCACACCGAGAACGGGATGCTCGGGATGGGCCGCGCCGCCCACCCCGACGAGGTCGACCCCGACCTGATCAACGCGGGGAAGGTCCCGGTCGTGGAGACCCCCGGCTGCTCCTACTTCCACCACGCCGACTCCTTCGGGATGATGCGCGGCGGCCACCTGGACGTCTGCGTGCTCGGCGCCTTCCAGGTGGCCGCGAACGGCGACCTGGCCAACTGGCACACCGGCGCGCCCGACGCGATCCCGGCCGTCGGCGGCGCGATGGACCTGGCGACGGGGGCGAAGTCCGTCTTCGTGATGATGAGCCTGTTCGCCAAGGACGGCTCGCCGAAGCTGGTCCCGCAGTGCACCTACCCGCTCACCGGGCTGGGCTGCGTCTCGCGGGCCTACACCGACCACGGCGTCTTCGAGATCGCCGACGGTGTGGTGCGGGTGCGCGACCTCCGCGGGATCACCCGCGACGAGCTGGCCGCGCGCCTGGACGTCCCCCTGACCGACTGAGCCACGCCGGCCCGCTCCGGCTCGCGCACCTCGGTCGACTCAGTCGACGACGAGGCGCTCGCCGTCCCAGCGGCAGGCGGTAAGGTCGGGGACCACGGCGTCGACGTCGTAGTCCCGCGTGGCCTCGCCGACCCCGATCACCCGGCCGACCCCGGCGGCGCGGGCCGCGAGGATGCCGTTGCGGCTGTCCTCGAGCACGACCGCGTCGGCGGGCTTCGCGCCGAGCAGCCGGGCGGCGGTGATCCACCCCTCCGGCTCGGGCTTGCCGAGGGTCACGTCCTCGGCGGTGAGCAGCACCTTCGGGATCGGGATGCCCGCGGACGTGAGCCGGGCCAGCCCCAGCGCGTGCGTCGCGGAGGTGAAGATCGCCGCGCGGTCGGCTGGGATCGAGTCGAGCAGCTCGACCGCCCCGGGGATCGGCCGGAGGTCGTGACTGCCGGCGAGCTCGATCTCGACGATCCGCTCCAGCCCCTCGGCCCGCTGCTCGGGCGGCAGCAGCACCTCCATGCTCATCCACGCGGGGCGCCCGTGGATGCCGCCGAGCACCTCGGCCGGGTCCAGGCCGTACTCCTCCGACCACTGCGTCCAGGCACGGTCGGTGACGTCGAGGGAGTCCACCAGGACCCCGTCGTTGTCGAACAGCACGACCTCGTTCACGCTTCCTCCTCACGCCGGCGCGCGAAGAAGTCTCGCAGCAGCCCCGACGCCTCCTCCGAGCGCACCCCGGCGACCACCTCGGGCCGGTGGTTGAGCCGGCGGTCGCGCACCACGTCCCACAGGGATCCGACCGCTCCGGCCTTCTCGTCGAAGGGGCCGAAGACCACCCGCTCCACCCGGGCGAGTACGGCGGCCCCGGCGCACATGGTGCACGGCTCCAGCGTCACGACCAGGGTGTGCCCGTCCAGCCGCCACTCGCCCCGACGCCCGGCAGCGTCCCGGAGTGCCACCACTTCGGCATGCCCCGTCGGGTCGGCGTGGGCCTCGCGCAGGTTGCGCCCCCGGCCCAGGACCTCGCCGGCGGGGTCGAGCACGACGGCGCCGATCGGCACGTCGCCGGTGGCCAGCGCGGCCCGTGCCTCGACGAGCGCCTCGTCCATCGCCGGGCCCCAGCGGAGCTCCGGCCTCACGCGGTCTCGAGCCCCACGGCCTCGTCGAAGAGCTCGCCGAAGCCCAGGCCGGCGGCCACCTCGGAGAGCACGTCGTCGGGGACCAGGTCCTCGTCGTCGAGCAGCTGGGCGAGCTCGACGGCGTCGACGCCGAGGTCGTCGACCAGCTCGAGGTCGCCGGCCGGCACGGGGTCGTCGTCGTCCTCGGGCAGGGGCAGGCCGAGGCGCTCCACGACGTCCTTGGCCAGCGGCCACTCGTCGGCGGCGGTGACGTCGGAGAGCAGCAGCCGCGCGTCCTTGCCCTCGACGCGGGCGAGCACGAAGAACGCCTCGTCGATCGCCACGACCCCGAGCACGTCGTCGGCACACTGACGCAGCGCGGCGAGGAAGGTGTCCAGGTCGGTGACATGGTCCGGCGAGATGTCCGCCAGCTCCCACTCCTCGTCCTCGACCGGGTAGGCCGCGAGGGCGTAGTCGACCTCGATGCCGGCCGGTCCCCCCAGCTCGTCGCTGCTCACGGCTCCAGCGTGACAGACGCACCCCACCGCCACCAGTGGTTTGCCGCTGCTGGGGCGCGGGAGGCTAGGACAGGGCGAGCACGCGCCGGATGCCCTCCGCGATCTCATCGAGCAGGTGCCCGGGCACCTGCCCCGCCGGGTGTGGGTCCAGGTCCCGCCGGTCCAGCGTCACCAGCGCCGTCACGTTGGCCACCGAGTCCCTCGACAGGCCGGTTGCTGCCGTCGGGAGGAACACATTGCCGGGCATGGCGGCCAGAGCGGTGTTGGACGTCACCACCACCGCGATCGTCGTGGCCAGCCGACTCCGGTTGAAGTCGTCGGACTGGATGATGACCACAGGTCGGCGCTTCGCCGGCGCGCTACCCCCGTCGGGCCGCCCGAGGTCGACCCAATGGATGTCCCCGCGCCTCACCACTCCTCGTCGCCGTCCGCCACCACCCGGCGCCCGGCGCTCGCCGCGTCGCCGGTCGCGTGGTCGGCGTTCGCCACTTCGACCACGGCGTCGATGGCCGCTGTCAGGTCACCCGCCTCCAGCTCGTCGAGATAGCGCTCGACCGCGGTGGCGTAGAGCTGCGACCGGTTGAGGCCGTGGCGCTGGGCCGCGCGCTCGGCGCGCTCGAAGGTGCGATCGGGGACGGAGATGGCAGTCTTCACCGCACTAGTATAACCCGGTATAACCATCGGGCTCCAGGCCAATCTCGCCCGACGACGCGACCCCCTAAGGTTCTCCCCATGCGCACCCTCGTCGTGGACCACCCGCTCGTCGCCCACAAGCTCACGGCGCTGCGCGACGAGCGCACCTCCTCGCCGGAGTTCCGCCGGCTCACCGACGAGCTGGTGACGCTGCTGGCCTACGAGGCCACGCGCGACGTTCGGGTCGAGGAGTACGACGTCCGCACGCCGGTCGCGCCGATGACCGGCACCCGGCTGTCCACACCGCGCCCCCTCGTGGTGCCCATCCTCCGCGCCGGTCTCGGCATGCTCGACGGGATGATGCGGCTGCTGCCGACGGCCGAGGTGGGCTTCCTCGGGATGGTGCGCAACGAGGAGACGCTGGAGGCGACGACGTACGCCGAGCGCCTTCCGCAGGACCTGTCCGGCCGGCAGTGCTACGTCGTCGACCCGATGCTCGCCACCGGCGGCACGCTTGCGGCGGCCATCCGGTTCCTCGTCGATCGCGGCGCGGACGACATCACCGCGATCTGCCTGCTCGCCGCGCCGGAGGGGCGGGACAACCTCGAGGCGGGCCTGGAGGGCGTCGACGTCCCGGTCACGGTCGTCACCGGCGCCATGGACGAGCGGCTGAACGAGAAGGGCTACATCGTGCCCGGCCTGGGCGACGCCGGGGACCGGCTCTACGGGCTCGCGGAGTAGCACCGCGGGGTGACCCACCCCACGTGGGACACCCCCACAACCGGCTCGGTCTCTTGTACGTTGACCCTGCATCCTGCCCCGGACAACGGAGTCCGCGGCCGCAGACACTGCCGTGACCCCGAGCCTCAGGAGCCGCCGTGCGCATCGGCATCCCCCGCGAGTCCAAGTCCGGTGAGACCCTCGTCGCCGCCACCGTCAAGACCGCCGAGCAGCTGCAGAAGCTCGGCTACGACGTGGTCGTCGAGGCGGGTGCCGGCGAGCAGGCCGACCAGCTCGACGACGCCTTCGCCGCCGCCGACGTCCGCGTGGGCGACGGCGGCGAGGTCTGGGACAGCGACATCGTCGTGAAGGTCCAGGCGCCCACCGACGAGGAGATCGGCCGGCTGCACCGCGGCGCCACGGTCGTCTCCCTGATGGCTCCCGCGCGCTCTCCCGAGCTGATCGAGAAGCTCGAGGCCGCCGGCGTCACCGCGCTCGCGATGGACGCCGTCCCCCGCATCTCCCGCGCCCAGTCGATGGACGTGCTCTCCTCGATGGCCAACGTCGCGGGCTACCGCGCGGTGATCGAGGCCGCGCACGTCTTCGGTCGGCAGTTCACCGGCCAGGTCACCGCCGCGGGCAAGGTCCCGCCGGCGCGGGTCTTCGTCGTCGGCGCCGGCGTCGCCGGGCTCGCCGCGATCGGCACGGCGGGGTCCATGGGCGCGGTGGTCCGCGCGTTCGACGTACGCACCGAGGTGGCCGAGCAGGTCGAGTCGATGGGCGCGGAGTTCGTGGTCGTGGACATGGAGGTGGAGAAGTCCGCCGACGGCTACGCCAAGGAGATGACGGCCGAGCAGGAGGCCGCGACGGCGCAGATGTACGCCGAGGAGGCCGAGGCCGCGGACATCGTCATCACCACCGCTCTCATCCCGGGACGACCCGCGCCGAAGCTGATCGACGCCGCCACCGTGGCGAAGATGCGGCCTGGCTCGGTGATCGTCGACATGGCCGCCGCCAACGGCGGCAACGTCGAGGGCACCGTCGCCGACGAGCTGGTCGTGACCGACAACGGCGTGACCATCATCGGCTTCACCGACCTCGCCTCGCGGCTGGCCGCGCAGACCTCCCAGCTCTATGGCACCAACATCGTCAACCTGATGAAGCTGCTCACCCCGGAGAAGGACGGGCAGCTCACGTTGGACATGGACGACGTCGTCCAGCGCGGCATCACCGTCACCCGCGACGGGGAGTCCATGTGGCCGCCGCCGCCCGTGCAGGTCTCGGCCGCGCCAGACCCCGAACCGGCGAAGGAGCCCGAGCCGGAGGAGCCCCCGAAGCCGCCGGACCCGCGGAAGAAGGTGTACGCCGCCGCGCTGGGCGCGGTGGTCTTCGCACTCATCGCGGCCGTCAGCCCGCCGGAGTTCCTCTCCCACTTCACCGTCTTCGCCCTCGCGGTGTTCGTGGGCTACTACGTGATCTCCAACGTCGCGCACGCCCTGCACACGCCGCTGATGAGCGAGACCAACGCGATCTCCGGGATCATCCTGGTCGGCGGGATCCTGCAGGTCGGCAGCGACAACCCGTTGGTCGCCTCGCTCGCCGTCGTCGCCGTGCTGGTCGCCTCGATCAACATCTTCGGTGGCTTCCTGGTGACGCTGCGCATGCTCGAGATGTTCCGGAAGGACTGACCCGATGACCGACATCCTGCAGTCCGAGCGCCTGGACGGCCTGGTCCAGGGCGCCTACGTCATCGCCGGCGTGCTGTTCATCTTCGCCCTCGCCGGCCTGAGCAAGCACGAGACCGCCAAGCGCGGCAACGTCTTCGGCATGGTCGGCATGGTCATCGCGCTGGCCGCGACCATCGTGCTGGCGCTGCGGCAGACCGAGCTGCCGGGCTACACCGACTCCGTCGGCCTCACGGCCCTGCTGATCGCCGTACCCATGGTCGTCGGCGGCCTGATCGGCGCCTGGCGCGCCCGCACGGTCGAGATGACCGGCATGCCCGAGCTGGTGGCGATGCTGCACAGCTTCGTCGGCCTCGCCGCGGTGCTGGTCGGCTTCAACTCCTTCTTCGAGCCCGGTGAGGAGAAGACCGGGGCGATGGAGCAGATCCATGCCGTCGAGGTCTACCTCGGGGTCTTCATCGGCGCGGTCACCTTCACCGGCTCGATCGTCGCGTTCCTCAAGCTGAGCGCCAAGATGAAGTCCAAGCCGTTGACGCTGCCCGGTCGGCATCTGCTGAACCTGGGGATCATCCTGGTCTCGATCGGCCTGATGGTCTGGTTCATGTCGGCGCACTCGGTGATCCCGCTGATCATCATGACGGTGCTCGCGCTGATCCTCGGCTTCCACCTGGTGGCGGCGATCGGCGGTGGCGACATGCCGGTCGTGGTGTCGATGCTCAACTCCTACTCCGGCTGGGCCGCCGCGGCCGCGGGCTTCATGCTCAGCAACGACCTGCTGATCATCACCGGCTCCCTGGTCGGCTCCTCCGGTGCGATCCTGAGCTACATCATGTGCAAGGCGATGAACCGCTCGTTCGTCTCCGTCATCGCCGGCGGATTCGGCTCCGACGGCGCGGTCTCGGGTGAGGAGCGCGACTACGGCGAGCACCGGGAGATCATGGCCGACGCCGCCGCCGAGCTGCTGGGCGACGCGAAGTCGGTGGTCATCACGCCCGGCTACGGCATGGCCACCGCGCAGGCGCAGTACGCCGTCGCCGACCTCACCGCCAAGCTGCGGGCCAAGGGGGTCGACGTCCGTTTCGGCATCCACCCGGTCGCCGGACGGCTGCCGGGGCACATGAACGTGCTGCTGGCCGAGGCGAAGGTGCCCTACGACATCGTGCTCGAGATGGACGAGATCAACGACGACCTCCCCGAGACCGACGTCGTCCTGGTCATCGGCGCCAACGACACGGTCAACCCGGCGGCGGTCGAGGAGCCCGGCTCCCCGATCTCCGGCATGCCGGTGCTGGAGGTGTGGAACGCCAAGGACGTGATCGTCTTCAAGCGGTCCATGGCCACCGGCTACGCCGGCGTGCAGAACCCGCTGTTCTTCCGGGAGAACACCCGGATGCTCTTCGGGGACGCCAAGGAGCAGGTGGAGGCGATCACCCGCGACCTGTGAGGCCGTCGATGAGGGCAAGCAGGGACATATCGTCCAGACGTGCGCACCTACAGCGGTTGGTCGCGGCAACCCGTGTGACCCCGCACGTCAGGACGATAGGCGGCCCCAGGAGCCCTCAGCCGAGCGGGTAGGTCGCCACGATCTCGTGGCGCGGCCGGCCTCGGGGGCCCTCCCCGAGGTACGACGCGACCAGGGCGATCCGGTCAGCACGCCAGGTCGGCCCGGTGTAGGCGTCGAGCAGCCGCACCCAGTTGCTGACCTCCTGTGGCCGGCCGAGCCGGGCCACCGTCAGGTGCGGACGGAAGCGCTGGCCCGCGACCTCGGCGCCCGCCTTGGACATCGCGGCCCGAGCACCGGTGGCCAGCCGGTCGAGCTCGGTGCGGGAGTCCTCGGTGAGGTCCAGCCCGGCCCAGAGAACTCGGGCCCGCGCGGCGTTCGGGAAGGCGCCGCCGCCGGCGATCCGGGTGTCGAAGGCCGTCCGCTTGGCCGCCGCCCGCTCCAGCCGGTCGCCGAGGTCGTCCAGGGCCCGCTCGGGCACGTCCTCGGCGAAGGCGAGCGTCACGTGCACCTGCTCCGGCGCGGTCCAGCGGAACGCCGCCGCGTCGCGCCGCGGGTCGAGGAACTCCTCCAGATGCTCCAGCGTGCTCTCGGGCGGGACCAGAGCGACGAACATCCTCATGGCCGCGAGGCTAGCGCTCAGGCGGGGAGGGCGACCCCGGTCTCGGGGTCGAAGGCGTGCAGTCCGCCGGGCGCCACGGTGAAGTGCACGGTCGCGCCCTTCTCCGGCACCGACCGGGGCGCCACCCGGGCCACCAGGTGGTCGCTGCGGAGCTCGTCGGCGTCGAGCGGGTCGCCGTACAGATAGGCGTCCGAGCCGAGCTCCTCCACGACCAGCGCACGCACGGCGAACGCGCCCGGGTCGGACTCGCTCGCCGGCTGCAGCGCCTCGGGCCGGAACCCCAGGACCACGGTGGAGCCGGTCAGCGCGGCCCGCGTCTCGCGCGGCAGCGGCACCCGCGCGCTGCCCACGAGCGCGTCCTCGCCGTCGACCTCGAAGGTCCCGAGGTTCATCGCCGGCGACCCGATGAACCCGGCGACGAACGCGTTGGCGGGGCGGTCGTAGAGGTTGAGCGGGGTGTCCACCTGCTGCAGCACGCCGTCCTTGAGCACCGCGACCCGGTCGCCCATCGTCATCGCTTCCACCTGGTCGTGGGTGACGTAGACGGTGGTGATCCCCAGTCGGCGCTGCAGCGCCGCGATCTGGGTGCGGGTGGAGACGCGCAGCTTGGCGTCCAGGTTCGACAGCGGCTCGTCCATGCAGAACACCCGCGGCTGCCGGACGATCGCCCGGCCCATCGCCACCCGCTGCCGCTGGCCGCCCGAGAGCGCCTTCGGCTTGCGGTCGAGGTAGTCCTCCAGGTCGAGCACCCGGGCCGCCTCGCGCACCCGCTCGGCGATCTCGTCCTTCGGCCTGCCCGCGACCTTGAGCGCGAAGCCCATGTTGTCCGCGACGCTCATGTGCGGATAGAGCGCGTAGTTCTGGAACACCATCGCGATGTCGCGGTCCTTCGGCGGCGCGTTCGTCACGTCCCGGTCGCCGATGAGCACGCGTCCCGAGGTGACCTCCTCCAGGCCCGCGAGCATCCGCAGCGCCGTGGACTTCCCGCTGCCCGACGGGCCGACGAGGACGAGCAGCTCGCCGGGCTCGATCTCCAGGTCGAGGGCGTCGACGGCGGGCGTCGTACTCCCCGGGTAGGTCCGGGTGGCCTGGTCGAAGGTGACCGACGTCGACATCGCGGCTCCTGTCTGCGGGACTGCGCGCAGGCTACCCGTCGCCGCCCGTGGTGTTGGCGATCCGGGGCAGCCACACGCTCGACGCGCCGGAGTGGCCGGCGTCGAAGACGGCGTACCCGGCGAACCCGGCGGCGAGCACGGCGAGGCCGACCGCGAGCATCCCCGCCGCGCCGCGCTGCGCTCCCGGCCGCAGGAGGAGCAGTACGACGACCGCGGTCACCGCGAGCAACACGTAGAGCGCCTTGACCGCGAGCTCGCCCGCATCGGCGTGGCCGAGCCTGGGCTCCCCGATCCGCGCCTCGAGGGCCTCGCCGCTCTGCTCGGCGACCCAGGCGGACACGGCCGCCACGGCGGCCAGCCCGAGCGTCGGCCAGCGCAACCCGCCCCGCCAGCGCGGCATCAGCACGTAGGCCATCAGCAGGATGCCGGCCAGCGGCCCGAGGACGACCACCGCGTGGATCACCAGCGGATGCAGCGGCAGGCCGCCGATCGTGTCGAACATGCCGCCAGGCTAGTGATTGAGCATGAGACGAGCCTGAGCGCAGGCTCGCCGGGCGCCAGGCGCCGGGTCAGCCCAACTGAGTGCCGAAGAGCGACCCGATGAGGAAGGTGACGCCCATGGCGAGCAGGCCGCCGAGGACGTTGCGTACGACGGCCCGGCCGGTGGGCCCGTAGCCGAGTCGGGCGCTGGTCCAGCCGGTCACGGCGAGCGCGGCCGCGACGCTGGCGACGGTCACCCAGAGCCGGTGCTCCGGCGGCGTCAGCACGATGGTCAGCAGCGGCAGCAGGGCGCCGACGGTGAAGGCGACCATCGAGGCCAGGGCGGCCTGCCAGGGGCTGGTGATCTCGTCGGGGTCCAGGCCGAGCTCGACCTCGGCGTGCGCCTCGAGGGCGTTGTTCTCGGTGAGCTCGACCGCGACCCGGCGGGCCAGCTCGGGGCTGAGGCCCTTCTCCTCGTAGAGGTGGGCCAGCTCGGCCAGCTCCTCCTCGGGCATCTCGTCCAGCTCACGCCGCTCCTTGGCCAGCAGCGCCCGCTCGGAGTCGGACTGGGTGGAGACCGAGACATACTCGCCGGCCGCCATGCTGAGCGCACCCGCGACCAGGCCCGCGACCCCGGCGACCATGATCGTCGAGCGGTCGCTGGTCGCGCCCGCGACGCCCATCACCAGGCCGGCCACGGACACGATGCCGTCGTTGGCGCCCAGCACTCCCGCGCGCAGCCAGTTGAGCCGGCCGGCCACGGAGCCGGCGTGCGGCTCGGCGGCGTGCTGCTCCGGCTCGATCTGCTCGGGGTCCAGTTGCGTGCTCACGCCGCCCAGCCTCACCCGAGCGCCGGGTCGGGCGCAACGAAGGTGAGGCTCCCCTGAGCCCGCGGGGCGGGGCTCCTCAGAGCCCCAGGTCGCGAGCGATGAGCATCTTCATGATCTCGTTCGAGCCGGCCCAGATCTTGGTGACGCGGGCGTCCCGCCAGGCGCGGGCGACCCGGTACTCGTTCATGTAGCCGTAGCCGCCGAAGACCTGGACGCAGTGGTCCAGGACGTCGTTCTGCACCTGCGAGGTCCACCACTTCGCCTTGGCCGCGTCCACCGCGGAGAGCTCGCCGCGGGTGTGCGCGAGGACCGCCTGGTCGACGTACGCCTGGGCGACCTCGACCCGCGTCGTGAGGTCCGCGAGGAGGAACTGGGTGTTCTGGAAGGCGCCGATCGGCTGGCCGAAGGCCTTGCGCTCCTTGGCGTACTCGATCGTCTCGCGCAGGATCTCCGCGGCGTGCGCGAGGTTGGTGATCGCCGACCCGAGCCGCTCCTGAGGCAGGAACTGCATCATCGAGATGAAGCCGGTGTCGAGCGGACCGATCAGGTCGTCGTTGCTGACCCGGACGTCCTCGAAGGCGAGCTCGGCGGTGTCGGACTCGTCCTGGCCGACCTTGTCCAGCACCCGGCCGATGGAGTACCCGGGCAGCGAGGTGTCGACGCCGAACAGCGAGATCCCCTTGGCCTTCTTCTCCGGGCTGGTGCGGGCCGCGACGATCACCAGGTCGGCCGAGCCGCCGTTGGTGATGAAGGTCTTCGACCCGTTGAGGATCCAGTCGTCGCCGTCGCGGACCGCGGTGGTCTTGAGGTTCGCGAGGTCCGAGCCGCCGGACGGCTCGGTCATGCCGATCGCGGTGAGCAGCTCGCCGGAGCAGAACCTCGGCAGCCAGCGCTCCTTCTGCTCGTCGGTGGTGAGGTGGACCAGGTACGGGGCGCAGATGTCGGCGTGGATCCCCACGCAGCTCGGCAGGGTCATGTTGACCTTGGCGAGCTCCTCGGTGAGGACGGCGTTGAAGCGGTAGTCGCCGGCCTCCATGCCGCCGTACTGCTCGGGGATCTCCAGGCCCAGGAAGCCCTGCTTGCCCGCAGCGAGCCAGAACTCACGGTCCAGCCCGTGGTTCTCGGCGTAGGTGTCGAGGTTCGGCACGACCTCGCGGTCCAGGAACTCCTTGACCGAGGAGCGGAAGGCCTCGTGGTCCTCGTCATAGATCTCGCGCTTCATGCCACCTGAGACTACTGACGGGTAGTGACCGGGTCGAGTGCGCGGGGCGTCGTCTCCGCCACACGGCTGTCGGTATCCGGCCGGCGCGTGCACGAACCACGGAGTATCCGGCGACCGGGATCGCCGAGGCCCCCTGTTCACGAGGGTGCCGTCCCGAGGAGCCGCAGGTTCCTGGGTGGTTCGTGCACGCCGCGGAGCATCGGCCGGCGCAGACGGCGCACCCGACCCACCGGCAGGTAGGCTTGGATCGATCCAAAGACATCCATCAAGGAGCCCGCGTGCAGGTCTGGCCCGGAAACGCCTATCCCCTCGGCGCGACGTACGACGGGAGCGGCACCAACTTCGCGATCTTCAGCGAGCCGGCCGAGCGGGTGGAGCTGTGCCTGTTCTCCGTCGGCCCCCGCGGCGGCTTCACCGAGACCCGGGTGGAGATGACCGAGGTCGACGCCTTCGTCTGGCACTGCTACCTGCCGCAGGTCCAGCCCGGGCAGCTCTACGGCTACCGGGTGCACGGCCCCTGGGATCCGGAGAACGGGCTGCGGTGCAACCCCCACAAGCTGCTGCTCGATCCCTACGCCAAGGCGACCAGCCGGGAGATCGACTGGGACCAGTCGCTGTTCGGCTACACCTTCGGCGACGAGGACTCCCGCAACGACGAGGACTCCGCCTCCCACATGACGCTGGGCGTGGTGATCAACCCGTTCTTCGACTGGGAGGGCGACCGCCGCCCGCGGACGCCGTACAGCGAGTCGGTGATCTACGAGGCGCACGTCAAGGGGCTCACCATGCGGCACCCCGACGTGCCCGAGGAGCACCGGGGGACCTACGCCGGCCTGGCGCACCCCTCGATCATCGCCCACCTGAAGAAGCTCGGCGTCACCGCGATCGAGCTGATGCCGGTGCACCAGTTCATCCAGGACTCCACGCTGCTGGACAAGGGGCTGCGCAACTACTGGGGCTACAACACCCTGGCGTTCTTCGCGCCGCACTCCGACTACGCCGCGCACGGCGAGGGGCAGCAGGTGCAGGAGTTCAAGGCGATGGTCAAGGCGATGCACGCCGCCGGGATCGAGGTGATCCTGGACGTGGTCTACAACCACACCGCGGAGGGCAACCACCTCGGTCCGACGCTCAGCTTCAAGGGCATCGACAACCCCGCCTACTACCGCCTGGTCGAGGACGACCAGCGCTACTACATGGACTACACCGGCACCGGCAACAGCCTCAACGTGCGGCACCCGCACTCGGTGCAGCTGATCATGGACTCGCTGCGCTACTGGGTGACCGAGATGCGCGTGGACGGCTTCCGGTTCGACCTCGCCGCGACCCTGGCGCGGGAGTTCTACGACGTCGACAAGCTCTCGACGTTCTTCGAGATGGTGCAGCAGGACCCGGTGGTCAGCCAGGTGAAGCTGATCGCCGAGCCCTGGGACATCGGGCCGGGCGGCCACCAGGTCGGCGGCTTCCCGCCGCTGTGGACGGAGTGGAACGGCAAGTACCGCGACACCGTGCGCGACTTCTGGCGCGGCGAGCCCAGCCTCGGCGACTTCGCCTCGCGGCTGGCGGGGTCGGCGGACCTCTACGAGCACTCCGGCCGGCGGCCGTTCGCGTCGATCAACTTCGTGACCGCGCACGACGGCTTCACCCTCCGTGACCTGGTCTCCTACAACGAGAAGCACAACGACGCCAACGGCGAGGACGGCAACGACGGCGAGAGCCACAACCGCTCGTGGAACCACGGCGCCGAGGGGCCGACCGACGACCCGAACATCCTCGAGCTGCGGGCCCGCGCCCAGCGCAACTTCCTCGCCACGCTGCTGCTGAGCCAGGGTGTGCCGATGATCCTGCACGGCGACGAGCTCGGCCGCACCCAGCAGGGCAACAACAACACCTACGCCCAGGACAACGAGCTGTCCTGGATCGACTGGGAGAACGCGGACACCCCGCTCATCGAGTTCACCGCCGCGGTCGCCCGGCTGCGCAAGGAGCACCCGGCCTTCCGGCGCAAGCGCTTCTTCACCGGTACGACGGTCCGCACCGGCGCGCAGGACGGCGGCGACCGGCTCAACGACATCGTCTGGCTCTCCCTGGACGGCTCGGCGATGGAGGGCGAGGACTGGAACGGCACCGGCGGCGACGCGATCGGGATGTACCTCAACGGCCACGGGATCCCCTCGACCGACGAGCAGGGCAACCCGATCACCGACGACCATTTCCTGCTCTACTTCAACGCCGGGGCGTCCGCCGTCCAGGTGACGCTTCCGACCGAGGAGTACGCCGCCGCGTGGGACGTCGTGGTCGACACCGCCTCGGCCTCCGACGGCTCCGAGCCGCGGAAGGCCGGGCAGCCGCTGGTGCTGGAGTCGCGCAGCATGATCGTGCTGCGTGAGCACACCGCGCCCGAGGGCGATCCCGACTACTCGGTCGCCGCGTCGCTCGCCGCCGGCCGTCAGGGTTGAGTGCGGCGCCCCGCGGCGGGTACGACAGGTAGCGCACTCGACCTCCAGGAGGAGCGATGAGGACCCCGACCAGCACCTACCGGCTGCAGATCACCGAGGAGTTCGACCTCTTCGAGGCCGCGCGCACGCTGCCCTACCTGCACGATCTGGGCGTGGACTGGGTCTACCTGTCGCCGCTGCTGGCCGCCGAGCCGGACAGCGACCACGGGTACGACGTCGCCGACCACTCGCGGATCGACCCCGCCCGGGGCGGCGCGGCGGGGCTCTCCGCGCTGTCGGCCGAGGCCCGGCGGCTGGGGATGGGCGTGCTGGTCGACATCGTCCCCAACCACGTGGGCGTCGCCGACCCCGCCGCGAACCCGTGGTGGTGGCACGTGCTGCAGCACGGGCGGGAGTCGCCGTACTCCTCCGCCTTCGACATCGACTGGGCCGCCGGCGGTGGGCGGCTGAGGATCCCCGTCGTGGGCGACGACGACCAGGCCGAGCCGGGCGGGCCGATCGCAAACCTGCGGGTCGAGGCGGGCCAGCTGCGCTACCACGACAACGCCTACCCGCTGGCGCCCGGCAGCCTGGACGGGCTGGGCGAGGAGCCGGACCCGCAGGAGGTGCACGCGCGGCAGCACTACGAGCTCGTCGGGTGGCGGCAGGCCGACGCCGGCCTCAACTACCGCCGGTTCTTCGCGATCAACACTCTGGCGGCGGTGCGGGTCGAGGAACGGGAGTGGTTCGACCGGACGCACCGGGTGATCGGCCGCTGGTTCGCCGACGGCGAGGTCGACGGGCTGCGGGTCGACCACCCCGACGGGCTGCGCGACCCGGCGGGGTACCTCGACGACCTGGCTGAGCTGACCGACGGTGCCTACGTCCTGGTCGAGAAGATCCTGGAGCCCGGCGAGGAGCTGCCGACGTCGTGGGCGACGGCGGGGACGACGGGGTACGACGCCCTCGCGCTGATCGACCGGGTGCTCACCGACCCCGCGGGCGAGGCGGGGCTGACCGCGCTGGAGGACGAGCTGCGCGGCGAGCCGGTGGACTGGCACGCGATGGTGCACGACGCCAAGCGGGACGTCGCCGACACCATCCTGCGCGCCGAGGTGCTGCGGATCGTCCGCGAGCTGCGGGGGCTGCCGGCGGTGGCCGGCCCGTCGGGCGAGGCGCCGGGCGACCTGGACGACGCGGTGGCCGAGCTGCTCGCCTGCTTCCCGGTCTATCGCTCCTACCTGCCCGAGGGACTCGAGCACACCGAGCAGGCCTTCGCCTCCGCCCGCGAGCGGCGGCCCGATCTGGCCGACACCCTCGACCTGCTGCACCCGGTGCTGGCCGACGCCTCCTTCGCTCCGACGCTGCGTTTCCAGCAGACGTCGGGGATGGTGATGGCCAAGGGCGTGGAGGACCGGTCGTTCTACCGCTGGAGCCGGCTCACCTCGCTCAACGAGGTCGGCGGCGACCCGTCGCTCTTCGCGCTCTCCCCCGCAGACTTCCACCGGTTGATGGGCGAGCGGCAGGCGACCTGGCCGGCCGCGATGACCGCGCTGACCACCCACGACACCAAGCGCGGCGAGGACACCCGGGCGCGGATCACCGTCCTCTCGGAGGTGCCGGAGCGGTGGCGTACGGCGCTCACCGCGCTCCTCGATGCCTCCCCCGTGCCCGACCGCGGCTTCGGCAACCTGCTCTGGCAGGCCGTGCTCGGCGCCTGGTCCGCGGACCCCGACCTGGAGTCCCGGCTGCAGGGGTATGCCGAGAAGGCGATGCGCGAGGCCGGCGACCACACCACCTGGACCGAGGTGGACTCCGCCTATGAGGACGCGGTGCAGGCGGCTGTCTCCTCCGCCTTCGACGGCCCCGCCGGGCGGGTGATCGGCGAGCTCGCGGCCGACCTCGCCCCGGCCGCCGCCTCCAACGCGCTGGCCGCCAAGCTGCTGGCGATCACCCTCCCCGGCGTCCCGGACGTCTACCAGGGCTCGGAGCTGTGGGAGCAGTCGCTGGTCGACCCCGACAACCGCCGCCCCGTCGACTTCCCCGCCCGCGCCGCCCTCCTCTCCTCCCTCTCCTCCAACCCTTCTGCCGAGTCGGCGCTTGTTGACGCCCAGTCGGCGCTTGTTGACGCCCAGTCGGCGCTTGTTGACGCCGAGTCGGCGCCAGTTCCCCCCGAGTCGGCGCTTGTCTCCCTGGACGGAGACGGGGCCGCGAAGATGCTTGTGACGCGCGCCGGCCTCACCGCGCGACGGGACCGGCCGGAGCTGTTCACGTCCTACTCGCCCGTCACCGTGGACGGAGAGGCGGCCGAGCACGCGCTGGCCTTCGACCGGGGCGGCGCGGTCACCGTCGTGACCCGGCTCCCCCACGGCCTCCGCGAGCGCGGTGGCTGGGGCGCGACCACCCTCGACCTGCCGGCCGGGCGCTGGCGCGAGGCGGTCACCGGGCGGGAGGTCGCCGGAGGCGCCGTACCGCTGGCGGAGCTGCTGGCCGATCTGCCCGTCGCGCTGTTGCTGCGCGAGGACGACGAGGACGCTCCGGTCGTGCGGGGGCGCTTCGACGTGTGGGCGCCGCGGGCCGAGCGGGTACGACTGTCGGTGGGCGATGCCATGGTCGAGATGCGGCGCCACGACGACGGGTGGTGGACTCCTGACCGGTCCGGTGGGGCGCCGATCGACGGGGAGGTGGACTACGGATACGTCATCGACGACGGTGAGACGCCGCTGCCCGACCCGCGCTCGCGCCGGCAGCCCGACGGCGTGCACGGCCGGTCGCGCACGTTCGACCCGACCGCGCACACGTGGGGAGATGCCGGGTGGACCGGGCGGCAGGTCGCCGGCGCCGTCATCTACGAGCTGCACGTCGGCACGTTCACCCCCGAGGGCACCCTGGACTCGGCAATCGACCGGCTGGACCACCTCGCCGACCTCGGGGTCGACCTGGTCGAGGTGATGCCGGTCAACGCCTTCAACGGCCCTCACGGTTGGGGGTACGACGGCGTCGCCTGGTTCGCCGTCCATGAGGAGTACGGCGGCCCCGCGGCCTATCAACGGTTCGTCGACGCCTGCCACGCCCGCGGAATCGGCGTGGTGCAGGACGTCGTCTACAACCACCTGGGCCCGTCGGGGAACTACCTGCCGAGGTTCGGCCCCTACCTCACCGACGGCGCCACGGACTGGGGCGACCAGGTCAACCTGGACGGCGAGGGCTCCGCAGAGGTGCGCCGGCTGATCCTGGACAACGTGCGGATGTGGTTCGCGGACTTCCACGTCGACGCGCTGCGCCTGGACGCCGTGCACGCGCTCAAGGACGACTCGGCCACCCACCTGCTCGCCGAGATGGCGACCGAGGTGGACGCGCTGTCGACGCACCTGCGGCGACCGCTGAGCCTGGTCGCGGAATCCGACCTCAACGACCCCACGATGATCACGCCGCGCGAGGCCGGCGGGCTCGGGATGACGGGCCAGTGGAGCGACGACTTCCACCATGCGGTGCACGTGGCGCTGACCGGGGAGACGGCGGGCTACTACGCCGACTTCGAGCCGTTGAGCGCGCTGGTGAAGGTGCTGGAGCGGGGCTTCTTCCACGACGGCACGTGGTCCTCCTTCCGCGGCCGGCAGCACGGCGTGCCGATCGACACCGAGCGGATGCCCGCGTGGCGGCTGGTGGTGGCCGCGCAGAACCACGACCAGGTCGGCAACCGCGCGCGCGGGGACCGGCTCACCGAGACGCTCGACGAGGACCAGCTGGGCTGCGCGGCGCTGCTGCTGCTCACCGCGCCGTTCACGCCGATGCTCTTCCAGGGCGAGGAGTGGGGCGCCCGCACGCCGTTCGCGTTCTTCACCTCCCATCCGGAGGAGGAGCTCGGGCGGGCGGTGTCCGAGGGCCGGACGCAGGAGTTCGCCCGGATGGGCTGGAACCTCGACGAGGTCCCCGACCCGCAGGACCCGGAGACGTTCCGCCGCTCGAAGCTGGACTGGTCGGAGCCCGCCGGCGCCGGCGCCGGGCTGCTCGCGCTCCACACCCGGCTGATCGAGCTGCGCCGTACCCTCCCCGCGCTCACCGACCCGCGCTTCTCCTCGACCTCGGTCGAGCGGGACGAGCGCGCCCGCACCCTGCGGATCCGGCGCGGGACCGGGTCGGACGCCGTACTGATCCTGCTCAACCTCGGGGTCGAGCCGGCCACCTTCCCCGCGATGGAGGGGTACGGCGTCGCCGCGACCACCGCCTCCGGGGCGGACCTGGCCGACGGCGAGCTGCGGCTGCCGGCGCACGGCGGCGCTCTGCTGGCCCCCGACCGCCTGCTCTAGTCGCCTAGGTCGCGGGCCGCCCGACCAGCGAGGCGACCCACTCGGGCACCAGCCGGGTGGCCGGGCCCTGCCGGGTCTCGTCGAAGACCCGGGCCTCGGCGGAGGGGTCGAGGTTGAGCTCGAGCGTGCGCGCGCCGTACATCCGCGCGACTCGGACGAACCCGGCGGCGGGATAGACCACCGAGGACGTGCCGATCGAGACGAACAGGTCGGCGTCGGCGAGACGGTCCTCGATCTCGTCCATCCGATAGGGGATCTCGCCGAACCAGACGACGTCGGGGCGCAGATCCGCGCGGCCGCACGACGGGCAGGCGGGAACGTCGACCAGGTCGCCCTCCCAATGGCTACGGGTGCCACACGAGAGGCACAGCGCCGAGCGCAGCTCGCCGTGCATGTGCACGACGTCGGTCGAGCCGGCGCGCTCGTGCAGGTCGTCGATGTTCTGGGTGATCACGGTGAGCTCGACGCCCGGGACCGCCTCCAGGTCGGCCAGCGCGCGATGCGCCGGGTTGGGCCCCACGGTCGCCAGCGCGGCTCGCCGCGCGTCGTAGAAGCGCTGCACCAGGCCCGGGTCGGCGGCGAACGCCTCGGGCGTCGCGACCTCGAGCGGGTCGTGCCCCTCCCACAGCCCGTCGGCGTCGCGGAAGGTCGGCACCCCGCTCTCGGCCGAGATGCCCGCCCCCGTCAGCACCACGATCCGCATCAGACCTCCTCGAAGGTGAAGTCGATCAGCAGGCCGTCCACCCCCGTGACCTTGGCGTCGATGTCATGGTCGTGGCCCTTGATCCGGGCCGTGCATGACACGTGCGCCTGCGGCCGTCCCACCAACTCGTCCGGGCATCGTACCGACTCGACCTTCCGCCCCTCCGCCTTCAGGATCCGGGTGATCTCCGCGGCCAGCGCGTCCGGGGTGAGGAAGGGTACGGCGGTCAGGCGCAGCGGCTCGGTCGCGACCGCGCGCACCCGCAACCCGACCTCCTGGCCGTCGTGCTGGACGCGGCAGTCCTGACGGGCGCCCACCCGGGCGGGAAGCCCGCCGTCGCAGAGCACCGCGAGCTTGCCGGTGCTCGGGTCGTCGCGGGCGAGCTTGGCCGCGACGTCGTCCTGCAGCTCCGTCGTACTCAAACGCTCGTCGCCGCAGCCGACCAGCAGCGCCGCCACCAGGAGGGTGAGGAGAACGCGCCGCATGGCTTCCTTACTACCAGGGGCGGGGGTGGTAGCTGTGGAAAGCCGTCCCGAACTGTCGGCGCCCCCGAGCAGGCTGGCCGCATCTCACGAGGGAAGGAGCACGTGATGTGCTGGAGATGCGACAACCCCGACGCGACCGATGCGGACTACTTCGCGCTGATCCAGGAGAAGATCGACGCCTACGGCTGGTTCGTGCAGGGCGTCGAGAAGGAGCGCTGGCGGCCCGGTTTCGCCTACACGGTCGGGCTCACCCTGTTCGGTCACCCGGAGCTGCTGGTCACGGGGATGCGGTACGACGCTCAGGTGCGGCTCCTGAACGACGTGGCCCACCATCAGGCCTACCACCACGCGCCTGCCTTGGTTCCGGGTGATCGTCTCGACTGGCCCGACTGGCCGGCTATCGAGGTCGTCGGGGTGGCCGAGCCGACGGTTCACCTCGTGATGGCCGAGGGCATGTACGGTCCCGCGATCCGAGCCGTGCAACTGGTGTACGCCGACGACCGGGGTCGCTGGCCGTGGGCTGCCGGGTTCCGCGGGAACCAATCGGTCCTCGGTTCACGTGGGAACGGGGGCTAGCCGTCGCCTGGGACAGAGCTCAGGAGCGCGGACGACCCGGGGCCCATCTCCATCCGGCGACAAGCTCGAGCATGTCGGCGCGCTAGGTACGCCGACGGCGTCGGACTCGTTGAGCGCGACGCTCCCGCAGGCCAGCGCCTGCGAGAGCTCGCCCATTGTCTGCCGTGGGCTCAGCCGGTCGGAGCCACCCGGCGACCGTGTGGGTTCGGAGTCATCTGATGGCCCCAAACCCACACGATCCAGGCATCAGCCGCTCCCGTCATCGAGATCCAGGAACTGCCGCTCTGCATCGCACAAACGCGCCGGATCAGTAGTACCAGAGGAAGCGCGGCACGCTCAGCGGGTGTTGGTGGTCGATGAACGGCACTATGCGGTTGACCTGCGGAAACGTGATTGACGGCATTGGTGGTCGACGGGCTCTGACGACTCTCCTGCCACGTTCTTGCCACCCATCGAGCCATCGTCAGGACCGCTCCCACGGCGGCGGTCCCATGTCGGGATGCGCACTGTCGAGCCAGGGCGCTGGGATGTGCGCCCAACCGCCGATCTGCTCGTGGGTGCCGTCGGCGAGCGTCGCCCAGACCTCGGTGTCGGCCGGTCGCCAGATCGTGAGGTAGTCCGGACCGTGTACGACCTCGAACTGAGCGTCCGCGACTGGCCCGCGGAACGTCAGCAGAACCCGCTCCTGTGGAGGGAAGTCGTACGACATCGCCTCCGGCTCAACCATCACTGTGAACGGAGTGTCGGCGTCACCTTGCACGAGCATGCGAGTGACCTGCACGCGATCACGCTTGGCCCTCCGGCGCCCAATGCCCACCACGGCCTACTTCGACTCACTCGGACGCGGCTCGTCGACCGCCTGGGGCGAGCCGGCGTCCTTGACCTCCAGGGACTCCAGGAGGCGCATGCCGAGGTTCCAGCGTTCGCGCGGGGGCAAGGCCATCGCAAGCCGCAGGAACTCCTCTTCTGCTTCGTCCATGCCATCGACCGTAGCCCGACCATCAGACATCGGCGATCCTCCTGACGAGCTCGTTGGCCCAGTCGACAGCGGCCTCGATGTTGGGCAGCACATCGACGTCCTCGATGGCCGCTTCGTACAAGTCGCCCCAACCATCGGCGACCTCGATCGTCGGCGGCCACGCCTGTTGGCGCCGGTACTCGAAGAGCCGGACGCAGGTCGCGTGGACCTGAGCAAGGTCGAGGTCCTCGCCCTTCTCGAGCAGCTGGAGGTCGACGAGGTCGCGCACTCGCTCGCTGCCAGGCTCCGAGACCGCATGCAGCTTCTGGGCGACCTGGTGTTCGACCCGCATCACCGGCACCGGCTTCGGCGCTTCGAGACCCACCTCGGTGAAGAGCTGGGTCAAGCCGTCGGCGAGCTGGTACTCCGGCTCCTCCGCATCGCCGATCTCGTTGTGGCCGAGCTCGAACTTCACGGTGCACCATGGTCGGCCGCGGTAGTCGAGCTTCACGTCGAACGGCTGCATGACGTACGCCGTTGGCACACCGGTCGGCCGGGGCGCAGCCTTCTCGATCAGCCTGCCGGTGAAGCCGGCCCAACCGACGGCTAGCGAATCTTCGAAGTCGCTGCGGAACCGAGCCAGCTGCTGCACGCGGGCAGCGTCGAGATCCTGGGTGAACCGAGTGCCTCGGCCGTAGCGGAGCGCCATCGCGCTGCCGCCCTTGATGGCTCCCTCGGGAAGCATCTGGCCGACCACGACGAGCGCCATGCTGACCCGTCGCCGAATGGCGAGCTCCTCGCTGCCCTCGAGGTTGCGGATGCGCTGTTCGAGCGACCGGACGCTGTTCGGCACACCGGCGTAGCTCACGATCGGAGTTCCTTCCTGACCCGCCGCCACTCCTTGGTGGTCATCAGTCCTTCCCTTCGCGCTTCCTCGGCAGCATCCACCAGGCGGCTCCGCTCGATGCGTCCGCGACACTCGAGGATCGCGTCCGCAACACGTTGCGACTCCAGACCCTGGTACTGCGTCGTCACGACATCGCCCTTCGCCAGCGTCAACTCCATGAACGGCGGCAGCTTCGGTCGCGTGCGCTTGCGGACGGCCACCCTGATCCGTCGAGGGTTCACATCGGCGAGCCCGAACAACGCGAGCACCGAATCTCCGTGGAGGTACGAACCCTCACCGGCACGCAGGAGCGCCTCGGCGAACTGGTCGAACGCGCCGGCAGGCGCATCCGGCACCCGATAGAGCCCGTAGGCGACGTTCTCCAGACCGCCACGAGCGGCAAGCTTGGGTAGCTCGGCGGCCGGGACTCCTGCCTCGGCCGCCTGCCTCGTGGTGACGTAGCCGTACTGATCGAGCGCGATCTCGCGCACGATGTCCCGGTACTTCGTCTCGGTGGCGATGTCACAACTATACCGAAAACGGTAGTGTTGTGACACCGACTCACACCGGGCCCACGGCCGATTCCGCCCCCTCCGCCCACTTCCTCCACTTCGGGGCGCGGTGCTGTGATTCCCTCTGAGCGTCCACACTGAGGCGCTCATCGTGCGCGTAGAGCGCGTCCCATTGGCGAACGCCGTCAGCGATGAACGTCTCGATGGGGATTTCTCGCTCCTCGGCATCGAACACCGCGAGGTCGTCGAAGGTGATCGTGCCCTCGATGCAGAAGGCCTCGCTCTTACCGTCCCTCTCGACGCCGCATTCGTTGAACCAGTAGAACGAGTGCGGTCCACCCTCGGTTCGAACCGAGATTCGGAGACTCGGATCCGCAGGCCAGTCACTGGTCAGTCCCGGCTCATCAAAGAAGCGCCAGCCGTAAATCGAACCGCCCCAGGCGAGCGAGTCGAAGAAATTCTCGACGGCTTCCTCGTCAGCCAGCGGGATGGCCGGCTGGGTCGCCGACTGCTCGCCGACCGGATCCCGCCGCAGAAGGAACCGCAGTTCGGCAGGCCGCATGAGCCGCATGATCCGGCGACCGTCCTTCACGAGCGGGCCAAGCTCTGGAAGCGCGATCACGTGCAGCAGTACGTCGACGAACGCACCGGCGGGGTCGAGCCGAACTCCGACGACGTCGGACTCGTTGAGCGCGACTCCAAGCCGCTCCCGGGTGGCGTCGTCCCATTCCATGCGGCCCATCCTCACTCAACAGCGCCGGCGCCTGCGACCGAGATTGGCGCCGGCCTCGCTGCAATCCGATCACCTTTCTCGACCCTCGGCCGTAGATGGCCGTCATGAGGTTCGGGCGCGAAGCGAGGCGGGTGCGTGACGAGACGCTGCCGCACGGCCAGCGCCTTCGGGCACTCGCCCATTGTCTGGAGTGGGCGCAGCCGGTTGGATTCCACCCGTCGTGGCACTACTTGGAAGCCAAGCTCGGCACGCCACGCGAGAGCGCCGAGTTCCTGGCCCCGGCGATCGACCTACTCGAGCGGGAACGCAACCTGCACCTGGAACTCGATCAGCGCTATTCGACCCTTCGCCGTCTGCAGAAGATGCGGGGCTCAAGATCACCTCGGCCCGACGAGGTCACCCCGCGTTCGCCAGCGCGGTGGCATGGAGACGAGCGGGGGGCAGCAACGCGCGCCTTGAGGTGGTGGCTACAACGCCATCCGCTGGAGGACTTCGTCGACCACCCCGAAGCCAAGCTCGCCGTCGACGTCGCGCGCGTGCTCGCGCCTGGCCCAAGTCTCACGTCGTTCGACCTGACCGCCCTGCAACAGAGTCTCGACTGGGCACGGGCTGAAACGCGTGCTCTGACGAAGCAGACGATGGCGGAACGTCGACGCGCACCAGGTGCTGCATCTTCTCGGGCAGATCTACGTCGTACTCAACGGCGCTCCCTTGGTCGGCAGTCCTTGGAACTTCGCCACTTCGACTGAAGATCAGGCGCGCAGGGCGCAGTTGCACGAGCGTACTTCAGGTCGCCCCTTGGGCTCTGGCGCAGCAGTCCCCAGGACAGTGCGGGTCACCTCAGCGACGCTGCGGCCGATCTGCTGGTGCTCGGATACGACACTCCTGCGCTCCGGCAACTCGCTGGCGTGTCGCCGGGCGATTCGATCTACGAGGTCGAGCCTGCTGTTACCGCTGCACTCGACGAACTTGAGATCGGTGACCTGCTCGGCGCCAGCACTGACCGGGCGGGGCTCAAGGCCCGACTCGAACTCTTCCTGGACGGCAAAGTGACGCTGCGCGAGCTCTCGACCTGGGCTCACCAGGTGATTGGGCACGAGGGCGAGGACGACCTACAGCCGTTCGTGATCCTCAACGACATCTACGACGACTGGGAGTACTCCGGTCAGGACCTTCCTTACCTCCACGAGGTCACACGCAAAGCAGCGCACGACTTCCTCGCTGGTCGCCCCGTGACTCGGCTCGACTGGCTCGAACCGCCCGCCCAAGCCGCGACCCAAAGCGCCGTGGTGCGCAGGCCGAGGTGGCGTGATCGACTGCGCCGCAGAGCACGCCCTGCTACTTGATCAGCGGAGGCACGTCGTCTTCGCGAAGTCCGCGGAGATGTGCCCGGAACTTCTCGTCGATCGCGGGCCGCAGATCAGGGTTCCCGTCCCAGGCCCGGAGCATCGCCATCAAGGCCTCGCCGCCGCCGGGCTCCCACAGACCTTCGTAGTCGCCGATGATCTCGAGAACGTACTGCGCCGACGCATATGGCCGGTGGGTCCGATCCATCCGATCGACGGCCCACCAGATGCCTTCCCATTGGCCGCGCCAAGGCAACTGCTCGTAAGGAGAATCAACTTCCCGGATCGGATGGCCGAGCTCGGCCAGGACGTCGGTGAGCCGCACCTCGCCTTCAAGGGCCTGCCGTGATGTCAGCGACGCCATCTCGCGCAGAAGTGGCGAGTCGTAGCCATCGACCAACCACTGCGCGGCGACCATCGGCAGGTCACAGTCCGGGACGACCCGCCCGTGTGCCGCTTGTTCGGGTGTCACGTCGTAGTCGGCCATCGGAACTCGCGCACGACTTCGATCCGGCCGACGATGTGCCGGTTGAGCTCATCGAGGTCTTCGGCTGGGATCCAGTATTCGAGGATCGTCTGGCCACCGGCCTGCTGGACGTCGTACTGGTCGAGGAAGTCCTTCTCGACCTCGAAGCGCGTCACGTAGCCGACACCACTCGCCTTGACGTTCCAGTCGCGGGCGATCCGGACGGCGTAGTCCTCGTTCAGGACCGGATAGAAGATCGGCTGATCCGGGAGTCGTGGCGGCCACGCGCGCCAGCCCGACTCCTCAACGAGCGCAAGCTCCTTGGGACCTGTCGGGCGCCATAGCGTGACCGTCTCCATGCGGGCATTCTCGCTCACGCCCGGCGCCCATCCCTACCGATTTCCACAGTCCTTCGCGCCGGCCACCACCACGCTCAGCACCTACGCGCACCTCTGGCCGACGGCAGAGGATAAGACTCGCGCAGCCTCGGGAGCGATGGCGGCCAAAGTTCTCAACATTTCATCGAGGCCGGGAAGACAGACAACACTCAGAGGTAGTCGAAGAAGCGGGTCCACCAAGTTGGGCGGTAGCGGGCATCGATGCCAGGCAGTGCGCTCGGGCCGTCGTAGTCACTCCACAGCGGCTCCTCGGGAACCACGTGAAAGCCAAGTGCGTCCAGCACCGTGTAGATGCGCGATGCGTCACCGGGTGCGAGAAGCTCCTCGAACTCAGCCTCGGACCACACGCCAGGATTGGTCACCGAGACCGTGGCGAGCCGACCGAAGTTGCTGACACTGATGACAAGCCGCTCACCCGAATCTGTAGCGGCCGCGGGGATGTCGAGCCGCGCGTGCAGGCTCGCGTCCTCGACATGACGGTCTGCCTCGCACCGGCAGGAGAACTCCGCGTCCAAACGATCGACCAGATCGTCGAAGAGCCGCCTTTTCGCGGCATGGTCATAGTCAGCCGGCCACTCGAGGTGGTCTGGGTCGTCGAGCGACCTCAACAGGATCCACATCTGGTCGCCCTCAACGCGCACGACAATCATCTTGCCGGATGAGCGCCTCCCCTCCCTACGCTGTCGCCCATGGGTGTCTTGTTCGAGTTCGAGCACTTTCGCGCCGACGGGTTGAACTGGCACGTCATGCATGCGTCGGACATGGACATCGTGGAACCGCTGTGGTCCGGGCTGTGGGAACTCGGCTACGGTGACGATCCGAGGCTCAACCCTTTCCTTCGGTTCGGAATCAACAACGGCGAAGGCGAGTGGCTCGCCGTATGGCGGGCACTGGCTTGGGTCATGACCGCGGGAACCAACAGGGTCGGTCTTCCGGCCTATTACCGAGATGACGCCGCCCGGAACCTGGGAGTTGATCGGACGAAAGCGACCCTCATCCCTTGGGAGTACGAGGTCGACCTGGAGAAGAGCACGTTCACCGAAGCGAACATCCGGTTCATTCGGGCGCGCTCTGCCGTCCATATCAATCCTCCTCCCACCGAATGGGAGTACGACCACCGGCGTCTCGCTGGTCTCGTCGATCTCGCTACGTTCGGCGACCTCACGCAGCTGGAGCTCGCCGGTGGCTTCGACGCAACGTCCGAGATCTCGCTCTTCGGTGTCGCTGGGGGTGACTCTCAAAGCCTCGGATCGCGCCTCAATACGGTTCAGACTCCGATGCTCAGCGAGGTGTTAGACGACAGGGACGTGTTCGCGGACCTGAGCGTGACGCGAGACAGATTCCCGGACACGCACAGCTACTTCGCCTTCGCTTCCCACCAGGACCTGACAGCGCCACTACTGGAGAAGTCGAACCGCTTCGAGGCGCAATGGGCTACCTATCGCCGCGACTACTCAAGTTTCACAACGCTAGAAGACTTCGCCGACGGAGTGGAGCGCCTGTTGTGCATGCCGACCGCGTGACCCCTCTCCAGCGATGCAGCGCCCGCGAGGTGGAGTGCCGCGGACACGGCGACCCGCCTACGTCCCGATGAGTGCGGCGGGCAGGAGGCAATGAGCGTCCAGAACCTCTGGACCCAGAATCTGGCCGTCTGCGCCGACGTCAGTGTTGACCATCCACGGGTGCTCGCCTCCACCGAGCGGAACCGTGCGCGCGATGCCGCCGGCCTCGATCTCCGGAACGAAGTAGATGTACGCGGCATTGGCCTCTGCGTCGTAGGTGACTCGCAGAGGCTCGAGAGCATCCTTCACATCAGCGATTGTGCACACGGCCACGTCGCGACGTGCGATCTTGCCACACATCTGCCACGCACGAGGCGCCAACAGGCCTCGTACCTGCGCAAACGCGCCAGGTCAGTAGTACCAGGGGAACGGCGACCAGTCGGGCTCCCGCTTCTCCAGGAACTGGTCGCGCCCCTCGGCTGCCTCGTCGGTCATGTAGGCCAACCGCGTGGTCTCGCCGGCGAAGACCTGCTGCCCGACCAGCCCGTCGTCGACCAGGTTGAAGGAATACTTCAGCATCCGCTGCGCCGTGGGGCTCTTGCCGTTGATCAGCCGGCCCCACTCCAGGCCGACCTTCTCCAGCTCCGCGTGGTCGACGACCCGGTTGACCGCGCCCATCCGGTGCATCGTCTCGGCGTCGTAGGCCTCCCCCAGGAAGAAGATCTCCCGGGCGAACTTCTGCCCGACCTGCCGAGCGAGGTAGGCCGACCCGAAGCCGCCGTCGAAGGAGCCCACGTCCGCGTCGGTCTGCTTGAAGCGCGCGTGCTCCCGACTGGCCAGCGTCAGGTCGCAGACCACGTGCAGCGAGTGCCCACCACCGGCGGCCCACCCGTCGACCAGGCAGATCACCACCTTCGGCATGAAGCGGATCAGCCGCTGCACCTCAAGGATGTGCAGCCGCCCCAGCCGGGCCTTGTCGATCGGGCTCGGCTCGGCGCCGGAGTCGCTGCCGTGCTCGGTCTCGTACTGATACCCCGCACGCCCCCGAATGCGCTGGTCGCCGCCGGTGCAGAAGGCCCACTTCCCGTTCTTCGGGCTCGGCCCGTTGCCGGTCAGCAGCACGCAGCCGACGTCGGCGGAGGTGCGCGCGTGCTCGAGCACGGTCAGCAGCTCGTCGACGGTGTGCGGCCGGAACGCGTTGAGCACGTCCGGCCGGTCGAAGGCGACCCGCACGGTCCCGTGCGCCTTCGCGCGGTGGTAGGTCAGGTCGGTCAGGCCCTCGAAGCCGGGCACCACGTCCCAGTCCGCCGGGTCGAAGATCTCGGAGACTCCGTCGATCGCGCTCATGGCCGCACCGTATCCGGGCGGCGCGGAGTCAGGCCGCGGCGCCCTCCTGGCGACGTACGACGGCCCTGCGGGCCACCAGGGTCACGACGAACCCGATCACCAGCGCGACCAGCACGCCCAGGTTGGCGTAGGCCCACGCCCCGTCCCGGCCGCCGAGGCCGAGCGGGCCGAGCAGGTAGCCCTGCCAGTTGTTCCACGACGCGTCGTCGGCGAACATGTTGATCACCAGCCCCCAGCCGACGACCGACGCGACCGCCAGGGTGGCCAGCGAGATCCAGTCGAAGGCGCCGTACCGACCGCCGGCGTCGAAGAGTGCGGCCTCGTCGTAGTCGCGCCGGCGCATCATCAGGTCGGCGATGAAGGTCCCCGCCCACCCGGCCAGCGGGACGCCCAAGGTGATGAGGAAGCTCTGGAACGGGTTGAGAAAGCTGGTCGCGAAGAACACCACGTAGATCGTGCCGAGGGTCAGGATCACGCCGTCGACGAACGCCGCGGCCGGCCGCGGGATCCGCACCCCGAGGCTGAGCAGCGTGAGCCCGGAGGAGTAGATGCCGAGCACCGCACCGCTGACCAGCGCGAGGATCGCCGCGATCAGGAACGGCACGAGGAACCAGGTCGGCAGCAGCGTCGCGAGCGTGCCGATCGGGTCGTAGGCGACCCCCTCCAGGATCGCCGGGGACGAGCCCGCGAGAGCCAGCCCGAAGAGCACCAGCATCACGGGCGCGAGCGCGCCGCCGAAGGTGTTCCAGAAGACGATCGCGCCGCTGGAGGCGTCGCGGCGCTGGTAGCGCGACCAGTCCGCAGCGATGTTGATCCAGCCGAGGCCGAAGCCGGTCATCACCATCACCAGCGCGCCGATCACCTGCTGGGTGGAGCCGCTCGGCAGGGCTTGTACGGCGGACCAGTGGATCTCGTCCAGGGTGAGGGCGATGTAGAGGATCGTCACCACCCCGGTGATCCAGGTCAGGTAGGACTGCAGCCGCATGATCAGGTGGTAGCCCGCCACGCTCGCGGCCACGATGAGCGCGGCCACGACGACGGTCGCGATCACCTTGGTCGTCGTACCCGACGACCAGCCGAGCCGCTCGAAGACGGTCGCCGTCGCCAGCACGGCCATGATCGCCAGGAACGTCTCCCAGCCGATGCTGACCAGCCAGGAGATCACCCCGGGCACCTTCTGCCCGGTCACGCCGAACGGCGCACGGGACAGGATCATCGTCGGCGCCGAGCCGCGCTTGCCGGCGACCGCGACCGCGCCGCACAGCAGGAACGAGACCACGATGCCCACGACCGCGACCAGCACGCCCTGGGCGAAGGAGACGCCGAACTGCAGGATGAACCCGGCGTAGCTCATCCCGAACACCGACACGTTGGCCGCGAACCACGGCCAGAAGAGGTCGGCCGGCTTCGCCGTCCGGTCCGCCTCGTCGATGATCTCGATGCCGGTGGTCTCGACGCCGAGCCGCCGCGTCTCGTCCAGGGTGCGCTCGCTCATGGGGTCATGGTGCACCCTCCAGGGCGCTGACGGGGAGTCTGCCGCGCGCTCAGGGGGCAACGGGCGAGACGGCGGGGAAGGTGCCGGCCCGGCCGTTCATGGTCGGCGACCCGGAGCGGGCTCCGCTGCTGGACGAGCCCGCGGCGACGACGGCCTGACCGGCGGCCGCCGTCTCCCCCGTCCGCCGACCCGCGACAACGTCATGCGTTCCGGGGAACCGCTCCCTCTGTGAAGTCCGAGCACATCGGTAACAGTTGAAGTCCGGGGACATCGGTAACACCTGAGGTTGGTCGTCACTATCAGGGATGGCCAGAGATGGGGTTGCCGTGGATGCTGCGGTGGCGGCAGCGGTTGCTGCTCACGTCGCGCCGGGTCCGAAGCAGAACGTGTCGAGGATCTGTCGCGAGCTGGGGATCAGCCGCAAGATGTTCTACGACTATGTGAAGCGGTTCAGGGCCCGTGGCGTGGAGGGGTTCTACCCCGACTCGCGTCGCCCGCGGCGCTCACCGACAAGACTCCCCGCCGCGCTTGAGGATGTGTTGATCGCGATCCGTAAGCACGAGGCCGAGGCGGGGTGGGACTACGGCGCGGACGCGGTGTTGATGCGGTTGGAGGAACAGATCGAGGCCGGGACCTCCTCTTGGCCCGCCGACCGTCCGTTGCCGGCTCGGTCCACGGTCAATCGGGTCTTCGACCAGCGGGGCCAGTTGGTCAAGGTTCCTCAACGCAAGCCACGTCGTGGCTCCCGGCGCTTCGAGCGCAGCGAGGTCAACGCGCTGTGGCAGTTCGACGGGTTTGAGTACCAGCTTGCCACCGGCGAGACGGTCACGGTGCTGCAGTTGACCGACGACTGCTCGCGCACGGACTTGGCCCTGCAGGCAGCGGTGTCGGAGAACGGCAGCGACATCTGGGCGACCTTCTGCCTGGCGGTGGAACGCTACGGGTTGCCCGTCCAGCTGCTCAGCGACAACGGGTCGGCGTTCTCGGGCAAACGACGCGGGTGGATCAGTGTCTTCGAGCGCAACCTGACCGACCTCGGGGTGCACGCGATCACCTCCCGGGTCTCTCACCCCCAAACCTGCGGCAAGAACGAGCGAGCCCACCAGCGGGTCCAAAAGTGGCTCAAACGGCGTCCCTTAGTCAGCAGCATCGCCGAATTCCAAGCACTACTCGACGAGTACCGCGATGGCTACAACAACCGCCGCAACAAGGTGCTCGCCAAGCTCACCCCACACCAACGCTTCGACCTCGGCCCATTCGCCACCGTCCCCGACCTACCCCCGGCGACCACCATCCTGACCCGACAGCTGGTCAGCGCCACCGGCTCCGTCGGCCTCGACGGACGCCTCATCGGCCTCGGAAGAAAACACGCCGGAAAGCCAGTCACCGTCTTCCGCACCGGCGCCTTCGTTGCCATCTTCACCGGCGACGAGCTCCTCCGCAGCCTCACCCTCGACTACAACCGCCGCTACCAACCCCAAGACCGCTAGTGTCACCGATGTCCTGAGACATATGTGTCACCGATGTCCCCGGACACGACAGGGGAACCGCTCCCTCGGAACGTATGACGTCCCGGGCCGGCCGGCACCCGGTTCGGTGGTCGAGCTTGTCGAGACCACCTGAGGCCACCGCAGAGGGAGTACGGCGGCTCAGCCGCGCAGGCGGGCGGCGAGGCCGGAGGCGCGGCGGGCCTGACGCTCGACAGCGGCACGTACGGCGGACTCGGCACCGACGACGCGCACCCGGTGCCGGGCCCGGGTGACCGCGGTGTAGAAGAGCTCGCGGGTCAGCAACCGCGACTCCTCATCGGGCAGGAGCACGGTGACCTCGTCGACCTGGCTGCCCTGGCTCTTGTGGATCGTCATCGCGTGCATCGTGTCGACCTCGCCGAGCCGGGAGGGAGCGAGGAACCGGAGCCCGTCAGTGTCGCGCATCGCGACCCGACCGACCCCGTCGACACCGGAGCCGGAAGCCGCCACGACCACGCCGGTGTCGCCGTTGAGCACGCCGAGGGCGTAGTCGTTGGCGGTCACCAGCAGCGGGCGGCCCAGGTAGTAGCGCTCGTAGAGCGGGTCACCGGTCTCGGCGGCCAGCCAGGACTCGACGCGGCGGTTCCAGTGACGGACACCGAACGGGCCGTCGCGGTGGGCGCACAGCAGCCGGTGTCGGTCCAACGCGGCCAGCGCGCCCTCGGCATCGCCGCGCTCCGCCGCGGAGCGGACGGCCAGGGCCGCGGGCAGGGTCGCGTTCCGCACCACGACCGAGGGGTCCTCCTCCCGGACCCAGACGACCTCGTCGTGCCCGGCCGCCAGCACGGCCAGGGCGGCGTCGGCGTCGCCGTCGCGCAGCGCGGTGGCCAGCGCGCCGATGTGCTCGCCGAAGCGGTGGGTGGTGCTGAGCGCGGCGACCGGCGAGTCGTCACGGCCGGAGTACCCCTCGACCAGGTCGCCGAGCACCGCGCCCGCCTCGACCGAGGCGAGCTGGTCGGGGTCGCCCACGAGCACCAGCCGGCAGTCGGGCCGCACCGCCTCCAGTAGCCGGGCCATCATGGTCAGCGAGACCATCGAGGTCTCGTCGACGACGACCACGTCGTGCGGCAGCCGGTTGCCGCGGTGGTGGCGGAAGCGGGTGGTGTTGCCGGGGTCGCGCCGCAGCAGACGGTGCAGCGTCATCGCCTCGAGCCCGGAGAGCCAGGCGCGCTCGTCGTCGCTGAACTCGGGGGCGACCGCATCCGGTCGCGGCGGCGCGGCGGCGTCCCGCACCGACTCCCGCAACCGGGCCGAGGCCTTGCCGGTGGGCGCGGTCAGCGCGACCCGGAGCGGCGCCCCGTCGGGCTGCGCATCGCGCAGGGTCGCCAGCAGGGCCGCCACCGCGGTGGTCTTGCCCGTGCCGGGGCCGCCGGTGAGCACGGTGGTCCACTGCCGCGCGGCGCGGGCGCACGCCTCGGCCTGCTCGGCGAAGCCGGGGGCGGCGAGGATCCGATCGAGAGCGGCGGTGATCCGCGCGTCGTCGTACGCCGGCTGCGAGCGGGTGCGCTCCACGAGGTCGTCGAGCACCTGGCTCTCCTGCTCGTGGTAGCGGTCGAGGTAGAGCAGGTCGTGCTCCCAGCGCAGCACGCCCGCCGCCACCAGCCGACTGTCGGCGACCGCGGCGGCCCAGTCCGCCGTCTCCGGCCACGCGATCTCCGCGCCCTCCGGGAGCGGGATGTCGCCGACGGTGGCGAGGTCCAGGCACACCGACCCGGCTCGCACCGCCCGCACGGTGAGCGCCGCGGCCAGGAGCACGTCCTCGTCGGTCTCCCCCGTCAGCTGCGCCAGGGTGCGGGCGACGTGCACGTCGGCGCTGGTCAGCACCCCGGCCTCGTTCGCCGTGTGCAGCCGGCCGTCCACGCTCAGCGCCAACCGGGCGTCGAAGGTGTCGGCGGGCTCCCACAGCTCGCTCATGTCGCCCCCCTCCGGACGCCGTCGAGCAGGTCGGACAGCTCCTCCACCAGCTCCACGGGCGGCCGCCAGGAGAAGACCCCGCAGGGCCGGCCGTCGACCCGGGGCGTGTCCGCACCGCTCATCCCGCGCAGGTAGAGGTAGAGCACCCCGCCGAGGTGGGTCGCGGGGTCATAGCCGGGCAGCCGCCAGCGCAGGTAGCGGTGCAGCACGACGGTGTAGAGCAGCGCCTGGAGCGGATAGTCGGAGTGCCCCATCGCCTCGTCCAGCACCGAGGGTCGGTAGTCCCGCGCGGTCAGCGGCACGTCCGGCTCGCCGAGGTGGTTGGTCTTGTAGTCGACGGTGAGGTAGCGGGTCTGACCCTCGACCGGCACGCGCAGCACGACATCGATGCTCCCGGTGAGGTAGCCCCGCAGCGGCTGCGCGGCCAGGTCCGGGTCGGCGTCCAGGGTGTCGGCGTACGTCGTCACCGGGTCGCCGGCGGGCAGGTGCCGCCGCAGCAAGGGGGCGAGGTCCCCCAGCCGGACCTGGTCGGCGGCCCGGGCGTAGCGGACGTCGTCCCCGCCGGCCAGCGGCAGCTCGAAGTTCAGCTCCGTCAGCCGGTCGGAAACCGCGATCTCCCCCAGCGTCGTCTCCCCCGCGAGCTCGCCGAGCGGGCTGTCCCAGACCTCCAGCAGCGCGGCGACGAGCACGTCGGCGTCCAGGTCGACCGGCCACCAGACCCGCTGCTCGGCGAGGTGCCGCCGCAGCTCCGCCTCCCGGTCGTCGGCGCCGGGGTCGGCGTGCTCCAGCACGGCGTGCACCAGCGAGCCGAAGGTCGCCCCCACCGGCAGGTCGGCCATCGGGGAGGGCACCTCCATCAGCGCCAGCTCCTCCGGCTCCCCGGCCGGCGGGTCGAGCTCGAGCAGCGCGGCGTCCTCCACCTCGGGCTCGATCTCCGGCTCCGACAGCGACCGGTCCGGCGTCAGCCCGTGCGCGTGGGCCGCCGCGGAGAGGGCGGAGTAGGACGTACGGCGCCAGTCGGTGTCCACCGTCCGGGTGAACCGCCGCGCCGCGAGCGCGTCGGAGGACTGCTCCAACCGCTCGTCGCCGGGCGGCTCGTGCACCGCGACCTCGCGGGTCGGCCCGCCGGCCCCCATCCACTGACCGAGGATCCAGGCGAGCTGCTCCTCGGGCACCAGGTCCCACTCGTCGGGTACGGCGGATCCGCCCGGCCGTCGCCCGCACAGCATCCGGTGCAGCGCCGACCCCGGGGTGTTCTTCCCCGCAGGGGCGTACCACGCGACCACCTGGGACTCCGCCCGGGTGAGGGCGACGTAGAGCAGCCGCAGCGACTCCCCCGCGTCCTCGGCCCAGTGCCGCCGCAGGGAGTCACGGCGGTGCGGGCCGGGGCCGCCGACGTCCCGGCAGCGCTGGCCCAGGTCGTCGTGGAAGAGCGGCACCTCCGGGTCGCGTCCGGTGAACCGGTCCCACAGGGAGGGGAGGTAGACGATGGGGTACTGCAGCCCCTTCGCGCCGTGGATCGTGACCAGCTGGACGGCCGCGGCGTCGGAGTCCAGCCGGCGGGTCCGCTCGGAGGCGACCTCGACCTTCTCGTCGGCCACCTGCTCGCGCAGCCACGCGAGCAGGCCCACGACGCCCAGCCGCTCCTCGACGGCGACCCGGTGCAGCGCCTCACCGACGTGCCGCAGGTCGGTGAGCATCCGCTCCCCGCCGACCCGGGCCAGGACCCGCGCGGTCATCCCGTCGACCACGGCGCACTCCAGCACCGCGGCGACCCCGCGGTTGGCCAGGACGCCCTGCCAGGCGCGCGCCCGGTCGGCCAGCCGGTCGTCGAGCTCGTCGCCGCCGGAGTCCAGCTCGGTCGCGTCCAGGCCGACGAAGGAGGTGAGCGCGGCGGCGCGGACCCGGTCCGAGCGGTGCGGCTGCTCGAGCGACTCCAGCAGCGTGACCCACTCCCGCGCGGCGGGGGTGTGGAAGACCGAGCCGCCGGCGTTGACCACGGCGGGCACCCCGACGCCGGCCAGGGCGGCCTGCACGGCGGTCAGCATGTCGCGACGGTGCGCCAGCACCGCCACGTCGCCGGCGCGCACGGGCCGCCCGTCGAGGGTCGCCCCGGAGGTGAGCAGTCGCTTGACGTCCCGGGCGAGATCGGCGACCACGTGCTCGCGCCAGCGGTCCACCCGCGGCCGCGCTCGCGGGCCGGCGCCGATGTCGGCGTTGCGCACCACCCGCAGCCGGAACGGAGCCCCCGCCCCCTCCAGCCGGGAGCCGGGCCGGTCGGCCTGCACCGGGCGCACGACGATCTGCTCGTCGCCGAGCCGCGCCTCCTGCAGGAGCACCTGCAGGGAGTCGAGCAGCGCCGCGTCCGAGCGCCAGTTGACGCCCAGCGTCTGGCGTCGGGTCGCCGCCTGCGCGGCCGCGAGGTAGGTGACCACGTCCCCGCCGCGGAAGGCGTAGATCGCCTGCTTCGGGTCGCCGATCAGGATCAGCGTCGCCGCGCCGTGGAACGCGCGCTCGAAGACCTGCCACTGGACCGGGTCGGTGTCCTGGAACTCGTCGATGAGGACGACCTTCCACCGCTGGCGCATCCGCGCGCGGGCCGGGGCGTCGGGGTCCTTCAGTGCGTCCGCGAGCTGGCCCAGCAGGTCGTCGTAGCTGAGGATGCCCAGCCGGCGCTTGCGCCGGTCGATCTCCTCGATCACCTCGGCGGCGAACCGGACCCGCATCGCGACCTGGCTCTCCGGCGCGTCCTCCAGCGCGGCCTGGGGGGCGACCCGGGCGCGCGGGTCGTCGACCACGGCCCGCGCCAGCTCGCCGGCCTGGGCGCGGGTCCACGGCGGCGTGCGCTCGCCCGACCAGCGGGCGAGGTAGAGGTCGTCGACCACCTCGTCGGTCAGCTGCTCGAGGTCCTCCACCAGCCGGGCCTGCCGGTCGGTGTCGCCGGCCACCCCGAGGCTGCGGAGCACCAGCTGGCAGAACTGGTGGATCGTCGCGATGGTGGCGGCGTCGAAGGCGGTGAGTGCGTCGGTGAGCCGGCGGTGCTTGAGCCGGACGCCGTCCTCGGTGTCGTCGAGCAGGTGTCGGATCAGCTCGGTGCGCTCGGGCTCCGGCGGCGGCTCGGCGAGCGCCCGCTGGGCCTCGACCAGCTGGGCCCGCACCCGCTCGCGCAGCTCTTGGGAGGCGGCGCGGGTGAAGGTGACGACCAGCAGCTCGTCGAGGGTGGCGACCCCCTCGGCGACGTACCGCGTCACCAGCGCCGCGATGGTCCACGTCTTGCCCGTGCCGGCGCTCGCCTCGAGCAGAGTGGTGCCGGACGGCAGCGGGTCGCTGATCCGGAAGACCTCGTCGCTCACAGCCCCTGCACCACCTCTCGGCCCTCGAGCGCGGGCCCCCACAGCCGCCAGGCGAACTGGCCGAGCCGGTGCGGGGCGTCGTTCCACCGCTCGCCGTCGCGCAGCGGGGCGGCGAGGAGGGAGTACGCCGCGCGGTCGCCGAAGGCGCGCACGTGCCAGGCGTCCGCGTCCTCGGTCGGGAAGCCGGTGTCGTTGAACCGGGGGGTGGTCCACTCCTTCGCCCCGCGCACGTCGGGGTCGCCCTCGCGCCCGGCGCGGGTCAGGCGGAACTCGTCGGCCCAGGCCAGCGAGGTCTTCAGCGGCAGCGGGATCGGCTCGCGCAGCCCGCGCTCGTAGAGGTCGACCAGATCGCGCAGCCACGCCCGCGCCTCGTGCTCGGGCAGCGGCGCGACCCGGGCGACCCGGCCGCCGGCCCGGTGGCGGCCCAGCGTGTGCACCGTCCAGTTCTCATCCGGGTGGCCGGTGGCCAGGGCAAGCGCGTCGAGCCAGCCGGCGACCCGGTGCTTGGCGGCCAGGCTGGAGTAGCTGACGCTCACCAGGTTGTTGCCGAAGAGGTCGTCGACCGTGCCGGTCACCCGGCGGTCGCCGAGGTCGATGTCGACGTCCAGGGTGCGCGGCGTGCCGCCGCGCAGGCCGGTCGCGGCCGTCACGAGCGGACGCACGACGGTGACGACGTCCTCCAGCACCCCGACACCGAGCTCGCGCGGGGGCAGCAGCCCGCGCAGCTGCTCGGCGGTCATCGCCGCGGCCGGGTCGGCTCCGGCCAGCACGTCGCGGATCAGCCGGTCGCCGACGTCCCACTTCTGCAGGCCGTCGAGCTGGATCGGGATGGCGTCGGCGGCCTCCTCCGGCGTCCACGGGGTGGTGACCCGCAGCCGGCTGCGGCAGAACGCGCGCACCGGGTGGGCGAAGAAGTCGTGCAGGTCGGCCAGGGAGACCTCGCCCCCCTCGGTCGGGACCACGAGCGGCGACGGGACCAGCTCGCGGACCTCCAACCGGGGCCGTCGCGCCGCCTCGGCGCCCGCGAGCGCGGCGTCGTCGAAGGTGAAGGGTCGGTCGCCGACCAGCGCGCCGGCGACCAGGTTGGACTCGTCGAAGGGCTGCAGCGGGTGCTCGACGACGACCTGGTCGGCGACCCGTTCGTGGCCGGTCGGCGTGGCGGTGCGGTCCAGCGCGTCGAGCAGCTCGCCCAGGGGCACCGCGGGCGGCCGCTCGGCCCCGGTGTGCTCGCCGCGGCCGGTGTAGGTGATGACCAGCGTCTCGGTGGCCGCGGTGATCGCGTCGAGGAAGAGCTGACGGTCCTCCGCGCGCACGTCCCGCTCGCCGGTGCGCGGGGTCCGGGCGAGCACGTCGTCGCCGTCGAGGCTGTCCAGCCGTGGGAAGACGCCGTCGTCGAGCCCGACCATGCACACCACGCGGTGCGGCACCGAGCGCATCGGCACCATCGTGCAGACGGTGAGCGTGCCGGTGCGGAAGTTGGCCCGGGTCGGCCGGCCGCGCAGCCGGTCGGCGAGCATCGCCCGCACGTCGGCATGCCGCAGCGGCGTGGTGCCCTCGCCGACGCCGCCGGCGATCCGGGACAGCTCGCGCTCGAGCTGGGCGGACTGCCAGGCGTCCTCCGGGGCGGTCGAGGTGAGGCGACGTACGCCCTCGTCGAGGACCCGCACCCAGTCGGCCACCGTCGAGGCCGCACCCGCACCGTCGAGCACCCGGTGCAGCCGGTCGAGGAACTCCGCGAACCGGCCGACGAGCTCCAGGTCGCCGTCACCGACGTCGTCGACCGGCAGCGCGCCGCCGACGTCGCGGTGGCCCTGCCCGGACATCGCGGCACCCAGAAGCACCCGACGCAGCCCCGCGCGCCAGGTGTTCTCCCGGAGGTCGACGCCGAACGGGCGACGGTGGTCGGCGTCCCACCCCCAGCGGATCGCCGCGGCCTGCACCCACGCGCTCAGCCGCTCCATCTCGTCGTCGTCGAAGCCGAAGCGGCGGCGGACCGGCTCGGACGCCGCCAGGTCGAGCACATCACCCGCGCGCATCCGCCCGCCCGCGAGATCCACCAGGTGGGCGGCCACGCCGAGCAGCGGGTTCGTCGCGCCGGGCGAGCGGTCGGCCAGCCGCACCCGCAGCCGGTGCGCCGGGTGGCCCACGCCGTCACCGGCGACGTCGGCCAGGCCGAACCCCGCCGAGACCAGCGGGGCGAAGGACTCGATGTCCGGGCACATCACCAGGATGTCCCGCGGCTCCAGGGTGGGGTCGTCCTCCAGCAGGCCGACCAGCACCTCGCGCAGCACGTCGACCTGGCGGGCGGCGCCGTGACAGGCATGCACCTGCACCGAGCGGTCGTCCGGCGCCACCACCCGGGCAGCACGGGTGTCGGCCGAGGGCTCCTCCGCGGCCCGCAGGTCGGCCTGCAGCCACCCCAGCAGCGACTCCGGCGCCTCGGGAGTGGCGCCGACGACCGACTCCTCGGCGCCGGTCACCCCGAGGGTGCGCCGCAGCTCCCGGGCGTCCCGGCCCAGGGACGCGAGCAGCGGGTGACCCACCAGCTCGGCGGTCCGGTCGTCGCGGCGGGGCACCGGCCCCTCGGTGGCGCTCGGCGCCAGCGCCTGCCACAGGTCGGTCGAGGCCTGGGGCAGCCAGAGGTGGACGTCGCGCAGCTCACCGAGCGCTCCGAGCAGCTCGGCCTCGGTCACCGGCAGACGCGTGTGCCCGAAGAGCGAGAGCCGGCCGGGCAGCACCAGGTCGTCGCCGCCGGACCGCAGCCGCTCCAGCGTGCGCTCGTGCCGGAGGTCGGGCGGGTCGGCCGCGACGCGTCCCTCCAGCCGCCGCCACAGCTCGGGCTGCCAGGCCAGGTCGCGGGGCAGCTCGCCGCCGGCCCCGTCGGAGGCGACGCCCGAGCGCCAGGCGGAGAGCAGCCCCGGCCGCTGGACGGCGTACGACGCGAACAGCCCCGCCAGCCGCCGCGCCACCGAGTAGCGACGCGCACTCCGCTCGTCCGCCGGGTCGCCATGGCCCAGATGACGCGAGAGGTCCTCGAAGCCGGGGGTGTCCATGGACTCGTCGACGACCTCCAGCAGCGGCCACACCAGGGTGTCGGGGTGCCAGGGATCGTCGTCGTCGGTGCCGAGCAGCAGGGACACCAGCGAGCGCGGGCTCGCGAAGCGGATGCCCGCGCACACCCCGTCGCCACCGCGCGCCCCCACGCCGAGCCGGTGCGCGAGCCGCTGGGTGAGCCAGCGCTCCACGCCCTTGGCCGGGACCACCACCAGCTCCTCGGCGAACGGGTCCTCGCCGGGGACGCGCAACAGCTCGCCGAGCGCATCGGCGAGCAGGTCGGTCCTCGCGGCGAGGTGGAGCTGGACGGTCACAGGCCCGACCCTAGGCGGCGCCTCCGACAGGGCCACGCTGCGGCCGCGGACCGCCGTATTTGTCGGCCCAGCACTCAGCGCTCGCCCGCCCCCGCTCGTACCGAACAGTACGCACCGAAATTTCGCTGAAAGGGTGCCGACTGTTCGGTACGACGCCGGGGCTGATGCCTCCTGTTCGGTACGACGCGGGGGCTGGTGCTTACTGTTCGGTACGACGCGCGAAGTCCAGCCCGCGCAGCGCACCCGACTCCCGGATCAGCTGCCAGATCTGCTCGCGCCTGGCGTCCAGGATCGGCGGGGAGTAGTGGCGGGGGTCGCGGTAGACCGGGATCCCGTCGAGGACGGCGTCGCAGACCGGTCGGGCGGGACACATGAGCGGGGAGATCGTCACGTCGTACGCATCCGGCCGGGAGCGCGCCTCGGCGCGGTAGATCCGGTCGAGCGTCGACACCTCCGTGGGGGCCTGGACCGCACAGTCCTCGACCCGTGGCCGGGCGGCCAGGCACGCAAGGGGGTCGCTGTCGTCGGGCGGCAGCCACGCGCTCTCGAACATCACCGAGCGCACGCCGAGCTCGCCGAAGCGCTCCATCGTGCGGTCGATCGTGCGGCGGTAGAGGCCGGGGACCTCGGAGTCCGCGACCGCCCGGCCGCCGACCTCGGTCCCGAGCTGTCCGCTGAAGAGCCGGCCGTCGCGGCCCTGCTGGATCAGCACGGTGACGTCGACGTCGGCCTTCTCGAAGAGACCGGGGAGCTGCTCTTTCTGGTTCTGGCAGATCCGCTCGCGCGAGTCGGGGGCGGCGACGCGGGACATGCCCAGCGGCCAGGGACAGCCGTCGATCGCGGAGATGTAGAGGTTGAACCCCTTCTCCTCCGCGAGGTTGGCGAAGGCCGGCTCGATCTCCCGCGCCTGGGAGTCTCCCAGGATCCACAGCGTCGGTCCGTCCTCACCGGTGTGGACCGCGCAGTCCTCGATCGTGTCGGTGTCGCAGGTGCGCTCGGGACCGCCGCGGGTGTTGCTGAACTCGACGTAGTCGATCTCCGGCGTCGGGCCGGTCACGTTCTCCGGGCCGACCACCGGCCCGTCCGAGGCGGCCACCACGACCGGCTTCACCGGGCTGGCCAGCAGCCCGGGGACGACGAGGAACGCGGCGACCACGCTGACCGACAGCCCGGTCGCGATCACCGGGAAGCGCCACTGCGGCTGGATCCTGCGGATCCGGATCGGCCGCTCGAAGAGGTGGTACGACGCCGCCGCGAGCAGCGTCGAGACGACGGCGACCACGAGGGTGAACACCAGCGAGCGACCCATGAACTGCTGCAGCAGCACGACCACCGGCCAGTGCCACAGGTAGGTGCCGTAGGAGATCTGGCCGAGGTAGACCAGGGGCCGCTGGGAGAAGGCCACCTGCACCGGGTGCCGCTGCACCCCCGCGACGCTCGCCACGGCGAGCACCGCGAACAGGGTGACCCACAGGCCCCGCGCCGAGGGCGTCAGGTCGATCAGGGAGGTGCCGAGCACGAAGACCCCGACGACGCCGACGAATCCGGCCACCGGGGCGCACCGCTCGATGGGCGAGGGGGTAGCCCGGTGCCGCAGGTGGAAGAGGCCGAGGGCGAGCAGGGAGCCGGCGAGCAGCTGGTAGAGCCGCGTCGAGGTGGCGTAGTAGGCGTGGTTCACGTCCTGGCCGGCCCACGAGACCTGCTGCCAGACCGACCAGGCGAAGATCGCGACCAGCACCACCGGCACGGCGTACTTGAAGACGCGGCGCAGCCGCCACGCGCCCCAGAGCAGGAGCGGGAAGACGAAGTAGTACTGCTCCTCGATCGAGAGCGACCAGAAGTGCAGGAACGGGCTGGCGTCGAAGGTCTCCGCGCCGAAGTAGTCGCGGGACTCGTTGAGGAAGTGCCAGTTGGCGAAGTAGAGCAGCGCGGCGCGCGCGTCGGCGATGAAGAGGTCGCGCTGCACCGACGAGAGCACCAGCAGGCTGACCGCCGAGACGACCACGATGAGGAGTACGGCGGCCGGCAGGAGCCGCCGTACCCGCCGGTCGTAGAAGCGCAGCAGGCTCAGCCGACCGGTGGAGCTCAGCTCCTCCAGGAGGATCGTGGTGACCAGGAAGCCGGAGAGCACGAAGAACAGGTCCACGCCGACGAAGCCGCCGTCGAACCAGCTGGCGCCGGCGTGGAAGAGCACGACGAGGTAGACCGCGACCGTGCGCAGTCCGTCGAGGGCCGGGCGCGCTCCCCAGGCTCGGGACTCGGTGGGAGCGCCCGTCGCAGCGCTCACTCGACTCCCGGCGCGGCGGTCGCGCGGATCGACTCGGCGAGCGCGGCCAGGTGGCTGAGTCGGGCGATCTCGGAGTCGAGGATCTCCGGTCCGCCGGAGCGGGCGATGACCAGCATCGCGTCCTCACCCAGGGGGCACGCGGCGACCAGGATGTCCTGGTAGGGCTCCGGCAGCGGGAAGCGGCGGCCGGAGCGGAAGTCGGCGGGCCACGTCACCTCGGGGGGTACGGCGTCCGGTGCGGCGCCGGAGCGGGCACGGACCGAGAAGCCCTCACCCGCCCGGTCCAGGGCCATCGCCCAGTCCACCCGGAAGGTCTCGGGCACCAGGGTGACCAGCCGGTCCACCGCCTGGCGGGGCCGCTCGGTCATCGCCTCGACGACCTCGAGGTCGCGGGTGATGTTCTCCCCCGCGGTGTAGCGGGAGATCCACTGCACGCGCACGCCGTCCAGGGAGGTGCAGGCGGACACGATGCTGTCCGGCATCAGCCCGTCCGGCGGCTGGACGAACACGTCGTCCACGGCGAGTCCGTCGACCCGGTGCTCGACGATCTCGATCGCCTCGATGTTGGCCCCCGTGGCACCGATCGCCGCCGCGAGGCGGCCCAACGATCCGGGAACGTCGGGCAGCTCGACCCGCAGAAGGAACGACGACACGGAAAACTCAGACTCCAGACACGATTTTCGGTACACAACGATTGTGCCAGCGCTTCGTCTGGGCCACGATTCGTGGAGAGGTCGCGCATATCGCAACACAGTGCGTATTGCGCAACATCACCCACGCAAGGAGACCCGGATGCTGTCCGACATCGAGATCGCCCAACAGGCGAGCCTGCGACCGGCCACGGAGATCGCCGCGGACCTCGGGATCCCGGCCGAGGCGGTCGTGCCCTACGGCAACACCAAGGTCAAGATCGCGCTGCCGTGGCTGCGCACCCCGGAGGTCGAGGACCGTGCCCAGGGGCGCCTCGTCCTGGTCACCGCCGTCTCCCCCACGCCGGCCGGCGAGGGCAAGACGACCACCAGCGTGGGGCTGGCCGACGGCCTGTCCCGTCTCGGGCAGCGGTCCCTGGTCGCGCTGCGCGAGCCCTCGATGGGTCCGGTCTTCGGGATGAAGGGCGGCGCCGCCGGCGGCGGCTACGCCCAGGTCGTCCCGATGGAGGACATCAACCTGCACTTCACCGGCGACTTCGCCGCGATCGCGGCGGCCAACAACCTGCTCGCCGCTCTGCTGGACAACCACGTCCATCACGGCAACACGCTGGACATCGACGTCCGCACCGTCACCTGGAAGCGGGTCGTGGACCTCAACGACCGGGCGCTGCGCGACATCGTGGTGGGGCTGGGCGGCACGCCCAACGGCTTCCCCCGGGAGGACGGCTTCGACATCGTCGTGGCCTCGGAGGTGATGGCGATCCTCTGCCTGGCCACCAGCCTGGGGGACCTCAAGGAGCGGCTGGGCCGGATCGTGGTCGCCCACACCCGGGACAAGAAGCCGGTCACGGCCCGCGACCTCGAGGCCGACGGCGCGATGGCGGTGCTGCTCAAGGACGCGCTCTCCCCCAACCTCGTCCAGACCCTCGAGGGCACGCCCGCGATGATCCACGGCGGACCGTTCGCCAACATCGCCCACGGCTGCAACTCGGTGATGGCCACCCGCACGGCGTTGCGGCTGGCCGACATCGTGGTGACCGAGGCGGGCTTCGGCGCCGACCTGGGCGCGGAGAAGTTCATCGACATCAAGTGCCGCACCTCGGGGATGCGGCCGTCGGCCGCGGTCGTCGTGGCCACGGTGCGGGCGCTGAAGTTCCACGGCGGCGTGGCCAAGGACGCGCTCGGTGTCGAGGACGTGGAGGCGGTGCGCCGGGGCGGGACGAACCTGCGCCAGCACCTGACCAACCTCCGCGAGGTCTTCGGCGTCCCGGCGGTGGTGGCGATCAACCGCTTCCCCGGCGACACCGACGCCGAGATCGAGGCGGTGATCGAGCAGGCCGCGGAGGCCGGCGTGCCGGCGTACCCCGCCACCCACTTCGCCGACGGCGGCGCCGGAGCCGAGGCGCTGGCCCAGGGTGTCCTCGACGTCCTCGACGAGGACGTGCGGCTGCGGCACCCCTACGACCTGGCCGACCCGCTGGTCACCAAGGCCGAGAAGCTCGCCGAGAAGGTCTACGGCGCCTCGGGCGTCACCTGGGACGGCAAGGCGAAGCGGAGGCTGCAGCAGATCACCGACGAGGGGTACGGCGACCTCCCGGTCTGCGTCGCCAAGACGCAGTACTCCTTCTCCACCGACCCGACCGCCGTCGGTGCGCCCAAGGGCCACATCGTGCACGTCCGCGAGGTCCGGCTCAACGCCGGCGCCGGCTTCGTCGTCCTCGTCACCGGGGACGTGATGACGATGCCGGGGCTGCCCAAGGTGCCGGCGTCGGGACACATCGACGTCAGCGACGACGGCACCGTGAGCGGCCTCTCCTGAGGGCCGAGACGCCGGGGAACGGCCGATTTCCCGGGGATTCTCCGATTGGATCGATCCACAACATGTGACTTCCGTCGGGGCCCCCATCCCGGCCCCTTCGGACCCCTCCAGGCTGTGTACCGTGCCCGGTGTCCGGGCACTGGGTGACGAGAGGAAGACACATGGCCGACGTGGATGCCGCCCTCGATGAGGCGGGCCTCACCAACGAGCGCGTGCGCGACTACGTGCGCTACTGGGCGGAGGTGACGGGCGCCGAGCGGGTCGAGGTGGTGAGCCACAGCGACGACGACCGACTGATCCAGGAGGCCCTGGACGCGGGCGAGCTGCTTCCGGCCGGCGAGGGGCGCTACTACTCGCGCTCCTACTTCAAGGACACCGCCCGCTCGGAGGAGCGGACGATCGTCGCCACCAACCAGGAGTCCGACAAGGGCGTCTACAACAACTGGCGGCCGGCGGCGGAGATGAAGGAGCTCCTGACCGAGCGGATGCGCGGTCAGAACGCCGGCAAGACGATGTACGTCATCCCCTATCTCATGTCCCCTCCGGGCAACGCGCTCGAGGAGTGGGCCACCGGTGTCGAGCTCACCGACAGCCGCCCCGTCGTGCTGCACATGATCCGGATGGCCCGCGTGGGCGTGGAGTTCGTCAACGACCTGGAGGACCAGGACTCCTTCGTGCGCGCGGTGCACGTGACCGGCGACCTGGAGAACCTCGGTCAGGGCACGCCCGAGGACCAGCGCTACTTCGTGACGGTGGCCGACGAGCGGACGATCCTGCACTTCGGGTCGTCGTACGGCGGCAACGCGCTCCTCGGCAAGATCGCCCACGGCCTGCGGCAGGGCGCCTACGACGGATGGGCGTCCAAGAAGTTCCTTGCCGAGCAGTACATGCTCATCGGCATCAAGGACAAGGAGACCGGGAAGACCTACCACATCACCGGTGGCTTCCCGAGCGCGTCGGGCAAGACCAACCTGGCGATGATGCTGCCGCCCGAGGGCCTCGGCGACCGCTACGAGGTCACCTTCTACGGCGACGACATCGCCTGGCTGTGGGTGGACGAGAAGACCGGCAAGCTGATGGGGATGAACCCCGAGTACGGCGTCTTCGGGGTCGCGAAGGACACCAACGAGAAGACCAACCCGACCGCGCTGAAGTCGGTCGGCGACAACACCAAGGTGATCTTCACCAACGTGGCCTACAACCCCGAGACCGAGGAGGTCTGGTGGGAGGGCCGCACCCCCGAGCCGCCGTCGGACCACCACGGCTGGCTGGACTGGACCGGCTCGCCGATCGCGGACCGCAAGGACCGCGATGACTCCCCGTGGGCGCACCCGAACAGCCGCTTCACCACGACGCTGGCGAACGTGCCCAACATCGCGCCGGACTACGACGAGCCGGCCGGCGTGGAGATCGACGCGATCATCTTCGGCGGCCGCACCCGCGACCGCGAGCCGCTGATCCGCGCGATCAACGACCTCGCCGAGGGCGTCTACGACGGCCTCACCCTGGGCGCGGAGGCCACCTTCGCCGCCGAGGGCGTGGACGGTCAGCTGCGCTACGACCCGATGTCGAACCGGCCGTTCATGGCCTACGGCGAGGGCGACTACGCCCGCCACTACCTCGACGTGGTGGGCGCCGCGAGCGAGCAGCCGCTGTTCGCGCACGTCAACTGGTTCCAGAAGGACCCCGAGGACGGGCACTTCCTGTGGCCGGGCTACCGCGACAACCTGCGCGCCCTGCTGTGGCTGATGCAGCTGCGCAACGGCGAGGTCAAGGGCGAGCAGACCCCCGTCGGGATCATCCCGACCAAGGAGGAGCTCGACCTCACCGGCTCGGAGATCACCGACGAGGACCTCGAGCGGGTGCTCACCATCGACAACGAGCGGTGGCAGCAGGAGATGGGCTTCCGCGAGGAGCACCTGAAGCAGTTCGACCGGCTCCCCGAGGAGATCTGGGAGGCCCACCGCCGGGTGAAGAAGGCGCTCGAGGACGCCGCCGACGCCTGACCCGGCACCACCTCTCGCAGGGCCGCCGCGACCACCCGGTCGCGGCGGCCCTGCGGCATTTCCCGACTCGCCGGTAGCCACCCCTCGGGAGGTACTGCATCCGCGCGCCGCAGGAGGAACGTGTCGAGAGGCCCAACCGGGCCCGGGGCACCAGGAGCGAGGAGAGCAGGAGGTCGGCGATGTCCTCGAGCGCCGCCGTACAGGATCGGCTCATCAGAACCACCATCCCGGCGCGGATGCACGACATGCCGTGGTCGCGCTTCCATTGGATGGTCATCTTCGGTCTCGGCACGGCGTGGATCCTGGACGGCCTCGAGGTCCAGATCGTCGCCTCCGGGGGCTTCGAGAAGTCCCTGTCGATGACGCCGTTCGAGGTCACCGTGGCGGGCACCGTCTACCTGGTCGGCGAGGTGGTGGGGGCGCTGGTCTTCGGGCGGCTCACCGACACGTGGGGCCGGAAGAAGATGTTCACCCTGACCCTGGCGCTCTACCTGCTCGGGTCCGCGGTGGCGGCGTTCTCGCCGAACATGTGGTTCTTCCTGGCCTGCCGGTTCGTCTCCGGCATGGGCATCGGCGGGGAGTACTCCGCGGTCAACTCCGCCATCGACGAGCTGATCCCGGGCAAGTACCGCGGCCGCGTCGACCTGGCGATCAACGGGACCTACTGGTTCGGTGCCGCGATCGGCGCGTTCGCCAGCACCATCCTGCTCAACACCGAGAACTTCGACGAGAACCTCGGCTGGCGGATCGCCTTCATGATCGGCCCGATCCTCGGACTCGCGATCATCTACCTGCGCCGGCACATCCCCGAGAGCCCGCGCTGGATGGTGCGGCACGGGCACGACGAGGCCGCCGAGCGGATCGTCTCGGGGATCGAGGACGAGGTGCGCAAGGCCGGCAAGGAGCCGCCGAAGGCCGACGAGGAGCACGTGGTGTTCCTCAAGAAGCAGGAGGGGCTGACACCGCAGCAGCTGGCCTACGTGTTCTTCAAGCTCTACCCGACCCGCACCGTGCTGGGCGCGACGCTGATGATCACCCAGAGCTTCCTCTACAACGCGATCTTCTTCACCTACTCCCTGGTGCTGCAGAACTTCTACAAGATCTCCGCGAGCGAGGCGGCGCTCTACTTCTTCCCGTTCGCGATCGGCAACCTGCTGGGCCCGCTGGTCCTCGGCCCGCTCTTCGACACCGTCGGCCGGCGCAAGATGATCGGCGGCTGCTACGCGATCTCCGGGCTCGTGCTCGGCCTGTCCGCGTGGCTGTTCCTGCAGCAGTCACTGACCCCGCTGACCCACACCGCGTTCTGGTGCGTGGCCTTCTTCTTCGCCTCCGCCGGCGCGTCCGCGGGCTACCTCACGGTCTCGGAGATCTTCCCGCAGGAGGCGCGCGGCCAGGCGATCTCCTACTTCTTCTCGATCGCGCAGGTCTTCGGCGCCCTGGGCCCGGTCTTCTACGGCTGGCTGATCGGCGACGCGAGCACCCGCACCCCGATGTTCTGGGGCTACGTCATCGCCATGTGCGTGATGCTCTTCGGCGCCCTGGTCGCCTTCGTGTGGGGCGTCGACGCCGAGGGCAAGTCGCTGGAGGAGATCGCCCCACCGCTGATCGAGTACGACGAGAACGGCAACGAGACCAACCACATCCGGTCTGAGGAGAGGCGCGATGAGCACAGCGGAGCCGACGGAGCAGCCCTACACCGTGGTGGTCGGCGTGAGCGCGACCTCCAAGTCGCCGACCGCCCTGGAGTGGGCCGCGGCGCAGGCCGACGCCTTCGACGGCCGACTGGTCGCCGTACGCGTGTGGAACCCGCCGACGGCCGGCTCCCCCACCACCTCCGGGGTGACGGCGTCGCGGCTGCCCGACCTGGCCCGGATGGAGGAGGAGCAACGCGAGCGGCTGGCGGCCGACGTGCGGGACGTGCTCGGCGAGGACCACCGGGCCGAGGCGCGGCTGGTGCGCGGCGGCCGGCGCAAGGCGCTCCTGGACGAGGCCGAGGACGCCGACCTGCTGGTGATCGACGCGCCGCGGGCGCCGTCGATGTCCCCGCTGCTGGCGCAGCGGATCGTGTACGCCGCCGCGTGCCCGGTCGTCGTCATGCCGCCGCGGATCTCCGGGCAGCCCGAGAGCGGGCTGACCCGGGCCGGGCGCGCGGTCGGCAGGTCCGCCGTACGCTCCCTCGGCACCGCCGGCCGCGCCGGCTATCGCCCACCGCCCCGTCCCTGAAGGACCCCAGGTTGCCTCGCCCGCGGCGGCACGGAAGGCTTGGCGCCATGACCGACCACGCGCGCGACCGGGACAGGGACTACGAGCAGGACTCCCTGGTCGGCGACGCACCGCTGCGGATCCGGGCGCGGGGCCGCTCGGTGCTGTCCAACCCGATGACCAACCGCGGCACCGCGTTCACGCCCGAGGAGCGGTCCGCGCTCGACCTCGACGGCCTGGTGCCGACCGGGATCACCACGCTGGAGAACCAGACGCGGCGGATCTACGACCAGTTCAAGTCGACCAGCACGATGCTCGGCAAGTTCCTCACCCTCAACGCGCTGCGGGACCGCAACGAGGTGCTGTTCTACAACGTGCTGACGAACTACCTCGAGGAGATGCTGCCGGTCATCTACACGCCGACCATCGGCGAGGCGATCGAGCGGTTCAGCCACACCTACAACCGGCCGCGCGGCGTGTTCCTCTCCATCGACCACCCCGACCAGATCGGGCGGGCGCTGCTCAACTACGGCCTCGGACCCGACGACGTCGACCTGGTGTGCGTGACCGACTCCGAGGGCATCCTCGGCATCGGCGACCAGGGCGTCGGCGGGATCCAGATCGCGATCGGCAAGCTGTCGGTCTACACCGCCGCCGCCGGCATCCACCCGCGCCGGGTGATCCCGGTCGTGCTCGACGTCGGCACCGACAACCTGGGGCTGCTGAGCAACGACCTCTATCTCGGCGAGCGGCACAGCCGGGTGCGGGGCGAGCGCTACGACGAGTTCATCGACCAGTTCGTGACCACCGTCCAGGAGCTCTTCCCCAAGGCGATGATCCACTGGGAGGACGTCGGCACCACCAACGCGCACCGGATCCTCGAGCGCTACCGCGAGGACGTGTGCACCTTCAACGACGACATCCAGGGCACCGCGGCGGTGGTGCTCGCGGCGATCCTGGCCGCCGTCAACGTCACCGGGGTCGACCTCGACGACCACCGGATCGTGGTCTTCGGCGCGGGCTCGGCCGGCATCGGCATCGCCAACCTGGTGCGCGACACCATGCTGCGCACCGGCGCGGAGGAGACCGAGGAGGAGGCCTACGCCCGCTTCTGGGCGATCGGGCTGCAGGGGCTCTACGTCGAGGGAGACCCGTCGCTGCTGGACTTCCAGCGGCCGTATGCCCGCAAGCCCGCCGACATCGAGGGGTGGGAGCTGGAGCGGCCGGGGCACGTCGGGCTGATGGACGTCGTCCGCAACGTCAAGCCGACCATCCTGATCGGCACCTCCACCAAGGGCGGTGCCTTCTCCCAGGAGATCGTGGAGGAGATGGCCAAGCACACCACCCGGCCGATCATCTTCCCGCTGTCGAACCCGACCAGCCGGGCGGAGGCCACGCCGGCCGACCTGATCGAGTGGACCGACGGCCAGGCGCTGATCGCGACCGGCAGCCCGTTCGCTCCGGTCAGTCACAAGGGCGTGCGGCACGTGATCGCGCAGTCCAACAACGCGCTCATCTTCCCCGGGCTGGGGCTCGGGGTCGCGGCCTGCCGGGCGCGCCAGATCACCGAGGGGATGATCGCCGCGGCCGCCGACGCACTCGCCGGCCTGGTCAACGCCTGGCGCCCCGGAGCCTCGCTGCTCCCCGGCATCTCCGACCTGCGACTGGTCTCCGCCACCGTCGCGATCGCGGTCGCCGAGCAGGCAGCCCGCGAGGGGGTCGCGGACAACCCGCTCTCAGACCCGATCCAGCAGGTCGTCGAGCGGATGTGGCAGCCGCAGTACCCCCGCATCGAGGCGATCTGAACACCCCTGCCCCGACGCGGCGTGCACAAACCACCCAGTAAGGCGACGCGACGGGCCCCCACCCCGCGCAACCACGCGGGTCTCTGCCCCATCCGCCGGTGAATACTCCGTGGTTCGTGCACGCCCCCGGCGCGACCCGGCGCGGGTTCGTCTCAGGCGGGGCGACCGCACGCGCAGCCGGCGAGCCGGGACGCGGCGCCGGCGAGCACCGCCTGCACGCGCTCGGGCTCGAACATCACGTCCTCCCAGGCGAACCTGAGCACCATCCAGCCGGCGATCACCAGCTCGTTGTATCGCCGCGCGTCGTTCTTCAGAGACGCGCGGCGCCCATGCCACTCGAAGGAGTCGGCCTCCACGACCAGCCGCCGTTCTTCATCCACCAGGTCCGGCCGGACGCGGCCGGTTCGGGTCTTCACCCACACCTGCGGCGTCAGGCGGACGCCGGGGACGTCCAACGACAGCGCCCGCAGCCCGGACTCGAAGGGGTTGTCGGCTTCCGCCCGCGCCTCGCGCGCGACCCGGCGCGCCTGACGGGCACCCGGACCGGTGGTCATCGCGGCACGCCGCAGAGTCGCGGGACTCACTCCGTGGCGGAGGGCACTGTCCGCGACGGCGAGCGCCTCGGGCAGCGGGAGTGTCTGCAGGCAGTGCCGCAGCGTCACCTCCTGCGTCGTGGCCGGGCCGGAGGTCTCGCCGCGCGCCAGGTCGGCCCGGTGCAGGACCACGTCACGACGCCGATCCGCGCTGATCTTGCGCTGCACCGGGACCAGCACGTGCGGCCGGTCCGGGGTGTGCAGCACCTCCCATCCGTGGTGCAGGGCCGCGCTGGTGTGGCTCAGCACTCCGCGGAGTGCATGTGCGGCGCGGACTCCGTCGGCGACCGCCGGGAGGGCGTAGCGGCCCTGCCCGACCCTGACCACCTGTCCAGCGGCCAGCGCCTCGGCAAGGCCCCGCCGGCCGAGGAGCTGGATCAGGAGGGGACGCGTGGCCAGGCCCCCCGCCTCGGCCAGCATCCCCTCCAGATCCATGCCCGGCAGCCTGCCCCAGATGCGCGGATCTCGCTCGGCTCTCTCCACAGGCGTGCACGAACCACCCAGGAACCCGCGACCCAGCCACCGCTATCCCGCATGGTTGCGCGGTCCGCACGCCGACCTCGGGGCGGATACTCCGTGGTTCGTGCACAGCGGGCAAGACGGCCCCCGACGGCGCGCGAGCGGACTCAGCGCCCCCGGGCCTCGTCCGCCGTGCGCGGGCGCGGCAGCTCCACCACCTCGGGCGGGAGACCCCACTCGTCCCCGCCCAGCCGGGACAGCGGCTGGAGGGCCGACATCATCGGGTGGTCGCCGTCCAGTGCGGACTCCTCGACGGTGATCGCGACGACGTCGCCGAGCACCACCACCGAGCGGCCCAGGTCGACCTCGGAGTGCACCCGGCACTCGATCGAGGCAGGCGAGGCGGCCACCCGCGGCGGCGCGACGACCACGCTCGGCTCCATCTCGATGCCCAGCTCGGCAGCCTCGTCTACGCCGCTCTCCCACGGGGCGCTGCACCGGTTGACCAAGTCCATCATCGGGCGGCTGGCGACGTTGACCACGAACTCGCCGGTCGCGCGCACGTTGGCCAGCGTGTCCTTGTGCCCGACCGAGGTGAACTGCACGATCGGCGGCTTGGCGCTGGACACGGTGAAGAACGAGTGCGGTGCCAGGTTGCCCACACCGTCGGCCGACAGCGTCGAGATCCACGCGATCGGCCGGGGCACGACCAGGGCGGTCAGCAGGGCGTAGGCGTTGACGTCGCGGTCGGTGGCGTCGAAGGTACGGCGGGCCATGCGGGCACGATAGGCCCTTGACAACCTACAACCGATAAGTTGTAGGTTATGGCTATGGGCACGACCACCGAGGCGAACGAGGACCGGGCCGACGCCCTGTTCCACGCCCTCGCCGACCGCACCCGGCGCGACATCCTGCGCCGGGTGCTGGCCGGAGAGCACTCGGTGTCCGCCCTGGCCGCGAGCTACGACATGAGCTTCGCGGCCGTGCAGAAGCACGTCGCCGTTCTCGAGCGTGCCGGCCTGCTGACCAAGCGGCGCAGCGGCCGCGAGGCGCTGGCCAGCGGCGACGTGGAGGCGGTCCGCTCCGTCGGCTCGATGCTCCGCGAGATCGAGTCCGTCTGGCGCGGCCGGATCCACCGGATCGACGACCTCATCGCGCAGGACCCACCCACCCAGGAGAGCTGACATGCCCGTCACCGCAGTCGACACCGACACCGAGAACCTGACCCTGACCATCACCGCCGAGTTCGCCGCGCCCGCCCCGCGCGTGTGGCAGGTGTACGCCGACCCGCGGCAGCTGGAGCAGATCTGGGGCCCTCCGGGCTATCCCGCGACGGTGGTCGAGCACGACCTCAGGGTCGGTGGCCGGGTGAGCTACTACATGACCAGCCCCGAGGGCGAGAAGCACCCCGGCTGGTGGGAGTTCACCGTGATCGACGAGCCCCGGGTCCTCGGCTTCGACGACGGCTTCTCCGACCAGGACCTGCAGCCCCTGGACTCGATGCCGGTCTCGCACAACACCCTCACCTTCGCCGAGAGCGAGGGACGCACGTCGGCCACCTTCGTCAGCCGATACGAGTCGGCCGAAGCGCTCCAGCAGGTGCTCGACATGGGCGCCGTCGAGGGCGCCACCGCGGCGATCAACCAGGTCGACGACCTCCTCGCCCGCGATCCCGCCTGAGCGGCCCCCGTCAGTTCAGGCCGTGGCGGGCGAGGGGCCCGATCAGCTCGCGCTCCTCGTAGGCGAGGTGGGAGAGCAGCGTGTCGGTGAGGAGGTCGACGGCGTCCTGGACGCCCTGCAGGACGTCCTCGCCGGCGCGACCGGTGCCGTCCTCGGTGACCAGCCGCACCAGCGCGCGGTCGAACTGCTCGAGCACGTCGTGGATCACGTGGTGCTCCTCCTCCAGCCGGTCCAGCACCGGCGCCAGGCCGGGCTCGGTGTGGCGCAGATGCGGGAAGATGCTGCGGTCCTCCAGCGTGTGGTGGCCGGTCACCGCGCGACAGTACGACTCGCAGTAGGCGCCCAGCGTCCAGTTGTTCTGCCGCATCGTCATCGTGTTGATCACCGACCGCGCGGCGCCCACGGGCAGGTGGCCGCGCCGTACCTGGTCCAGCACGTCGCGCACCTGCGCGAGCTCGCCGCGCAGCCCGTTGTGGATGTCGACGAGGTGCTGCGCATGCTCCGGGAGGGGTACGTCGTCAGCGGCGGCGGGCGCGTCGTGCGTGGGCCGCGTCGACTCGTCCCACGGCATCTCGGCCGCGAGCCGCACCCCGTCGTCCGGGGTCGGGCTGACCAGCGTCACACTCTCCCGCGCCGCCTCGGGAGCGGGCGTCGGGGTGTCGGGGACCTCGCCGCGGGCCCGGCGCCCGCGCTCGACCTCGACCAGCTCGCGGGTCCGCGGCGCGACCTCGGCGGCGAAGCGGCGCACCGTGTCGGGGTCGTCGCTGCCGAGGATGTAGGTGCTCATCCCGACGTCCAGGGTCAGCTCGGCCAGCTGCTCGGCCCAGTTGTCCGGCGTCCCCTGGAGGAAGCCGGCGCCGGTGCCGAAGCGCCCGAAGATGTTGTAGATCCGCTTGATCGACTGGGGTGAGCGGCCGGCCGCCAGCGCCGCCTCGTCGACGACCGCCGCGAGCTCGGCCAGCGCGGGCGGGTCGGCGTACCCCATGCTGGGGACCCAGCCGTCGGCGAGCCGACCGGTCAGCCGCAGCATCCGCGGCTTGTAGGAGCCCAGCCAGACCGGGATGTCGTGCGCCGGGCGCGGGCCGGCGTGCAGGCCGACCGCGCGGTAGTGCTCGCCCTCGAAGTGCAGTGTCCCGCCGGCCCAGAACGCCTTCATCAGCTCGACCGCCTCGGCGAGCGCACCGACGGCCTCCCCGGGAGTCCGGCGGACCCCGCCGGCCGCGGCGATCGCGTCCCAGAACGCGCCGGCACCCAGGCCCAGCTCCACCCGGCCGCCGGTGATCAGGTCGAGGGTCGCCGCCGCCTTGGCCAGCACGACCGGCGGGCGCAGCGGCAGGCTGGCGACGTTGGGGGCCAGCTTGATCGTGCTGGTGCGGGCGCCCAGCACGGAGAGCAGGGTCCAGGTGTCGCCGTACCGCTCCTGGTAGGGGTGGTCCTGCAGGGACACCAGGTCCAGTCCCTCGACCTCGGCCTGCGCCACCAGCGACAGTAGGTCCGCGATCCGCGCGGCCTCCGGCGATGGGAACAGGCCGAACTCGAGCTCCTGGTCCAGATCGGGCATCGGCCACCCCTCCTCGGCGTCGAGTGTGTCACCGCGACAACCAGACCACCCCCTGGGGGTATTCCGCGAGAAGGGCTCCGCCGCAAGACTGAGGACGACCACGGACCGACGAGAACCGAGGAGCCCCCATGCCCACTCGCACCGCCCGCACCGCCTGGACCGGAACGCTGCAGGAGGGCTCCGGCCAGGTCGAGATGACCAGCTCCGGGGTCGGGACGTACGACGTCTCCTTCCCCCAGCGCGCCGCCGAGAACGCCGACGGCACCACCTCGCCGGAGGAACTGATCGCAGCCGCCCACTCCTCGTGCTACGCCATGCAGCTGTCGGCGCTGATCGGCCAGGCGGGCGGGACCCCGCAGGCGCTGGACGTGCAGGCCGACGTCAGCCTCGGGGAGGACCCCGCCGGCGGCTTCCGGCTGACCGGCATCACCCTCACCGTGCGCGGCGAGGTGGAGGGCCTGGACGCGGACGGGTTCGCCCGGGCCGCCGAGGCGGCCAAGGCGGGCTGCCCGGTGAGCAAGGCGCTGACCGGCGTGGACATCACCCTGGACGCCGCGCTGGAGGGCTGACCCGCTCGGGCGTCTACACTCGGGCGACCCCCGAGCCACGTTCCGGCACGTCGCCGGGAGAGGAACGCGCCCGCATGACACCCCGGAGTCCCGGACCTCGCGGTCTCGACCGGTCGGTGCGCGTTCCCCTATGGCGTCAGCTGCAGGACGACCTGGTGCGTCGGATCGAGGGCGGGGAGTTCCCCGACACCTTCCCCGGCGAGCTGGAGCTGATGGAGAGCTACGGCGTCAGCCGGCACACCGTCCGGGAGGCGGTCGGCCGGCTGCGCCGCGACGGGGTCATCCAGTCCTCGCGGGGGCGCTCGAGCGTGGTCGCGCCGGGGATGATCGCCCAGGACCTCGGGGTGATGTACTCCCTCTTCCACGAGCTGGAGGACCGCGGCATCGAGCAGCGCAGCGAGGTGCTCGTGCTCGACGTGCGCCGTGACAGCGTGGTCGCGGACCGGATGGGCCTGCCCGCGGAGACCGGGTTGGTGTACGTCGAGCGCATCCGCCTCGGCGACGACGAGCCGATCGCCTGGGACTGCGCCTGGCTCGACCCGGAGTTGGCCGCGCCGCTGCTGGACGCCGACCTCTCCCACACCGCTCTCTACGACGAGTGGCAGCGGGTCGCCGGGGTCCGGCTGACCGGCGGGGAGGAGACGATCCGCGCCATCGTGCCCACCGCGGGCCAGCGCGCCCGGCTCGCGATGCGCGACGACGAGGCCGCGCTGCGGATCGAGCGGACCGGGTCGGTGGGCGGCCGGTGCGCGGAGTTCCGCCGTACCCTCGTCCGTGGGAGCCGCTTCAGCTTCACCGCGCGCTGGTCCAGCTCGCGCGCCTACCAGGTCGACGTCGCGGGGGAAGGCTGAGAGCCGTGCGCATGCGAGTCTCGGTCGTGATGGCGTCGGCGCTGCTGCTGGTGGGCGGCGGCTCCGGCGGCCCGGACCGGCAGGCGGCCGCGGACGATGCCGAGGCCGGCCGCGGGCAGGTCGTCGGCGCGCTGCGCGGCATGGCCGAGGTCGCCTCCAGCCTCGGCGTGGTGGGCGACGCCACCGGTGGGTACGCCGTCTGCGGGTCGCCTCCCGCGGAGGCGGTGGAGTTCCGCGCGTCGCTCTCCGAGCGGCTCGCCGCCGACGGATGGAAGCTGGTCGGCCAGGACACGCAGCCTCGCCCGTGGGCCAATCTGGGGAGGGACGAGGTGACGGGGTCGATCCGGGTGAGCCCACGCCAGGGGAGCGCCGGACTGGTCCTGGCGGTCGCCGGCCCCTGCGTGCAGGTCGCGGACGGCCAGACCAGCGACTTCTCGCTGCGGCAGGAGCCGATCGACCTCGGGTGACGTCTGGCCGTCCGGCCTAGGATCCGTCGCTCACGGGCGGCGCCGGGGCCTTGAGCCGCTTCGCCCACCCCGCATAGGCGTCCTCGAAGATCCTCCGGCCCAGCTCACCCACCGTCCCCCGCTTCACCGCGTCGGCGACCCAGTCGTTGGGGATGTAGTAGATGAGGTCCTCACCGCTGCGCCGCATCGAGGCCTTCGGCCGGTCCTCGAACTGCGCGATCACGTAGAGCCCCGGCTTCACGATGTGCTCCTCCAGCCAGGGCGCCCACGCCTCGTCCTCCGACAACGCGTCCCACACCCGATCGAACTCCTCCGGAACTCCGGGGCGCGAGCCCTCCATCCAGGCAGTGTCAATCCGGTGGCTCACAGGCACCTCTTCATTCCCGGGGGACACTTCCCGTGCCGCATCTTGTACTTCGTCGCGTAGCCGGCCTCTACCTGGCGGGCCTTCTCCCAGCCTCGGACATCCTTGCGAAGGATGTCGAACCGGCACCGTCGTCCTCCGTTGGCTTCACGACAAGCCTTGAGCTGCTGCTTTGGCCGGGCCTCCCCGTTCTTGCTGATGCCGAACTTGTGCGTTCGCCACTGTCCGTCTTTGCCTCTGGCCCGCATGTGGTAGACGACGTGCATGCTCATATCCGAGGCCCGCCGGGCTTTCGGATTAGGCCAGGGGACCCTGTGCTTGTTCGCGAGCTTCTTGATGTCGGACATCGACTTGGCTGACGTTTTGGTCGTCGCCGCTGTCCGGCTGCCCGTCCCACGCCATGAGGGCATGCCACCGCCGACCGGCCCGCCGACGCGCGCGCCCGAAGCGGCCCCGCCCCAGGGTCCCCGACCGGGATAGCACCGGAGCGCCAGTTCGTGGACGGCGATCTTGGCGGGCTCGCGCATTCCGCATCTACTCAAGGTGACGGTGACCGGACCAGGTGCCGGAGGCACCGGACTACTGCTTGCAATGAGGACGGCTGCGATGAAGCCGGCGAGCAGTGCCAGGAACGGCGTCAACCCGAGAACCTTGCGCACGATCTTCTCCCCCAGATGAGCGAACGAGTGCGACGAGGGTCGCACATATGAACCCGCTGCGAAAGGGTGGCTTGTGGAACGTTGCAACTGCCCCCGGAAGCGCCGGATAGGTCAGTTCCTGTTTTCGAGGCCTTCCAGGTAGGCCAGGAGTTGCCTCCAAGCACGTTCGCGCGCGAGACCAAGCGCGTCGGGTCGACTCACCCGCGTCGGGTAGATGACTCCCGGCGCAAAGGCGGTGATCTCATGACCGACCTCGGCGAAGGCAGCAACCTCAGGCGTCGGCCGACCACGTGCAACCAGCCTTCGCGCGATGCTGTCGGCTGCGCTGCACGAGGACAACACCTGGTCTGCCCTGCCGCAGATGAGGAGAAGCGGCCCTCGGATCCGCCAAACGTCGATGACAGCCGGACCAGGATCGATCCACAGGTCTCGCAGTGATCGGGCGAACGGCAGAGGTCGGCCACGCCAAGTCCAGGCCGGTTCGCCATCGCGGGGGTAGGCCGATGCAGCCGCCCCGATCCCGGCTACGGTGACGGCTCCGGCCGCCAATTCGGGGTAGTGCACCGCCGTCAGCAGTGCGGCCTCGCCACCACGCGAGATACCCACGGGGACCACGGCAGCCTCTCGGACGGACGGCAACGTCGACATCAGCTTCAGGGCCCGCCCGAAGTATTCGATCGGGATGCGCTCAAGCCGCCTCGGGACACCCGGTTCTCCGTGATAGGCCAGCAACAGGGTGGGGTAGCCATGCGACGCGAGCAGTCGCGCCTCAGCCCAGGCCGCAAACCCCCTTTCGGAACCGCCGATGATGACGACGCCGGTGCCGGGGGCCGGCTGTGCCCGTCGCGACGGTTGAATCAGGTAGCCGACGACGCCGTTCCGCTTCACGGTCAACCGTTCCACTCGTACTCCGGGTCGATCGAGCCGCCGCGTCTGTGCCAACCTCGCGATCTCTCGCCCCGCCACCTCCACGACAATCTCGATCTTGACCCGGGTCTGCGATCGGTCAGCCGTGTCGTGCAGAGTCCACAGCAAGCCGAAACCCGAGGCGACGGAGTAGGAGCCGCTGGTGGGGCGGTCCCGCTCCAGGTTGACAATCCCGTCGGGGCCAGCGATGAACTCCGCAGAGCTCCTCGCGCCCCGGCCCTCACCATCCGTTGTCACGGTGACACGCACCCGCTCTTGCGGTGGGACCTGTTCAACCCGCAGGCGCAGCGGTTCGTCAGCCAAAGCAGTCGCGGGGACGCCGGTGACCCGTGTGGCGCTGCGCCCAGCAGCATCACGCTCCGGACTGCCAGCCACGGTGCAGGCCGCCAACAAGAGAAGCACCGAGCACAGCGCTGACCGAACGAACGGTCGCACGCCGAGCACGAAGCAACCTCCAAGGTCGATTCGACCACGTAGAAGGGGTGGCGCGCCCGTAGGGATTCGAACCCCAAACCTTCTGATCCGTAGTCAGATGCTCTATCCGTTGAGCTACGGGCGCCTGCCCCGCGAACGGGACCGGACCACCTTAGCCGAGGGCGGGGCGCCAAGCGAAATCAATACGACCGGGAGCGGCGCGACGGGTGCAGACTGACCCCATGCCCCGTCGTACGGCGACCCTGCTGGCCGCGCTCCTGCTCACCGCGGGCTGCCAGGGGGCCACCGGGTCATCGGCGCCGGACGCGGAGCAGAGCCTGACGCTGGACGCCGAGCAGCCCGCGTTCCACGGCCGGCTGCGGGCCGACGTACTCCCCGCCCTCTCGCTCATCGGCATGACCGACTGCACGCCGGAGGAGTTCGTCGTCTGCGACAGCGAGGGGCGGCGTGGCTACCGCCCGATGGCCGACCCGGCGCCCGTCACGGTCACCGACGCGACGATGGGGCTGGACCGCTACGAGCAGTACTGGGTCGTCACCCTCACCGTTCGTCCCCACCGGCGGATGCTGCGCGCGGCCGAGCAGGCCGACGAGGTCGGCGGCTTCGTCACCCTGCTGCTGGATGACCGGGTCGTGGTCGCGACGGAGGCGCGGACGATCAAGCCGCGCCGGGTCGAGGTCGGGCGCTTGAGCAAGCCCGAGGCCTACGCACTGATGGACCGGATCACCGCTGCCCGGTGACATGACTGCAACAATCTGCAGAACGCGGCCGGTTCGGCTGGGGGTGCGTTGCGGATCGATGCAAAGGTTGGGCGATGCATGGGATGAGCGCTGAGCAACGTGAGCTCTTCGAGACGGTCGCTACCCCGCTCTATGAGGAGGCGGTCACGCGAGGGGAGCTCGCCGGCACCGACGCCCGCTTCGCTGACGGCGGCGACCTGCGCGAGGCTCTCGACCTGCTGGTCCAGCTCGGTCTCCTGGTCGGCAACGGCGACGACGGGGGCTGGGTGCCGACCGACCCGACGCCGGTGCAGTCGCGCGTGGTGACGCCGATGAGCCAGCAGGGCGCGATGCTGTTCTCCGAGTCGGCGCGCTGGGCCGATGCCTTCGGCACGTTGGGTCAGGCCTGGCGGCGTTCGCCGCTGGCCTCCCGCGGCCCGTTCACCGAGCTGCACGGCCGGGCGATCTTCCCCTACATCGCCTCGATCGTCGCCGACGCCGAGCACGAGCTGCTCACCGCCCAGCCGCAGTCGGACCGCGACGCCGAGATCCTGGCCGCGGCCGCCCAGCGGGACGCGGCGGCGCTGGCCCGCGGGGTCCGGATGCGCACGCTCTACCAACACTCAGCACGCCGCAACTCGGCCACGCACAAGTACGTCGCCGAGGTCAGCCGGCAGGGCGCGGAGGTGCGCACGCTCGACGAGTTCTTCAACCGGCTGATCGTGGTGGACCGCCGCGTGGCCGTGATCCCGCACTACGAGGGCGTGATGAACGCGCTGGCCGTCCGCGAGCCGTCGATGGTCGCCTACCTGGTCGACATGTTCGAGCGCTCCTGGGAGCGGGCCCGCCCGTTCGCCCAGCGGGAGAGCTCGATCACCAAGGGCATCGCCGCCGAGCAGCGGGCGATGACCATCCGGATGCTGATCGAGGGGCATGCGGACCACACCAGCGCCAAGCGGATGGGGGTCAGCCCGCGCACCTACGCGGCGTACGTCGCGGACCTCAAGACCGAGTTCGACTGCGAGACGCGCTTCCAGCTGGGCTACGCGATGGGGCAGCGGGGCATCTCCGGCCAGGAGACCGAGCCGCCGACCGCGGACTGATGGCCCACAACGAGCGAAGGCAGTGACATGGACGTCACTGCCTTCGCGTCGGCGAGACCGCCGGAAACCAGCTGGGATCTGATCGCTGGGGGGTAGGGATCAGCCTGCGGCTCGCGTCACCGGCTCGCCTGGGGGGGAGACGAGCCGGCACATCATGTCACCTGTTGGAGATGGAGGGCACGCCACCCCAGCTCGTGTCTTCGGCACTTGCGGGGCCGGTGATCATCAGTACGCCGAGTGCGGCAGCTGCCAGTGCCGCGCAGATCCGTCGAGCCACGGTCATGGTCCTTCTTCACCTCGATGGGGGTCGGTCAGGGCCCGGGGGAACCCTGGTTCCCCTCCAGTGTGCGACCTCCCGACCGCCGATGCCACGATCTCCGGGGTACAACTAGTTGCATTGCACGATCTTGCAGTCCGCTGCACGCGTGTCCCGAAAGTGTCACGACCCCGGGCGGTCTCGCACCGGGGCCGTGACGCTGGCGGAGGCGGCGGGATTTGAACCCGCGAGAGGGGGTTACCCTCAACCCGCTTAGCAGGCGGGCGCCATAGACCGGACTAGGCGACGCCTCCTCACAGCGCGAGACAGGCTACCCGGCGCTCCCGTCGGGCGGCGAATCGCCTCGGCGGCGCAGCCGCGGCAGCCCGTGACCCCGCTGAAGGTGATCCTGGACCTCGCGCACGAACCGCTCCCGGTCCACGGCCAGGGCCTCGACCGGGATCACCGTGGTCCGGCCGTCCCGCAGTCGCAGCACCAGGCAGGGGGCGTCGCGGACGTACGTCGTCACCGCGTCCTCGACCTCGACCCAGCGGGCCTCGTGGGCTCCGGCGCCCCGCACGAAGCGGACGCGGTAGCCCTCCTCGCCGGCGTGGAAGACGACCGCCCGACGCACCAGCCACCACGCGACGCCCGAGACCACGACCAGCCCGAGGGCGGCGGTCACCACCACGGCCGTGAACGGCAGGCCGCCGATCGCGGAGGCCAGGGTCAGCAGGAAGATGACGCCGGCCACGAGCAGCAGCGCCATCCCCATCATCCGGGCGGCGAGCGCCGGGGCGAGTCGGTAGTCGGACACCACGGCCGCATTCTCTCCCGGGCCCGGATCCGGCCGCCGACCGGCCCTTGTCCGGGGCCGTGACCCGCGTCACACTCGGGGGTACGACCCAGTCCCCGGGAGGCTCCCATGCGACTCACCACCGCTGCGCTCGCGCAGTTCCAGCAGGCCGTGGAAGCTCCCGTCCGAGCCAACACCGGGGCCTGGCGCTGGACCGTCCGGCAGAAGATGGCCGGCGTCCGCGACCTGCTCGGAACCGAGAGCGCCGCCCACGACAACGCCTGGCTCGCGGCCCGCCAGAGCAGCGTCCTGGCCGAGCGCCGCGCGCTGCTGATCCGGCTGGGCGAGATGGGCCCGCGGGTGCTCGAGGACGAGTCACTGGAGGACGTGCGCACCGAGTTGCGCCGGCTGGTCCGCGAGGTGGACCGGCACCTGCAGCGGCTGCACGACCTGGTGTGGGACGACGTCGGGATGGAGATCGGCGGGTCGGAGTAGGCCGCCGTACACTCTCCCCGCGGGCGCAGCCCGCACGGAGGGGTGCCGGAGTGGCCTATCGGAACCGCCTTGAAAGCGGTCGCTGGCGCGAGTCAGCCGCGGGTTCGAATCCCGCCCCCTCTGCTCAGAGCAGGGCGCGGGTGCGTGCCGGCTCCGGACGCGGTGCCGGCACCTCCGTCGCCCGGCGCGCCCGACGCCCGGAGGACCCGCCCGTGAGCAGCAGGTCGATCCGGATGACGACGTAGGCGATCAGCATGCCGATCAGCACCGACAGCACCTGGGTCACCACGACGTCCCCCGCGCCGACGTCGGGGTCGGCGATCTCGGTCGCGAGCGGGGCCGTGGCCGCCACGCCGAACGCGCACACCCACCACCCCTGACGCCGGCGCGTCCGCAGGTGACACCCCCACACGAGCGCCGGAACGCCCAGGATCGCCTGCAGCGGGCGCGGCACGCCGCCGAGCGTCTCGCGGCTCCACGCCCCGAGGTCGCGCATGCTCCCGGTCACGCCGGGCGTCCCGTAGGCGCGGACCAGCTCGGAGTAGGCCAATGTCACCGTGACCACGAGGAGGGCGACGAGGACGACGAGCAGCCCCCGGGCTCCGAGGCCGTGGAACCCCGCGCCGAGGCGGTGGACCAGGACGACGAGCAGCACGAAGGCGAGCGCGAGGACGGCGTACTCATAGCGCAGCAGATCCAGCGTCGGGCGGAAGCCGACCGCGGCCAGACCGCCCAGGGCTGCGAAGACCAGCGCGACCACGACCTCGCGCAGCGCGGTGACGAAGGTGGTCGCGGGCCGGGTCGCCATCACTCCCAGGACCGCACCGAGGACGGCGGCCAGGACGGCCGCGCTGGCTCGCAGGTCCCCCCACCCCGACGTGAGCGCACCGACGGCGAGCAGCGCCGCGAGCCCGGCGCCGATGAGGGGGTTCCCGCCGACGCGCACGGCCAGCGCCCAGGCGAGGGCGGCCACGACGAGCGTCGCGCCCCCACCGTCCAGCCCGACCCGACGAGGGATCCACGAGGGCGCGACCGCCCCGACCAGCGCTGCGAGGAGGAGGCCGGCGCCGCCCAACAGCAGCACGGCCCAGAGGACGAGGCCGGCCCAGCGCGGACCACGGGCTCGGAGGGAGGAGTCGCGCGGCACGGCGGCAGGCTACAGCCGACGGTTCCTCAGGGACGGATTGGTCTCCCGGGCCTTCTCCAAGACGTCCGGCTCGAGGACGGCCGTCAGGGTCTCGTCGTCGTCGCCGGCCTCGACCACGATGTCGCCGAACGGGTCGACCACCATCGAGTGGCCGGAGTAGCGCGGACCCGGCTGGCCCACCGCCACGACGTAGGAGGTGTTCTCGATCGCCCGGGCCCGGACCAGCGTGCGCCAGTGCTCGACCTTGCGCTCCCCGGCCACCCACGCCGCGGGCAGCACGAGCACCTCGGCCCCGGCGGCGACCAGCGCGCGCGCCTGCTCGGGGAAGCGCAGGTCGTAGCAGGTCATCAGGCCCAGGCTCCAGCCGTCCAGCTCCAGCTGCGGCACGAGCTCGGTCGGGCCCGCGGAGACGGTGTCGGACTCCTTGTAGCCGAAGGAGTCGTAGAGATGGATCTTGCGGTACGACGCCGCGTGGCCGGGCCCGCGGGCGACCAGGGTGTTGTAGGGCCGGTCGTCCTCGCCCGGCTCGAACATCCCGGCGACCACCGTGGCCCCCCGCTCGCGCGCTACCCGCTCGAGCTCGGTCGCGAACGGGCCGTCCAGGGGCTCGGCGAACTCCCCCAGCGGCGATCCGGGCTTGCCGAAGTCACGGGCCCACGCCTCCGGCAGCACGACCAGGTCCTGGTCCGCGGGCACCAGGGACTCCAGTGCCTCGCGGTTCTCCTTCGGGTCCAGGCTGCTGGCGCGCTGCACGAGGGCCACGCGCAGGTCGTCACGGGGACGGTCCTCGATCATCCCTCCACCCTAGGCTGGGCACCATGCGTCTCGCGGCGGTCGTCCTCTCCGGCGGCTCCGCGCGCCGGCTCGACGGCCGCGACAAGGCCGCGGTGCGCGTCGGGGGCGTCACGCTGCTGGAGCGCGTGCTGGCCGCCGTCCGCGACGCCGAGGAGGTCGTGGTGGTGGGTCCCCCCGCCCCTGCGCCCGACCCCGTCATCTTCGCCCGGGAGGACCCGCCCGGCGGGGGGCCGGTCGCGGGGCTGGTCGCCGGCCGCGCCGCACTGAGCGGGCCCGCCGACCTGCTGGCCGTCGTCGCGGTCGACATGCCGTTCCTGACGGCGGACACGTTCGCGCGCCTCACCTCCGCCGCCGAGGATGCCGACGGGGCCTTCCTCGTCTCCGGCGGACGGCGCCACCTGGCCGGCGTACTCCGTCCCGACCGGGTCGACTGGCCGGGTGCTGCCGACGCCCAGGGGATGCCGATGCACCGGCTGCTCGCGCCGCTGCGGCTGGCCGAGGTCGAGGCGTCCGGCGACGAGGCGCGCGACGTCGACACGTGGGCGGACCTCCGCGCGTTGGAGTAGGCCTTGCGACACGCCGGGACCGGCGCGGAGACTGGGCGACGTGGACCTGCACGACTGGATCGACGAGCTCTGCGACGCCCTGGACGTCGACACCGAGGTGGACGAGGGGTTGGTGCTCGACCTCGCCCGGGTCGCCGCGCACAGCGTGGAGCGACGCTCCGCGCCCATCACGACCTACCTGCTCGGGGTGGCCGTGGGAGCCAAGGGCGCGAGCCCCGAGGAGGTCGAGGAGCTGGCCGCGCGGGCGCAGCAGCTCGCCGAGGGCTGGGACCACGCGGCCGGCGAGGACGAGGACGACGTACCCGACGAGGTGCCCGACGACAGCGGCGTCGACCACTCGGGCGACTCCTACGAGAGCTGACACCACCGGGGGAGGCGCACGCGCTCTTGCGGTGGCAGGGTGGAGCCATGCGAGCGGTGACGACGTCCGAGCCCGGCGGCCCCGAGGTCCTCTCCATCGGGGAGGTGCCCGACCCGCAGCCCGGCCCCGGCGAGGTGCTGATCGAGGTGGCCGCGACGGCGGTCAACCGGGCCGACGTACTCCAGCGACAGGGCAACTACCCGCCCCCGCCGGGCGCCTCGGACGTGATCGGCCTCGAGTGCAGCGGCACGATCACGGCGCTCGGGGCCGAGGTCGAGGACTGGTCGATCGGCGACCAGGTGTGCGCGCTCCTCGCCGGCGGAGGGTACGCCGAGCGGGTCGCCGTACCCTCCGGGCAGGTCATGCCGATCCCCGACGGGGTCGACCTGGTCACGGCCGCGGCGCTGCCCGAGGTGTGCTGCACGGTGTGGTCCAACGTCTTCATGGTCGGTCACCTGCAGCCCGGTGAGTCGCTGCTGGTGCACGGCGGCTCGGGCGGGATCGGCAGCTGCGCGATCCAGGTCGCCAAGGCGTACGACGCCCGGGTGCTGGCCACCTGCGGGTCGGCGGAGAAGGCCGAGTTCTGCCGGTCGCTCGGGGCGGATGTGGTCATCAACTACAAGGAGCAGGACTTCGTCGAGGAGGTCGGGCCCGACGGCGTCGACGTCATCTTGGACAACATGGGCGCGAGCTACCTCCAGCGCAACGTGGACGCGCTGGCCACCGCCGGGCGGCTGGTGATCATCGGCATGCAGGGCGGCGTCAAGGGCGAGCTCAACATCGCCAAGCTGCTCGGCAAGCGCGGGGCGGTCATCGCCACCTCGCTGCGCGGACGGCCCCTCGGGGAGAAGGCCGCCATCTGTGCCGCGGTGGTCGAGCACGTGTGGCCGCTGATCGCCGACGGGCGGGTGCGCCCGATCGTGCACGCCACGCTGCCCCTGGAGGAGGTCGGCAGGGCGCACGAGCTGATGGAGTCCAGCGCCCATGCGGGCAAGATCGTCCTGACCGTCGGAAACGTAGGGTGAGACCATGACCGAGCAGCAGCAGCCGTCCGGATCGCAGGAGTCGTCGGGCGGCGACCGGCCCGAGGGCGAGCAGGAGCAGATCCTGATCGTCGGGCCCGACGGGCAGCCGGTGGGCGCGATCCCGGCCTCCGCGCTCGCCCAGGCCTCGGAGGGCTCCGACGGCTCCGACGACGGGGACGACCAGAAGCAGCTCACCGAGCTGGTCGAGCAGCCGGCGAAGGTGATGCGGATCGGCGGGATGATCAAGAACCTGCTCGAGGAGGTGCGCTCCGCGCCGCTCGACGAGGCATCCCGCAACCGGCTCAAGGAGATCCACCAGCGCTCGATCAAGGAGCTCGAGACCGGGCTCGCGCCGGAGCTGGTCGAGGAGCTGGAGCGACTCTCGCTGCCCTTCACCGAGGAGGGCACCCCGAGCGAGGCCGAGCTGCGGATCGCGCAGGCGCAGCTGGTCGGCTGGCTGGAGGGCCTCTTCCACGGGATCCAGACCGCGATCTACGCCCAGCAGATGGCCGCGCGTGCCCAGTTCGAGCAGATCCGGCGCCAGCTCCCGATGGGCGGCCCGGGTCAGCCGGGTCAGCCCGGTCCCGGCCAGGGTCAGCCGGGCCTCCCCGGCCAGGGCCAGCAGCCGGGCGGCCAGGCCGGCCAGGGTGGTCAGCCCGGTCAGGGCGGCCAGTCCCAGGGCCACGACACCGGGGGCATGTACCTCTAGCCCCCCACGCCGAGTCGGCGCTTCTTCACGCCGAGTCGGCGCTACTTCACCTCCAGTCGGCGCTTCTTCACCCGCCGTACCCTCGGGGGCTGATCGCCGCGGCGGCCTGCGACCGGCATCAGGTACGACGGACCCGCGGCGGGGCCGGGGAGCGAAATGCAGGATCCGCGCGCCCAAATCCTGCTTTCTGCTCCCCGCCGACTCGGGGGTGAAGTGGCGCCGACTCGGCAGAAGCAGGGTCAGGGGTGGCGGCGGCGGGTGACCAGGAGGCCGAGGAGGGCGAGGAGGCTGAGGCCGGCGCCGGGGGCGAGCATCCGGGAGAGCGGGGGCTGGTCGGCCACGTCCTGCTGCTCGTAGGCCAGCGGCTCGCGCGGCGGCTCGGGCTCGACGTACACCTCACCGGCGCCGAGCGCGGCCTCGACCCGGCGGGTCGTCTCCGGCGTGGACACGCGGCTGCCCGAGCACGGAGCCGCGGTGTAGCGCCCACCCGACCCGTCAGCGAAGAAGTACCACTCCTCGCCCGCGACCGGCCGGTCCGCCTGCGGCATCGTGACCACCGTGGTGTCCCGGTCGACGCTGCCCTGGTAGATCCGGTCGACCTCGACGCGCACCTGCCGCAGCCGCTCACCCGCCCGGCGGACGGCCTCACTGCTGCCCACGGTCCCGCTGAAGACGACGTCCACCGAGCGCGCGGAGGCCGCCACGCTCTCGCGTTCGCAGGTCGTCGCGTCGACGGCGCCCGCAGGGGCGGCGAGGGGTACGACGGCCAGCACGCCGCCACCGACGAGGGCGGCGGCCGCGACGGCGAAGGGAGTACGGCGGACCCGAGGGCTCGGCATGCCCGCCACCCTAACGGCCGCGGTCAGCCCAGCAGACCCTCGAGGGTGCGGGCCACGCCGTCCTCGTCGTTCGCGGGCACGACGCCGTCAGCCACCGCCAGCACGTCCGCGTGGGCGTTGGCGACCGCGAGGCCGCGGCCGGCCCAGGTCAGCATCGGGATGTCGTTGGGCATGTCGCCGAAGGCCATCACGTCCTCCGGACCGACGCCCAGCTCCGCGGCGACCCGCGCCAGCGTCGTCGCCTTGGTGACGCCCGGCGGCCCGACCTCCACCAGCCCGGGGATGGTCCACGTCGGCGTGGCGCGCTCCCCCAGCGCCTCCGCGACGGCGGACCGGAAGGCGTCGCCGTCGACCACCTCCGCGCCGTCGGGGTGCTGCACCAGCAGCTTCACACCCGGGTCCACCCACACCTCGGCGAGCGGCCCGGCCGGGCTGCCGGACGGGATCGGGTGCGACTCGACGTAGGCCGCGTCCCGCACCAGGCCGGCCGGCGTCTCGACCGCCACCCGCGCGCCGGGTACGGCGGCCCGCACGGCCTCCACGAGCGCCAGCCCGTCGGCCGGCGCGATCCCGGTCACCTCCAGCGGCTCGCCCGTCCCGAGGTCCATCACCACGGCTCCGTTGGAGACGACGGCCAGCCCGTGCAGGCCGGCGAGGCCCCGGAAGTCGGCCATCCAGCGCATCGGCCGCGCGGTCACCAGGACCAGAGGGATGCCCGCGCGATCCAGCCCGGCGATCGCGTCCTGCGTTCGCCGGGACAGGGTGCCGTCGCTGTGCAGGAGTGTCCCGTCGATGTCGGAGGCGACCAGTGCGGGCCTCAGCCGAACCACCGCTCCAGCTCCTCGGCCGCCCCCTGCTCGTGCACGGTGCCCGTGACGTGGTCGGCGGCCGCGCGGACCTCCTCGACGGCCTGGCCCATGGCGACGCCGCGGCCGGCCCAGCGCAGCATCTCGATGTCGTTGCGGCCGTCCCCGATCGCGAGCACGTCGGCGGCGGTCAGCCCGAGCTCGCGCGCGACCCACTCCAGGCCGGAGGCCTTGGAGACGCCGACCGGCGTCAGGTCGAGCCAGGCGGTCCAGCCCACGACGTACTCCGTCCCGTGCAGCCCGAGCCGGGCGGCCAGCGCGACGAAGTCGTCGGCGGTCGCCTCGGGGTCGCGGATCACCACGCGGGAGACGTGGGAGGCGACCAACTCGTCGACGGGCGCCTCGGTGAGCAGCCCGGTGAGCTCGCCCTCGGGGAAGGGCCGGTTCACCCGGTAGCCCCGCCCGCGGTCCTCGACCGCGACCAGCGCCTTCGGGTGCTCGCGCAGCACCGCCTCGACGGCCGGCCGCGCGTCGAAGGTCTCCTCGTGCACGATCTCCGACGGCGGATACCGCAGCAGCACCGCGCCGTTGGCCGCGACGACCCAGAGCCGGCCGGCCTGATCGGGCGCGTCCGGCGTGATCCCCAGCAGGTCCGCGATCGGCGTCATGCCGTGCGGTGAGCGGCCGCTCGCGAGGACGACGTACGCCCCGGCGTCGACGGCCTTCCGCACCGCGGCCTGCAGCCGGGGCGAGACCTTCTCATAGATCTCGTCCTCGCCGTCGACCCACTCCAGCAGGGTGCCGTCGATGTCCAGCGCGACCAGCCGGGGCTGCCAGCCGGGGCTCCCGGGCGGCCGGGACTCGCTCTCAGTCGCCACGGGGCTTCAGCACCTCCTGGCCGCCCATGTAGGGACGCAGCGCCTCCGGCACGGTGACCGAGCCGTCCTCGTTCTGGTAGTTCTCGAGGATCGCCACGATGGTCCGCGGGATCGCGCACAGCGTGCCGTTGAGGGTCGCCACGTTGGTGGTGCCGTGCTCGCCGCGGATCCGGATGTCGAGGCGGCGCGACTGGAAGTCGGTGCAGTTCGAGGTCGAGGTGAGCTCGCGATACCGCCCCTGCGTGGGGATCCACGCCTCGCAGTCGAACTTCCGCTCCGCCGACAGGCCCAGGTCGCCGGCGGCGACGTCGATCACCCGGTAGGCGAGCCCGAGCTTGTCGAGGAACTCCTTCTCCCACGCCAGCAGCCGCTGGTGCTCGGCGTAGGACTCCTCCACCGTCGTGTAGACGAACATCTCCACCTTGTCGAACCAGTGCACCCGGATGATCCCGCGGGTGTCCTTGCCGTGCGAGCCTGCCTCCTTGCGGAAGCACGGGCTGAACGCGGCGTAGCGCAGCGGCAACGATCCGGCGTCGAGGATCTCGTCGGAGTGGTACGCCGCCATCGGGACCTCCGAGGTCCCGACGAGGTAGAGCTCCTCGCCCTCGATCCGGTAGACGTCGTCGGCGGCCTGCCCGAGGAACCCGGTGCCGTCCATCGCCCGCGGCTTGACCAGCGACGGGGCGATCACCTGGGTGAAGCCGGCCTCGCGCGCCTGGTCCATCGCCAGGTTGACCAGCGCCAGCTCCAGCTGCGCGCCGACCCCGGTGAGGAAGTAGAACCGCGAGCCGCTCACCTTCGCGCCCCGCTCGAGGTCGATGGCGCCGAGCATCCGCCCGAGCTCGATGTGGTCGCGCGGCTCGAAGTCGAACTCGCGCGGGGTGCCGACGTGCTCGAGGACGACGAAGTCCTCCTCGCCGCCGGCCGGGGCGTCGTCGGCGGCGACGTTGGGGATCGCCTTGAGGGCGTCCTCCCACTCGGTCTCGGCGGCGTCCTGCTCGGCCTCGGCGGCCTTCACGTCGGCCGCCACCTGCTTGACCTTCGCCAGGAGAGCCTGCTTCTCCTCCCCCTGGGCCTGGGCGACCTGCTTGCCCATCTGCTTCTGCTCCGCGCGCAGCCGCTCGAACGCCGCGATGGCGGTACGGCGAGCCTCGTCGGCCGCGAGCGCCCGGTCCACCGGCTCCGCGGACAGCCCGCGCTTGGCCTGGGCGGCGCGCACGCGGTCGGGGTCGTCTCGGAGCAGGCGGGGATCGATCATGCGGCAAGGCTATCCGCCGTCCCGACCGTCCCGCGGATCGGAACGCCGCGCACGGGGGCGTGGGAGCCCTAGGGTGAGCCCCATGGCCGCCCTGCAGGTTCGGGTCCTCGGCGGGATCGCGTTGGACGTCGACCAGGAGCCCGTGCGTCTGCCGCCGCGGCTGACCCTCCTGTTGGGGCTGCTCACCGCGGGCGGGGACGGCGGCGTCGAGTTCGACGTACTCCTCGAGCAGCTCTACGCCGGCAACCCGCCGCCGACGGCCGACGCGGCGATCCGGGTGCACCTGGCCAAGCTGCGCGACGCCCTGGAGCCCGGCCGCGACCGGGCGGTCTCCACGCGGGTCGCGCGGATGCCCCAGCGCTGGCGGCTGCGGCTGGAGGAGGACGAGTGCGACGCCCGGCTCTTCGCCGCCGAGGCCGGCCAGGGGCGGGCGCTGCTGCGACAGGGCGCACCGGGCGAGGCCGTCTCGATGCTCCGGTCGGCACTGGACCGCTGGGCCGAGCCGTACGCCGGCATGGAGGGCGACGTGGTCGACGCCGAGCGCACCGTGCTGACCCGGCTGCACCGGCAGGCCGCACACGACCTGGCGGCCGCTCACCTGGCCGACGGCGACCCGGAGACCGCGCTCGCCGTCGCCGACGGCCTCCAGCGCGAGGACCCCTGGGACGAGGACCTGGTGCTGCTGCGGATCCGCGCGACCTATGCCGGGGCCGGGCAGGAGCGCGCCCTGGCCCTGCTCCGCGCGCACCTCGCCGACCTCGACACCGAGCTGGGCCTGGATCCCTCGCCCCGGCTGCTGGACGCCGAGCAGGCGGTGCTCCGGCACGACCCGGCCTGGGCACCGGCCATCCGCGCCGCTCCGACCGTCGTCGGGGCGCCGCCGAGCCGGCTGGTCGGCCGGGACCGGCTGCTGGGCGACGTCCGCCGGCACCTGGACTCCGGCCAGCCGGTGCTGCTGCGCGGCGAGGGCGGCATCGGCAAGACCGCGATCCTGCAGGAGCTGCACCGCGGTCCGGAGCGCACCGTGCTGGTGTCGGCGGCCGCCGCGAGCACGCCGTACTCCCTGCTGCTGGAGCTGCTCGCCGCGCACCCGACGGCGGCGCAGGACCCGGACCGGCAGCTGCTGCGCGAGAGCGTGGCCGGTACGGCGATCCCCGACGACCTCGAGCTGGTCGCGGAGGACCTCGCCGAGCGGCACCTGACGCCCGAGACGGTGCTGCTGGTCGACGACGCGGAGGCCGCGGACGCGCCCAGCGTGCGGGTGCTCGGCCTGCTTGCCGCCCGCGGCGTGCGCCTGGTCGTGGCCCGTCGTCCCGGTCGGGAGCCGCCCGGCCCGTGGGGTGCACGCACCCCGGTGACGATCGACGTCGGACCGCTGACCCCCGACGAGACCCGGCAGCTGGCCGCCCGGCTGCGGCCCGGCGCCGAGCTCGACGACGACCAGATCCGGGTGATCGGCGGCGTCCCGCTGCTCGTGGAGTACGCCGTCGAGCCGGCGCTCGGGCTGGACGCGCTGGGTGAGCGGCTGCTGGACCCGCTGGAGGACTCCGCGCGGGCCGGTGCCTCGATGCTCGCCGTGGTGGGCACGCCGATCGCGTTGGAGACGGCCAGCCGGCTGCTCGGCGGTGACGCGGTGGAGGACCTCCTAGTCGCACGGGTCCTGCGCGTGCAGGGCGACCACGTCGGGATGGCCCACCCCTATCTGACCAGCGCGGTGCGCGAGTCGCTGGGCCGGCTTGCCTGCACCGAGATCCTGCGCGAGGTGCTGGACTCGGAGTGGGAGATCCCCGCCCTGCTGCTCACCGACGCCGTAGAGACCTTCGGCGCCGGGCTGCCCGACGCCTTGGTCGCGCGGTGGGCCCTGGCGGCCGGCCGGGAGTCGATCGCCGGTGGCGACTGGGAGGGCGCCGACCCGCTGCTCGCCCGCGCCGCCGACCTCGGGGACCCCACGCTCGCCCAGGCGGCCGAGCAGGAGCGTGCCCGCGCGCTGATGCGCACCGGCCGAGTGGTCGACGCCCGCGAGGTGCTGGTGCCGGTGATGCGACGGCTGCGCGCGGAGGAGCGGGACGCCGAGCTGGCCGCCTGCCTGGACGAGTACGCCGGGGGGCCGGCCCGGATCGACGGCGGCGAGATGCACGTGGTCGAGCGCCACGCTCGCTGGCTGCTCGACCGGGACGAGCTCGACCCGGACACGCGGGTGCGGGTGCTGGACGCGCTGACCCGGACCGCGCCGGTGTCGTCGCTGGACACCCTCACCGAGGAGCTGCTGGCCGAGTGTGCCCGGGCGAGCTCGCCGTTCTCCCAGGTGTGCGCTCTGGAGGCGCGCTGGCGTCGGTCCCACTACGCCGGCGAGGTGCCCACCCGGCGGGCCAAGGAGTCGCAGGAGGCGGTGTGGCTCGCCGAGCAATTGGGCGACATCGACCTGCAGGTGCGGATGATCCGGCATCTGCTCGACGACCTGCTGGCGATGGGCTGGGGCAGCGAGGCGGCCGAGCAGCTCGATCGCCTCGACGAGATCTCCCGGCAGCGGCGCCATGCCCATGCCCGGTGGTGGCATCAGCTGCTGGGCGTCGACGCTCTGCTCCGTCGTGGCGAGGCCGATGCGGCGATGCTCGCCGCCCAGGAGGTGCACGACCAGTGGCCGCGGGTGCCCGCACTGCTGCGGGAGAACTTCTTGATGACCCAGCAGTTCGTCGCCCTCTACCTCACCGACCACGAGCTCCTGGCGGCGTCGCTGCGCGACGTCGTCACCGGGCCCGAGTCGCTGTGGGTGCCCGACCTGGTCCCGGAGATGGCCCTCTTGATGGTCGACGCCCAGGCCGGGCGTGCCTCGGCCGACGACGTGCGGGCGGGCATCGACCGCGTGGTGGCCGCACCACACGGCTGGCGACGGATCGCCGAGCTCGCTCTCGCGGGCCGCGCCGCGGTCGCGGCCGGGGTGGCGGCCCCCGAGCTGCGCCGTACCTTGTTGCCGTATGAGCGCTGCTGGGTCACGCTAGGCCCCGCAGTGGCGACCCTCGGCCCCGCGGCAGGCGTGCTGTCCGCGCTCGCGGAGCTCGAGGGTGACCACCGGGAGGCGGCCCGCTGGGGGGAGCAGGCGCGACAGCAGTGCGACGCCATGGACGCCCCCTGGTGGGCCGACACCCGCGACGGGTGACGGTCGCCCCTGCTTCCACCGATGAAGAAGAGGGGTAGATGAACCATGGCTCCGGACAAACCCAGGAAGCCCAGGCCCAGTGGGAAGCCCAAGGGGGGCGGCCGACTGGCAACGAAGTTCAACACTCGCGGCGGTGGCGCCGCGAACAGGCTGCGTCGACGCGGCCTCGTCGGCGCGCCGGTCCCCGACCTGGTCGCCGAGGCCCGGCAGCGCGGGATCACCGTGACCGCCCAGGAGGCGGCCTACCTGCGCAGTGAGCACTGGACGGGTCCCGCCGGCGGCCAGCTGCTCGCGCTGATGGACGCCTGCGAGGAGGCGGGAGTGCCGTACCGCCTCGCGTTCGACCACGTCGCCGGCGAGCCCGTGACCCTGCAGGAGGTGGAGATCCGGATGCGCGGCGACTGAGCCGCGTCACCACCGACGCCGAGGCCGTCGCTGCCCTCGCACCGTGCGGGAACCCCTCCCCGCATGGCCGTGAACCCCGGCAGCGGCGGCCTTTGCGCGTCCTTTGCGCCTCTCTTGGAGCGTGGTGCTCGATGGGTCCCGCACGGGGGTGGGGCCCGCCCGGGCCCCCCTCTCGAGGGGTGAGGGGGGTGCGGGGTCACTCGGTCCGTTGGGGGCCGCACGATGGCGAGGCGCCGGGTGCCGTCCGGGGGAGAGGACGGCGGCCCGGCGCCTCGACCCGTCTCGACCGGTCGGCATACTTGGCCGGGTGCTCGACCGACCCCGATACCTCCCTCTCGTCTGGGCCGCCGCCTGTCTGGTCGGCTTCGGTCTCCTCACTCTCCTGGTGACCCAGGACCGCGCCCCCCTCGACCCGGTCGACCTGTGGGGTCGGCAGGCGGAGGCCTGGGCGGACGACATCCCCTGGCTGGTGGCGATCCTCCGGGTCGTGGAGCATCTCTTCGCCACCGTCGGGATGGCGGTGCTGACGGCCGTGACGGCGGTCTGGCTGCTGTGGAAGAAGCAGCCGCGCGCGGCGGCGTACACCGTCGTCGTGATGCTGGTGACCTCGCTGGTCACCACCGGCGTGAAGCTCACGGTCGGCCGGGTGCGGCCCGCGTGGCAGGACTCGATCGACCTCCTCTCGACCCGCTCCTTCCCCTCGGGGCACGCGTCGTCGATGGCCGCGTTCGCCGGCGTCATGGTGGTGCTCGCGTGGATCTTCCTGCGGCGCTCGTCGGCGCGTCAGGCGGTGTACGTCGCCGCCGCGGCCTTCGTGGTCGTCGGCTGCCTGGACCGGGTGCTGCTCGGGCGCCACTACCCCACCGACGTGATCGCGGGCACCCTGCTCGGCGCCGGCGTGGCCCTGCTCGCGCTCGGCCTCTTCGACCCGCAGCCCCGTCCGCAGTCGCGGGGCGACCGGCCGCTGCTCGCGACCGTGCCGACCGACCGAAAGCTCGCCGTCGTCCTCAACCCCTCCAAGGTCGAGGACCCCGGCCAGTTCCGCTCGATCGTCACCGCGATGGCTCAGGAGGCGGGCTGGAGCAGCCCGACCTGGCACTACACGACCGTCGAGGACCCGGGCACCGGGATGGCGCACGCGGCGGCCGTGGACGGCGCGGACCTGGTGATGGTCTGCGGCGGCGACGGGACCGTGCGCGAGGTGTGCGCCGAGCTCGCCGGCACGGGGATCCCGGTCGGGATCATCCCCGCGGGCACGGGCAACCTGCTGGCTCGCAACCTGGACATCCCGCTCTACATCCGCTCGGCCATCGACGTCGCCCTCAACGGCCAGGACCGGGCCGTGGACCTGGTCGCGGTCTCCGGGGACGGCTTCGAGGACTCCCACTTCATGGTGATGGCCGGGATGGGCTTCGACGCCGCGATCATGGAGGGCGTCAACGAGGAGTTCAAGCAGAAGGTCGGCTGGTTCGCGTACGTCGTCTCCGGGCTGAAGTCGCTCATGTTCCCCGCGGTCAAGGTGGAGGTCTCCGTCGACGGCGGCGAGCCCACGACCCACCGCGCCCGCACCGTGCTCGTCGGGAACGTCGGCTACCTCCAGGCGGGGATGCCGCTGCTGCCGGACGCGCGGATCGACGACGGCAAGCTGGACGTCGTACTCCTCCACCCGCGGCGCTTCCTGTCGTGGATCCCGCTCGCGGCGCGCGTGCTGTCCAAGAGCACCCAGACCGACGACCTGATCAACCGGATGACCGGGGCCTCGGTGACGGTGCGCGCCGCCACCGACGTGCCGCGCCAGCTCGACGGCGACTCGATCGGCCCCGGCAAGGAGCTGCGGATGGAGTGCATCCACGGTCGCCTCCTGGTGCGTGTGCCCCGCTGACCCGACCGCGCGCCCGCGTGACCGCCCGGCCGTCCGACGGGGCCCAGCACGGCGAAGGCCCCATGGTCGCCGGCACCCCCGTGAACCGGCGACCAAGAGGCCTTCATCCCCTACGACGCCGCCGATCCGCTTTTGGTTGCACCCAAAATCCCGCGACCAGGCATTCCATGCACCCAAGAACCCCCCACCAGGCATTCCAGGCACCCAAGAACCCCCCACCGGGCACTCGATGCACCCAGAAAACCCCCGACCGGGCACTCGATGCATCCAAACCGCCCGTCAGGGGCGGGCGTGCTCGATCGCCTCTTCCTCCTCCGGCGAGAGCTGCTGGTCGCAGGTCCATCCGCTGATGTTCTTGGCGTAGGTGCGGGCCTCGCTGCGTCCGTGGATCGAGGTGAGCACGACGCCATGGCCGTGGTCGTCGAGCAGGGCCACCGACCAGGAGAGGTGGCCGCCCATGTCCCCGAACGCGTCGTAGCGCACCACCGACAGGTGCCGCAGCGCGTCGCCGGACTCCGCCCGCAGGGCCGCGACCTCCTGGCGCAGCCCGTGCACGTCGGCGGGCAGCGACTCCGCGCTCGGCCGCCGGGCCTGGGCCGCCTGGCGACGCAGCCCGATGACCGCGAGCGCGGCCGCGGCACAGGCGACGAGCAGGGCGAGGATGGCGAGGGCGAGCTGCATACCGCAGACCCTAGGGCCCGCTCGGCCCCATCGCGTCGAGCAGCCCCACGAGTCGCGCGGGTTGGTTGGTGATGATGCCGTCGATCCGCCACTCGACCAGGCGTGCCATGACCAGCGGGTCGTTCACCGTCCAGGCGCGCATCTGCAGGCCGAGCTCGTGGGCGCGCTCGACGATCGGCCGGGTGACCGTCCGCGCTCGCGGGTTCACCTGCTCGGCCCAGGATGCGGCCTCCACCAGGTCCCGGCCCCGCGGGCGGGTTCCGGTCAGCAGCCCGACGGGCACCTCCGGCGCCCGCTGTTTGAAGCGGGCCAGCCAGGCGTGGTCGAAGGACTGGATGGTGAGCCGACCGGCCTGGTGCACCGCGCGGGCGGCCGGGAGGCTGAACAGCAGCTGCGCGAGGTCCTGCTCGATGCCGGGGTAGCGCGCGGGGTCCTTGACCTCGATCAGCATCCCGGTCCGTGGGCCCACCGCGTGCACCCACTCCTCCAGCGTCGGCACCGGCTCGGGCGCCGCGCCGGAGCCGAACCACGAGGTCGCGTCCACGCGGCGCAGCTGGTCCAGCGTGAGGTCCGCGATCCGCCAGGGCGCCGCGTCCGGCAGCGACGTCGCCGCGTCGGTGCAGCGGGCCAGGGTGGCGTCGTGGTGGACCACCAGGCAGCCGTCGGCGGTGCGGTGTACGTCGCACTCGACGCTGGTCGCGCCCTCCGCGTGCGCCAGGCGTACGGCGGCCAGCGTGTTCTCGGGCGCCCAGCCGGAGGCACCCCGGTGGGCGATGACATCCACTCCCCGCGGCAGCGGCCTCGGGGTGGGCTTCCGGCGCAGCCGGCTGACCGGTCCTGCGAGGAGGGTCGGGGCCATGGCTTCAGGCTCCGGGCGGGGTGTGGACCCTCGGTGACGCGTGGCCCAACTTCCGCCGTACTCCTGCCGAAGTTCCCACGCGTGGGACACATCGCCGGGGAGTGCCGCGCTGCGTGGGAGGATGCGCGGCGTGAGCACGTCGATCCTGACCGACGCCCGGCGGATCGCCTACCAGGGCGAGCCCGGGTCCAACTCGCACCTGGTGTGCACGCAGCACTACCCGCAGGCCGAGGCGATCGCGTGCGCGTCCTTCGAGGACGTGTTCGCCGCCGTCGAGGGCGGGCGCGCCGACCTGGCGATGATCCCGATCGACAACTCACTCGCCGGCCGGGTCGCCGACATCCACCACTTCCTGCCGACGTCGACGCTGCACATCGTGGCCGAGCACTTCCTGCGGATCCAGTTCGCCTTGATGGCGCTGCCGGGGGTGCCGATCGACGAGATCCGCAGCGTGCACTCCCACGTGCACGCGCTGGGGCAGTGCCGCCGGATCATCAGCGCGCACCGGCTCGAGCCGGTCATCGCAGGCGACACGGCGGGCGCGGCTCGCGAGGTCGCCGAGGCGGGGATCCGCAGTCAGGCGGCCCTCGCGCCGCCGCACGCAGCGGAGATCTACGGCCTGGAGATCCTGGCACGCGACGTGGAGGACGAGGACCACAACACCACCCGGTTCGTGGTGCTCTCGCCGGAGTTCGTCCGCGCGCCGCAGGGCCGCGGCCCGGTCGTCACGAGCTTCGTGTTCAACGTGCGGAATCTGCCGGCCGCGCTCTACAAGGCCCTCGGCGGGTTCGCGACCAACGGGGTGAACATGACCAAGCTGGAGTCCTACATGGTCGACGGCCACTTCACCGCCACCCAGTTCCTTGCCGAGGTCGACGGGCACCCCGACGACCCCGGCGTCGCCCGGGCTCTGGAGGAGCTGGAGTTCTTCACCCACGAGGTGAAGCTGCTCGGGGTCTATCCCGCGGCTGCTGAGCGGCGGGAGTAGCGCACTCAATCAGCGCGCGGCGGCCTCCACACGAGTACCGCCGGAGCCACCCAACAGGGCGTCCCACGGCCCCGCGCTGAACGCCGGGAAGAGCAGAGCCACACCCGCTCCGCGACCCGGGAGGCGATGCCGCAATGGAGCCCGGCGCTGAACACCGGGAAGAGACCGACGCCGCGTGGCTGGCCGACACGTTCGCCCGGCCGCAATGGAGCCCGGCGCTGAACACCGGGAAGAGCAGAGCCACACCCGCTCCGCGACCCGGGAGGCGATGCCGCAATGGAGCCCGGCGCTGAACACCGGGAAGAGGCCCACCGAAGCGGCCGTGACGCCTGGGGCATCGCCGGCCGCAATGGAGCCCGGCGCTGAACACCGGGAAGAGGGGGGCGCACACCTGCACCGAGCCGCCCCGGTCGCCGTCGCCGCAATGGAGCCCGGCGCTGAACACCGGGAAGAGGCCGGGACCGCATCTACATCGTGTGCTGGCTCAAGGGGCCGCAATGGAGCCCGGCGCTGAGCACCGGGGAGAGCGCCGCGGTGGCGCCCGGAGCGGCGCCGAGCTTGGCGAGCCGCAATGGAGCCCGGCGCTGAGCACCGGGAAGAGGCCTGGGGGCGATCGTCCTCCAGGTTGCGGCACCAGCCGCCGCAATGGAGCCCGGCGCTGAGCACCGGGAAGAGCCTCGGACCCCGGACAAGATCGCCTTGTAGACGATGCCGCAATGGAGCCCGGCGCTGAGCACCGGGAAGAGTCGCGTGGAGCCCTTCGGGGGCGTCCAGCCCAAGCACGCCGCAATGGAGCCCGGCGCTGAGCACCGGGAAGAGGGCCGCCTTCGACGCCGCCAACGCTGCGATCAAGGAGCCGCAATGGAGCCCGGCGCTGAGCACCGGGAAGAGGGGGCTCGGCGGTGTTCGACGCGCTCACGGCACAGGGGCCGCAATGGAGCCCGGCGCTGAGCACCGGGAAGAGCGCAGCGGCGCGCTGCTGCTGGGCCAACTGCTCCTCGCCGCAATGGAGCCCGGCGCTGAGCACCGGGAAGAGCGTGCGATCTCGACCGCCACACAGACCGCGCTCGACGCGCCGCAATGGAGCCCGGCGCTGAGCACCGGGAAGAGCACGACGGCGGCGGGTGCTTGGACCTGCGGACGTGGCCGCAATGGAGCCCGGCGCTGAGCACCGGGAAGAGGGGACGACGCCCTTGGTGAGCTGCCCGGACGCCGAGCCGCAATGGAGCCCGGCGCTGAGCACCGGGAAGAGGACCTCGTAGGTGATGTCCTTGCGGAGCGCGAGGATGCCGCAATGGAGCCCGGCGCTGAGCACCGGGAAGAGGGGCCGCCCGCACCAGCTCGGGGTCGCCCTCGCACGGGCCGCAATGGAGCCCGGCGCTGAACACCGGGAAGAGGAGTACAGGATCGAGGCGGCGCGGATCGCGTCGTTGCCGCCGCAATGGAGCCCGGCGCTGAGCACCGGGAAGAGGCGTCTTGCCAGTCCGCCGAGCAAACTCGCGGATGCTGCCGCAATGGAGCCCGGCGCTGAGCACCGGGAAGAGACACCGCCCGGATGTCGCCGCCGGTGCCCTTGAACGTGCCGCAATGGAGCCCGGCGCTGAGCACCGGGAAGAGGGATGAACGCGGTCGTGCCGTCCAGCGTGCCCGGCGTGCCGCAATGGAGCCCGGCGCTGAACACCGGGAAGAGCCCTGCCGTCGGCCTCACCGCCGCCCTGCTCAAGCCGCCGCAATGGAGCCCGGCGCTGAGCACCGGGAAGAGGGGAGGGCAACGCCCGCGGGACACGGCGAACCAGCCAGCCGCAATGGAGCCCGGCGCTGAACACCGGGAAGAGACCCTGTTCGCGTTCTTCACCGGCCACGCCGCGTCCGCGCCGCAATGGAGCCCGGCGCTGAGCACCGGGAAGAGCCGGCCACCTTGTCCTCGACCACGGCGAAGCGGTCGGTGCCGCAATGGAGCCCGGCGCTGAGCACCGGGAAGAGCAGCGTGGCCGGCCCCTCGGTGGCGAGCATGTCGAAGCCGCAATGGAGCCCGGCGCTGAACACCGGGAAGAGGCTCGCTCGGCTTGCTCGGGTTGCTCCACGTGTCCTTGCCGCAATGGAGCCCGGCGCTGAGCACCGGGAAGAGCTCGCGCGGCGCTCCGGCATCGGGCTCCCGTCAGGACGCCGCAATGGAGCCCGGCGCTGAGCACCGGGAAGAGGGTCGAGTCGTGGCCGAGGTCGGCCGGGGACTGGACGCCGCAATGGAGCCCGGCGCTGAGCACCGGGAAGAGGCCTTCACCGTGAGCGTCTACGCGGGCGAGGACGACCCGCCGCAATGGAGCCCGGCGCTGAGCACCGGGAAGAGTGTGAGGTTCCCCGGCGAGCCAGGCGGCGGCCTCGTTGCCGCAATGGAGCCCGGCGCTGAGCACCGGGAAGAGCGCTCATGGCCTTCGGGGTGGCCTTGTCACCGGAGTCGCCGCAATGGAGCCCGGCGCTGAGCACCGGGAAGAGGTGAAGGCGGGGACGTGTGGGCGCGGCGCTGACGCAGCCGCAATGGAGCCCGGCGCTGAGCACCGGGAAGAGGATGTCTCGCAGCAGAGGCCGCACATCGTTGGCCGAGCCGCAATGGAGCCCGGCGCTGAGCACCGGGAAGAGGTCCATCGTCCCGAACCGCTGCAACGCCGATGACGGGCCGCAATGGAGCCCGGCGCTGAACACCGGGAAGAGTGCGGAGCCAGGTCCGTAGGGCGGCGTCCCAGTCCTTGCCGCAATGGAGCCCGGCGCTGAACACCGGGAAGAGCTCCTTGTAGCGGTTGGGGGAGGGCGTGGCAGTCGCGAGGCCGCAATGGAGCCCGGCGCTGAACACCGGGAAGAGCGGGGCAGGTCGGCGCTCATGCCAGCACCTTCAGGCTGCCGCAATGGAGCCCGGCGCTGAACACCGGGAAGAGCTGCTGGACCGGCCCCGAGGACATGCCCGCCGACATGCCGCAATGGAGCCCGGCGCTGAACACCGGGAAGAGCGGCCGCGATGCCTCGGCAGTCGTCGGCTGTGAACCGTGCCGCAATGGAGCCCGGCGCTGAACACCGGGAAGAGGGCTCCCCGAATCTGGGGGCCCTGACCTGCGAAAACGTAGCGACCCGCGAGCGCTGCGCGACTGCAACGCGGGGGAGCTCGTCTGGCAGCGCCTCCCGGCATCGAAATGAGGGCATGACCAGGGCGCGAGCGGTGCAGGCTCGCTGGTCTGTGCACCACAGCGCTCGTCATACGATCTGATCCCCTCGCCGCGGCAGGCGGTAATGCTGCCCGATAAAGGTAAACCGTGCCTCTCCCACTTCACCGAGATCGACGATTGCCACCGAATCGACGCTGAGGTCCATGATCGCCTCACTCGCAGCTCGCAGGCGGACTAGCTCGGCGCGGTCCAAGTCGCAGATGAACACCGAGTATTGCATCCGGTCACCGTGCGCCTCCATGAGTTTGCAGACTCGCCGAAGCCTCTTCGGCTCGCGAATGTCGTACGCAACCAGGAACCGGCGGCGGGCCATGCATCACCTCGTTACGAACGCCGAGTACGTCGACACTTCACCTACAAGATGCGCCGCAAGTTGCCTGGCCTGAACCTCCAGGGCTCGCCGGTACGACACCCGGTAGCCGAAGTGGGGATGGACGATCTCGTGCTCCAACCGCCGCTCATATGCCCGCAGCACCGCCTTGCGTCCGTCTGGCTCGAGCTGGCAGCCACCCGCCCGCGACCGAAAGTCGCGCAGACTCAACTCGCCGTTGTTGAACAACTGCAGGGTCACGCTCTCGGCGATCAGCGGACGGAACTCCTCGGCAAGGTCAAGGGCGAGAGCCGGGCGTCCGGATCTCGGACGGTGTAGGACCCCCAAGTAGGGGTCGAAGCCCACGGCATGCGTTATCACGGTCAGGTCCTTGGCGAGCAGGGCGTAGCAGAAGGACAACACCGCGTTGACCGGATCGGGCGGCGGCCGCCGTGCTCGGCCGTGGGAGTCGAAGGCCTCCCCCGTCACGTGCGAGTTGTCGGAGATCATCGAGGCGAACCGCCCGAAGTACAAACGGGCAGCCGTGCCTTCGAGCCCAAGCAGGCTGGGCACGCCACCGGACTTGCGAGCCGCAATGGCGAGTTCCTTCAACTGTGCCGCTACCTGGGCGACATCGCTGCGCGAGTTCCGTTGCAGCATCGTGCGGGAATTGCGGATCTTGCCGTAGATCATCTCGCGTGCCACGCCCAAGGCAGCGTTCGACGATGCGAGGTACTGTGCCCGACGCAGGTCCACGTTCCGATCCGGTAATCCGTTCGCCATCCCTTGGAACCATCCGCCGTAGGAGAACCAGAGGATCGGTGCATCGCGCGCCATCAACTCACGAACCGCCTGCGGAGTCACGCTAACGTTCCCCATCACGCAGAGCTGACTGACATCGATGAGTCGGAAGCTCACCAGCTTCTCCTGATCGGCAAACACTTCGAGACGTCCGCGGCGGACCCCGACAACGGCTCCTTGGTGCGCAACGTAGACAGGGCGCTGTTGCGGATCGGCCGCCATCACGCGCTTGACGGCGGTCCTTTCCCGTTGACGGATCGACAACGCACGCAACTCGTCCGGCATGCAGATGCTCACCAGAGAGCAGCGGGGACACTTCGGACTGTTCACCAACGGCGGAGGGGCGGCGTCACGCGACGCGACCTGCCACAACGCTCGGAGAGTGCCGAGTGTCTCCTCCAGTGCCTTGGCGTTGGCCTCGATGCGCACGCGACGCCGTGTCTCGGCGTACCAGACTTCCGCGTGGTCCACCCGATAGCCAGCATCTTGCAGCAGCAGCACCTGGATGAGCGACTGGACCCGATCGCTGGGCCAAGGCTGCCCATGACGGTCCGGCCGGCCCTTCTTGTAGTCCACCGGCACGACCGCCCCGTCGGCGCCCTCCTCAACCAGATCAAGACGACCGGAGATACCGAGTCGTGGTGACGTCAACCAAAGCGACGTCACCCTGCGACCCGCCCATGCCTCGCCCGTGTCGGGCATCTTGCCCGCCGCCGTGTCAACGACACGGTGGACGTAAAGCCCCTCCTCAACGTCGTCGTTGCTCGCCCATCGCGACTGCACCCACTCGAGGTGGAACAGGCGAGGACAATAGACGAACTCATTGACCATCCTCGCTGGGACCGTCTCGGGCAGACCCGGGAGATCTGGGCGTACGACGTCGCTCACTCGAGCGTCCTCAGCACACCGGCCGACTTGCCTCCGGTGGGTTGCCACCGACGTGCGCGGCACACGTGAATCACGCCCAACATCTCCCGGTCACGTTGGCGCGACACCTCCGGATCCCGTTCACCCGCAGGTTCGTCGACACGCCGAGGGGAGTCGGGCGCCAGGGCAGGATGCTCGATCAGCGCCACTACCGCCTCGGGGCCCAGCGGTTGTCGCCACACCGGCAATCTCAACTCATCGACGGGGCGCCGCCCGTCACGCAACTCATGCCACCCACTAGTGGCGGGCCGCTTTCGAATCGAGCCCGTGGTTCGCATCAGCGGATACGACATCAACGCCAACCACGTCGCACCGGGCACACCTCGCATGCTCCCGGTTGTGCCGCTTCCGTCTTCAGCGGCATCCCACATCGCGCGGTGGTCGAGGTACTCGCCGGTCACGCCCGGAACCCGACGCCAGCCCACCAGCGCCTGGGCGAGCAACTCCGGGTGTCGCCGTACCTGTTCGAGCGGCTTCTCCAGCATGGTCGCCATCGACTGCTTCCCCGACGGGGCGGTGAACTGGCTGATAGCCACTCGTCCTTGTTGGGAGTCCGCCGCCAGATCGGTCACCAGACTGGCAAGCCAACGGTCTGCCTCCCTGGCTTCGGCGCTGTCCATGCTCGCGAGCATCATTTGGCGACGTTCCCGGAATTCACCCTGAGGGACCCGCAACTGATCAGGCGCGGCCCCGGGGGGCGGAAAGCCTCCCGGAAGACCAGGCAGCACGGAGCCTTCGGCGATGCTCAACACGATCTCGGTGAGATCAGCGACCACCTCATCGATCGTGGGTCGCTCACTGACGAGAACAGCCGTGAGGCCCCGCTTCTCCCAGCGCAGTTTCGGAGGATCGGCGGTGTAATCCCCGAGGAGCCGCAGAACCCCGATGGCTGCGAGGATGCCGAGTGGCGAGCTTCCCGTAAGCGCAGGCATTCTGACCTCGTTCATCGTCCCTCCCCAGAGATCGTCGTGTCCGCGGAGCGCACAATCGTCTCGAGCAGGGCTAAGCCCCATCGGCCATACCGCCGATTCAGGCGAGCAAAGCGCTCTGCAGCGGGCAGGTCCACCTGCTTGGGCAGCTCAGCGGTCACTTCGCCGAGACCGTCGACGTGGGCGACCAACTGATGATGACCGCCATCGACGACGATGGGCATCAACGGACGTCCATGACCGTGGTGGCTGCCGACGAGGTGAATCAGGAGCTCGGCATCACCGGCATACCCATCCGGCATAGCAGCGACGAATGCCTCCACCAAGGCAGCGGACCAGGCCTCATGCCGGGCTCGCCTCGGGAGTCCGCTTCGTCGGCGAGCGTCACGCTGCTGTTGCAGATCCCCGGGGGGCATTCCAGACTTGGCACGAGGCTCATCTGCCAACGCGGCTCTGATCGGGTCACCGCCGAACAGCATGGCCTGGAATCGCGGATCCACTTTGCCCAGGTCGTGCCACCGGGCCGCGTCGGTCACGACTCGACTGAGGTCCTCGCTCAGTCCAAGCGACTGCACGATCTCCGCAGCCCGCTCGCCGACGTCTCGAAGGTGATCGGTCAAGCTCACCGGGCCGCGTAGGTGAACGGTGCCGTCCGCCGACTCCTCGTTGACGTCTCGCCAGGCGCCCGACCAATCTCCACGTAGTAGCGCCTGCGGGACGAGCATCAGCTGCTCATCGTCCGGCCTGGCCGTCCCGGCATTCCCGGGTCGGCGGACCTGTGTCGCTGGGACCTGCAGCGACGCCGAATTCATCGCGTCTCTCAGGCCCATCAGTCGCTCACCGCGAGCCCACGGCTCTGGCCGTGACAGGTTGGCCGTCTCCAGCCAGACCCGAACTTCGGATTCCACGTCGTCTCGCAAGTCCTGCTCTGCGTCGCGTTCCTCCGCATTGCGCCACCGCCACACCTTCTCCCACAGCTCGGCCGGGGGCGGCGTCAACCCGAGTCGAGCTGGGAGTCCCTGGTCCAGTCTCAGCACGGGGCGGCCTCGGACGAAGGCAGCCAGCTCGGCGACGTCGATGACCTTCTCGGTGCTCATGGGCGACCACCCGAACTCGTCCAGTCCGCCCCATTCGGTCGGTATGACCACGCTGTCGCCAGGACGAAGATCCTGAGCGAAGGCCCAGGTCCACGTATCGGTTCCGTCGCCCTGAGGAGACCTGCGGACGACCGGACGATCCGACTCCTCCTGAAAGGGGACCTCCCAATCGTCCTCGTCGTCCCACTCGCCCAACGGTTCGGGCTTGCTCTGTACGAGCCACCGGCGAAGAGCCGCCAGGGGCACCTCGATCGACTCTTCGGACCTGACGGGCACCGCGCTGATCACTGCGTCCGCCTCTCGCCCCGAGACCGGCTCCCCGCTCGGATCGACGAGCCCGTCCCGCCAGGTCAGCGTCACCGGCGCCAAGCCATGGTTCAGGCCGTGTAGGTATGCGTCCAACGGAGCATCATTCGTCGGTGGTGGGGCGGTGCGGGTCCACGCATCAAGGTGGGCGGGTAAGAGGACGGGAATGATCGGCGCGGGGAGAAATCCCCCGGTTTCACGGGCGCGAGACGCCAAACCGCGCAGAGCCAGCGGCGATACGTCGACCTGCCCATCGGAGTCTGCAATCTGCATCAAGAACTCGACTGTGCGACCCCGCACCTCGCCATAGACCGGGTTCTTGGGGTCGTCGTCGTGGACGACTAAGACTCGGGACTCAGGTGACCGACCCCGCCTGTTCACCCGCCCGATCCGTTGGACGAGCGCGTCCCATGAGGCACTCTCGGTGACCAGGGCGGTGGCGTCCAAGTCGATCCCGACCTCCACGGTCTGCGTCGCAACCAGCACCGCCGCACCGGGCGCGTCATGGCGATCGGCGCCGAACCAGGTGAGTACGTCGTCCTGGACTCTTTCGCGGTCCAGGGGGCGGCTGCGTCCGATGAGGAGCGACAGAGCAGTTGCTGGGTCGAGACGCTTGCGCAATTCCGCATGCACTGCCCGCGCCCGATCGATGGTGTTGCAGACGACGAGCACTCGAGCATCCTCGACAGCCTCATGAGCAGCTGCGCCCGCCAGACTCCTGACCGCTGCCTGTTTGGTCGTCGATTCCACCTGAAGCGTCTTGGGGGCTTGGAGCCGCCGGGCGGCCTCGGGATCAGCCAGGTGCGCCTCGGTGTCGAAGGTCGACGTCCACCCCTGAGGTTGATCCCCCGCGGTGGCCGAGAGGTGCACCACGGCAGGAGCTGGCAGGTGCATCTCCGCTTGGGTCGCGTCGTACCCGAGCGCCGAGTCCAGACTGGTCACCAGCGCGCTGGCCAGGTGGGCTTCGTCCACCAGGATCAAGGAGTCCGTTCCCACCAGAGCCGCGTCGATCGGCCAGCGTCGCTTGCTGACCCCATACCCGCGGAAGAAGAGGCGACTACCAACCTGATCGACGGTGCCGGAGACGATCGCCGGCAGGTCGGGGCGGGGCACCCATGCCGCGTCCCACGTGGTCCCGCCACGCATCTTGACGACAGAGAGAGTGGGGTGGGGGCTGTCGGGCCCTCGCTGCGGCCCCAGCGCCACCAGTCGCCGGGCGACCTCGCCGACAACCCCGTGCTCACTGGCCGCATCTAGCGCTGTGGAGATTCGCTGGGCCCGCTCATGGGCTTGATCGACGACGATCCGCCGGTCGACGACGAAGAACACCCGTCGCCGGCCCAGACGCGTGCGAGCCGGGGCGTCGGTGTCGACCGCGGTCAAGAAGACCGCGATATCCAGCAGCGCAGTCTTGCCCATGCCGGTGGGAGCATCCACCAGTGCAGGCCACGAGCCGTGCTCGATGACGTCCAACACGAGTTGCCGCTGCCAGTCAAAGGGCTCGTGACCGTGGATCTCTCGGTAGAACTCGACGAAGTCCTCGCCACGCATCACACCGTCACGACCTCTCGCTTGCTTGTTGCTCTGGAGCTAGCAGCCCCACGCCGAAGTATCGGCCCGCGCCGACCAGAACGGGTCCCGCCACCGGCTCATCGAAGCGAGCGCGAACGTGTCGGAAAAGGCGACCACGGGCTCGTGGTGGCAAGTCGCCCGGCAGCAAGCGCGCAGCACCGGGCGTGAGCTCGGAGGTGCTGACCTGAAGGTCCGCGGGTGTGGGTAGACCGGCGAGCCCGAAACTGTGAGCAACCGACTTCTCGACATCGCCACGCTTGGGATAGCGATCGAGCACCACCGGCGTGACGGAGACCCACTCACGCGAGGGGCGTGTCCATCGTTCCGGCGTCGCGGAGTATGGAAGGCGATCCTCAGGTCGGTACTCCAGCGGTACTGGGCTTCTCAGGCCAGGCACGCGAAGCGCAACCGACGCTGCCTCACCGTTGCCGAGGACCCCGCGCAAAAGTTGGCGCCTATCCGCTGGTGTCATGCCGGGGATCGCGACCGCGAGCCCGACCAGATGCCCGTCCGAGTGAGGCCAACCACTCACCGGGAGTCCCAGGTAGGCGACATGTTCCTGTCCGTCGATGCCATGACCGTGAACCGCTGGGGGAAGCGGATCGGCAGTGCTCTTCATGACATGAGAGCGAAGGGCCGCCGTGAACAACGCAGTGAGCCTGGCCGGCGGCCGTCGATCGGTGAAACGCAGCACGACGAGGTCGTGGTACGGCGAGGCGACGACTGCGGGGGCCGGGTCTTCCTCCGTCTGGTTCGTGACGCGACAGTAGGGCTGCGATGCGCGGCCACCGTCACTGGCCTGCCATGCCGGAGCACCCATGGCATGCAACGCCTCAAGCTCTTTCAGGTAGCCCGGATATGGGACGCGCAACCAGGCCTGCGCCTCGTCGACCTGACAGGGGCGCCAGACCTCCAGACCCTTCGTATCCGGAGCGCTCGCCTCACGACGGGCTTCCATGAGGACTAAAGACGTCGACCGTCCTAGGTAGGGGACACGTCGGGCGAGGGTGTCAAGCAGCGACAGCTCTGCCGCGTCCATGGCCTCGTCGTCTGGCCACACCATCAGGACGCGGGGGCTTGTGGGGATGACCGAACGACGTTCCCGGAGACCGCTCGTGCGCCCGAGGTGATTCAGGTTGCCACCCTTGGCTGCCAACGAGTTGGTCACCACGTAGGCACGCGTTCCCAACTCCGCAACTGGCGCCGACGCGTGGACTTCGGGCGGACCCAAGCCCTCGAGCACTCTGAGCGCACCCAGGTCCGCTTCGTCGGCGACCGACCTCAGGGCAGAGAACACCCGCGCCGGATGCGGCGGCCACTCCGCGCGCCGGGGGTCGCTTCCGTCTCCCGCGTCATAGCGATCGGACACCAGAACCATGTCCAGGACGATCGCCACCTCAGTCCTCCGAGACCTCGGCCTTGGTGAGGCTGAAATCGATCGCCTTAGCCAGCGAAGGCGTAGGCGTCAGATCTATCGGCTCCACCTCCAGCCCGACGCCGGCCTCGGCGGCTGCCGCAGCAGCCTGCTCGAAGAGCCGGATTGCTTCACGTCGAGACAACGAGAACGGCTCCGCGACACCACCACGTCCGACCCATTCAAGGGTCTCGTCCTGAACGACGAGATCACATCCGCTGCGCAGCCACAGTCCGGCACCGCCGAATGCGAGTCGATCCCCGAGGAGGGCGTACGCCGCCAGCAGCACCCGGGCAGCTACCTGGCTCTCCGCGGCAGCTTCTCCAAAGCGAAGCCGATTCAGCGCGGTGAGGCTGAAGGTGGCGAATCTGGTCGCCCCGGTGATGGTGACTCCGCCATGCGCATCGTTGGGCGCGATGTTCCCGTGCCCGATCTCGCTCAGCTTGCCCTTGGCAGTCTTCTCACTCGTCGAGGAGTACTCCCAATCGTCCCCGTCCCCCTTACGGGACCCGGTGAGATTGATTGGATCCATCCTGCCGGCCTTCCGAGAGCCCCTCTCTGGCTGCCACCCGATCACCTCGCTGGCGTAGAGGCGGGGGAACTTGGCCTGCCGGCCCTTGCGATGCGAATTCCATGCTCCGAAAACCAGGCTGCCCGGGTCATACCTCAGGAGCGCAGTGGCGTCCGCTTGACTGGCAGCCAGGATCGCCGCGCCCATCTCGGTCTTGTCGAACTTCGTCCCGTCCAGCAGTGAGTCCCGCCAGTATGCGTCGTAGATCCGGTGCGGCGCGTCGAGGCCGGTGATCACCGCCTGAGCCGCGCCGTCATGAGTGATCCGAAGCAGCGGGAGAGTGATCTCACCGCTCTCCTGCGCCCGCGCGAGCGCTTCCTCGGCCCGATTGGCCTCGGAAGGAACCTGGTCGAGGACCACGGCCCGCGTAGGGGTCCCGTCTCTCATGCGCTCCTCGAACAGATACGGCGATTCGTCGTTGCGCGAGGTGGGGAACGTGGGTGGAAACACGCGACTGCCGTCACCTCCCCCCGGCTCATACGTTGTGGTGAAGCGAGCCAATGCGAAGTCATCGCCTCCGACCTTCGCGGTCAAAGCGTCGAATGTCAGCGGTTCCATGGTGCTCTCCCCGGTGCTCGGCCATCTGAAGTGGGCTACATCACAGCAGAGCGAGACACGCCTGACAAGCGCCGTTCCGGGCTGGAGCCCATTGATCAGCAAACAAGCAGTAGGATGCTGCCGTCGGCCTGAGACCGGACAGGCCGACGCGCCGAGCTCCGTTGCGGATTTGCAGATCAGTGGGCTGCGAAACCGATTTCTCGGCGCGGGTCGCTGGCCACTTCTGGCCGGCGGCCCACCTAAGGCGAGTCCTGTCACCCTCCGCTACGGGCGCGACCACAGATGAGCAGGGCGACGGGCTGCAACGTACTGAAACATCTACTGACAAGAATGCTTCAGTTGGTCAGGGGCCGGAGGTCTGCGGATGAGCGCAGCCGCATGCCCCGGCCGGCACACGTCCAGCAGACACGGATGAGGTTTCCTGCGCCCGCTCGGACGATCTTGGCGACATCGAGTGCCCGGTCGGCAGAAGTTGGGTGCATCAAGTGCCCGGTCGGCGGAACTTGGGTGCATCTGATGCCCGATCGGCGGGGGCGGTGGGTCAGCGGGCGGCGTCCTCCACCTCGCCGACCAGGACCTCGATCAGATCCTCGAGGAACAGCATGCCCACGGTGTCGCCCTTGTCGTCGACCGCGCGCGCGACGTGGGTGCCGTGGCGGCGCATGGTGGCCAGGGCGTCCTCGACCTCGGCGGAGCAGGGGACGGCGACCAGGCGGCGTACTCGCTTGGCGGGCACCGGGTCGTCGTACTGATCGGGGCGGAAGTCCATGACGTCCTTCATGTGCAGGTAGCCCACCGGGTCGCCCTCGGCGTCGGTGATCCCGAAGCGGGAGTGGCCGAAGTCGACCACCGCCTGCTGCACCTCGCGCGGGGTGCTGCCCATGGGCAGCAGCACCATCTTGTCGAGGGGTACGGCGACGTCCGCGACCGTGCGGTCGGTGAACTCGAAGGCCCGCTCCAGGGTGCCGCCGTCGTCGTAGAGCGTCCCCTCGCGGCGGGACTGCTCGACGATGCCCGCGACCTCGGCCATGGTGAACGTGCTGGACGCCTCGTCCTTGGGCTCGACCCCGCACATCCGGACGATCCCGTTGGCGATGCCGTTGAGGGCGGCGATCACCGGGCGCACCACCTGGGAGACCCACACCAGCGGCGGGGCGAGCAGCAGCGCCGCCCGGTCGGGCAGGGAGAACGCCAGGTTCTTCGGCACCATCTCCCCCAGCACCACGTGCAGGTAGGTCACCAGCAGCAGCGCCACGATGAACGCGGTCACCGAGATGACCTCCGGGCTCAGGCCGGTGTAGCCGAGCGGCACCTGCAGCAGGTGGTCGATCGCCGGCTCGGAGACGGTCAGGATCAGCAGCGAGCACACGGTGATGCCGAGCTGGCTGGTCGCCAGCATCAGCGTGGCGTGCTCCATCGCCCACAGCGTGGTGCGGGCGGCGGCCGAGCCCTCCTCGGCCTTCGGCTCGATCTGCGAGCGCCGCGCCGACATGACGGCGAACTCGGCGCCGACGAAGAAGGCGTTGCCGGCCAGGAGAACGACCAGCCAGAAGATGCCGGGCAGGTACTCACTCATCGCTCGTCCTCCGTCCGGTCCTCGGCCTTGTCGGTGGCTGTCGCGCCGGTCTGGTCGGACTCGCCGGCCTCCTCGGCGCCCTCGGCGGGCGGCGGATCGTCGGGGACGAACTGCAGCCGCAGCACCCGCGGCCCGTCCATCCGCTCGACCCGCAAGAGACCGCCGTCCACGGCGACCTCGTCGCCGATCTCGGGCATCCGGTCTAGCTCGTCGGTGACGAAGCCGGCCACGGTGTCGGTGTCCTCCTGCTCGGGGACCTTCACGCCGGTGCGGTCCAGCAGCTCGTCGGGCCGCCACTCGGCGTCGAAGCTGAAGGAGCGCCCGTGCCGGGAGAAGCCGGCGCGCTGCCGGTCGTGCTCGTCCTCGAGCTCGCCGACGATCTCCTCGACCAGGTCCTCCAGGGTGACCACGCCGTCGGTGCCGCCGTACTCGTCGGTGACGACGGCGATCTGCAGGCCCTCCTTGCGCAGCAGGTGCAGCAGCGGCGCGGCGCCCATCGTGTCCGGCACGAGCGTGGGCTCGACCATCAGCTCGCCCGCGGTGACGCTGTCCCGCTCCTCCAGCGGCACCTTGAAGGCGGACTTCACGTGCACGATCCCGGCGATGTCGTCGGGGCCGTCGTCCTCCACCGGCATCCGGGAGGCACCGGTGCGGGCGGACGTGGCGATCACGTCCGCGGCGGTCGCGTCCCGCCCGACGGAGACCATCCGGACCCGGGGGGTCATCACGTCGTGGGCGTCGTACTCACTGAACCGCAGCGTCCGGTCCAGCAGGTCGGCCTCGTCGGCCTCAAGCAGCCCGGCGTGCGCGGAGTGCCGCACCAGCGACGCCAGCTCACGCGGCGAGCGGGCGCTGGTGAGCTCCTCCTTGGGCTCGATGCCCATGCTGCGGATCAGCTTGTTGGCGCTGCCGTTGAGCAGCAGGATCATCGGCTTGAAGATCGTGGTGAAGGTCGACTGGAACGGGATGACGACCTTGGCCGTGGCCTTGGGTACGGCGATCGCGAAGTTCTTCGGCACCAGCTCGCCGAGGATCATCGACAGCAGGGTGGCCACCAGCACACCTAGCACGCCGCCCAGCGGCCGGATCAGTCCCTCCGGGACACCCAGCGCCTCCATTCCCGGGCGCAGCGCCTCGCTCATCGCCGGCTCGAAGGTGTATCCCGTGAGCAGCGTGGTCAAGGTGATGCCCAGCTGCGCGCTGGAGAGGTGGGTGGAGGTGATGCGCAGCGCCGAGATGGTGCGCGAGAGGCCCCGCTCGCCTCGGTCGCGACGGCTCTCCAGGTCGTGCCGGTCCAGGTTGACCAGCGCGAACTCGCTGGCCACGAAGATGCCGGTGCCGATCGTCAGAAGCAGGCCCACGGCCATGCCCAGCCAGGGGTTCACCGGCGGCCTCCACGGCGGGGAGCACGCTCAGCGCGGGCACGGCGTGGGCAACAACATCGAGGTTGGTCGTCCATGGTGGCTGCAGAATACCGAACCCGTCGCCCGCGCTGAGCAATGACGGGTACGGCGCCCCGCGGCGCCGAACGTGTCCTTGCTGACATTGGTGGACACCGGCCGCCGCCTCAGGAAGGATTCCGGCCACGGGAGGGAGACCCGACGGGCGCGGGCCGCACCAGGCCGGTCGCCCCCGACGACCCGGACGACCCGGGCACAGAAGAGGTGAACCCGATGGCCATCTTCGACGGCATGCGTGAGGCGGACGTGGCGAGGATCAAGCGCGCCGGCCGGTCCGTGCGACTGCCCGAGGGCTGGTCCCCCATCGCCGAGCGGACCCCCTCCGACAAGGCCTACATCATCGTCTCCGGCGAGGCGTCCATCCGGCACGGCAAGGAGGAGATCGCCCGCATCGGCCCCGGCGAGATGATCGGCGAGGCCGGCATCGTCGAGCGCAAGCTGCGCAACGCCTCGGTGGTCGCGGTGACCCCGCTGCAGGTGCTGCACTACACCGCCGAGCAGGTGCAGCAGCTGTGCCAGCAGGTCCCGGCCTTCCGGGACGCGATCGAGCGCCAGGCCCGCGAGCGCGCGGGGGAGCTCGGCTGACCATGTCCGACGACGAGCCCGTCCCGCCCCACGGATCCGACGAGCCCGACGAGCCGCAGGAGCTCGGCGCTCCCGAGGCGCCCCCGCTGAGCACGCTGGCCGACGTCGACCTGATCGAGGAGGTCCTCGTCGGCAAGCGCACGCTGGACCGGCAGCAGGTCAGCGACGAGGCCGGCGTACCCCTCGAGCTGGCCCAGGAACTGTGGCAGCAGCTGGGCTTCCCGCACGCGGAGGACGGCGAGATCGCCTTCACCGAGCGCGACGTGGAGGCCCTCGAGCTCACCAGCACGCTCATCTCCCTGGGCGTCCTCACCCCCGAGTCCCAGTCGGCGCTGGTGCGCACCTGGGGTCGCGCCTACGCCCGCCTGGCCGAGTGGCAGGTGCACCTGCTCGCCGACGTGGCGCTGCAGTCCGACCAGCCCGAGCAACGCCTTGCCGAGCTGGTGGAGGAGGTGCTGCCCCGGGTGGAGCAGCTGCAGTCCTACGTCTGGCGGCGGCATCTCGCCAGCGCCGCCAACCGGCTGCTGGCCCGCTCCGACGACTCGGTGGGCAACACCTCGACGATGGCCGTGGCCTTCGTCGACATCGTGGGTTACACCAGCCGCTCCAAGCACCTGGAGGACCGTGAGCTGGTCGACTGGGTCGAGCACTTCGAGGACACCATGGCCCGGCTGGTCGTGGAGCGCGGGGGCCGGATCATCAAGGCCATCGGGGACGCGGTGCTCTTCGTCGCCGACGACCCCGTCGCGGCCGCCGAGGTCACCCTCACCGCGACCGCGCTCGGCGCCGACGAGGACGACCCCTTCCCGCAGGTGCGCGCGGGGTTGGCGTACGGCGAGGTGGTCACCCGGCTCGGCGACGTGTTCGGGCCGACGGTCAACATCGCCTCGCGCCTCACCTCGATCGCCCGACCGTCCTCGGTGCTGATCGACCGGGGCGCCTTCGACGAGCTGAGCGCGCTGGACCCGCCGGAGGAGCGGGACGCCGAGACCGAGCACCGGCTCTCGCGGATCCTCGAGCGGGCGACCGACGAGCTGGCCGAGCTGTCGCCGTACACCTCCGCCGGCGACTATCGCTTCCGCAAGATGCCGCGGCGCAATGTGAAGGGATACTCCCGGCTCGAGCCGTGGGTGCTGCGGCGGCGCGAGCGGCGCTGAGGCTCCGCGCCCCGCGGACACTCGTTAGGCTCCAAGGCATGGCGCACTACGCAGACTCCGAGGTCGGCACCCTTCGCACCGTGATGCTGCACCGGCCCGGCAACGAGCTGAAGCGGCTCACCCCGCGCAACAACGACCGGCTGCTCTTCGACGGCGTCCCGTGGGTGTCGCGGGCGCAGGAGGAGCACGACGCCTTCGCCGAGACCCTGCGCGGGCGGGGCGTCGAGGTGCTCTATCTCACCGACCTGCTCACCGAGACCTTCGCCTCCGAGCAGGCGCGGGCGCACGCGATCTCGATGACGCTCTCCTCGCTGCACCTCGGGGACACCCTGCGCCGCTACCTCGACCAGGTCCTGACCGGCCTGTCCCCCGAGGAGCTGACCGCCTATCTGTCGGCCGGGGTCCGCAACGACGAGGTGCGTGGTGGCTTCGGGCTGGTCACCTCGCTGCTCGACGACCAGGACTTCCTCATCGACCCGCTGCCGAACCTGCTCTTCACCCGCGACTCCAGCGTGTGGGTGCGCGACCGCGCGACGGTCACCTCCCTGGCGATGCCGGCCCGCGCGCGGGAGACCCAGCTGACCGAGCTGATCTACACCGAGCACCCGCGGTTCGCCGGCACCGAGCGGATCCACGGCTGGCACCACGAGCACGTGGAGGGCGGCGACGTGCTGCTCCTCGCGCCGGGCGTGATCGCCGTCGGCTGCGGTGAGCGTACGACGCCCGCCGGCGCCGAGCGGCTCGCCCGCCAGGTGTTCCAGCACGGCCTGGCCCACACCGTGCTGGCCGTGCCGATCGCCCAGGAGCGGGCGACCATGCACCTGGACACGATCTGCACGATGGTCGACGTCGACAAGGTGGTGATGTATCCCAACGTCGCCCACCAGCTGCAGGCGTTCACCGTGACCATGGCCGAGCCCGGCACCGACGAGCAGGACATGACGCTGGACGTCTCCCCGCCCGAGCCGTTCCTCGTCGCGGCCGCCAAGGCGATGCAGATCGACACCCTGCACCAGATCGACACCGGCCTGGACCCGGTCACGGCCGAGCGCGAGCAGTGGGACGACGGCAACAACACCCTGGCCCTGGCGCCGCGGGTCGCGGTGGCCTACGAGCGCAACGACGAGACCAACGAGCGGCTCGAGGCCTCGGGCATCGAGGTGATCCGGATCGCCGGGTCCGAGCTGGGCTCGGGTCGCGGCGGGCCGCGGTGCATGTCCTGCCCGATCTCGCGGGACCCGCTGGCCTGAGGCGCGGCCGCGGGGTCGCCGTACGCCCCTGCCCGGGCGAGCTTGTCGAGAGTTCGGTCGGCTTCCCGAGTGCTGCGACGCTCGACAGGCTCACCGAACTGTGCGTTACATCCGACGGGCGGCGAGCGGACGGCGCCTGAGCTCGCCCGGCGCCGGCGGGCGCGGGCCAGGTACGGCGGCGGCCGCGGGGTCGCCGTACGCCCCTCGCCGGACAGCTTGTCGAGAGTTCGGTCGACTTCCCGAGTGCTGCGACGCTCGACAGGCTGACCGAACTGTGCGTTACATCCGACGGAGGAGGGCGGCGCGCGGATGCCGGGCGGGCGCAGAGAAGCGCCCGGAAATGTGGAAGCCCGGCCGTTGCTGACGGGGGATGCAACAACGACCGGGCACAGAGAAACCTACGTGAGCAGCCCTGTCTGCCAGTCTGCGTGTGAGTCAGTCGCTCTTATGTGAGGAGTGATTGACTTGCCCATTGAGGGTGTCTACAGCGTCGAGGAACGGCGCGCGTTCGTGTATGAGTACATGCTCGCCCCCTATGGCGAGAAGCAGAAGCTGCTGAAGACCCGTGGCATCCGTGACGATCAGTTGCGGCGTTGGAAGCGTGCGGTGCTGGCCGACACCCTGGACCATGGGCTGGTGCCTTGGACCGAAGGACGGGTGGACATGGACGAGACCAGTGCGGTCGCGCGGTTGTTGCAGGAGAACGCGGCGCTGCGTGAGCAGATCGCTGCCCGCGATGCCGCCCATCAACGCGAGCTCGAGCAGCGCGATGAGGAGCTGGGCCGTCAGCGGCGGGCGGTCGATGCGCTGGGAAAAGCTATCGAGCTCTTGCATCCAAGTGAGGTTCCCCCCGGACCGTAGAGGCATCGACAATGAGGATCGAGATGCCACAGAAGCGGAAGAAGTACGACCGGGAGTTCCGTGAGGGAGCTGTCCGGATCGTCGAAGAGACCGGGAAGCCGATCGCTCAGGTCGCGCGCAACCTCGGCGTGGTCGAGGGCACGTTGGGCAACTGGGTCAAGCAGGCCCGGGAAGCACGCGAGGGCCGCGACGGAATGTCGAAGGACGACCACGAGGAGCTCAAGCGGCTGCGTGCTGAGAACGCCGAGCTCCGGATGGAGCGTGATGTCCTCAAGCGATCCGTGGTCCTGTGGGTGAAGGAGGCGACGAAGTGAGCGTGGCACGCTTCATCGCCGACCAGAGGACGATCTACCGGGTGCCGCACACGATGACCTGCCTGCTGCTGGGGGTGTCCCTGGCGTGGTTCTACAAGTGGCGCGACCGGTCGCTCGGCCCGGGCGCCTCGAGCGGCCTGTTCACCGCTATGGACCGTCGCCGCTACACCATCGACCGGGCCGTGAAGGTGATGTTCACCAAGAAGCGGGGCCTGCACGGCTCCCCGCGGTTGCACGCTGACCTGCTCGATGATGGGTGGGAGGTCAGCGAGAAGACCGTCGCGGACTCGATGCGCCGCCAGGGGCTGGTCGCCCGGCGGATCAAGCGGAGGAACGGTCTGACACGCCAGGACAAGACCGCACCGAAGTTCGCCGACCTGCTGCGCCGTGACTTCACCGCGCAGCGGCCTAACGCCCGCTGGGTTGGCGACATGACTGAGATCCCCACGGCCAGCGGGAAGCTGTACCTGGCCACCGTGATCGACCTGTACTCGCGTCGTCTGCTCGGCGCCGCGACCAGCCTGCACCCCGACGCCGAGCTGGCGTGCGCGGCGATCAAGATGGCCGTGGCGGCTCGCGGTGGCGTCGATGCGGTCAACCAGCCGGGTTGGCGCACCGAGGAGACCAAGCGGGTCATCTTCCACACCGACCGGGGCTCGACCTACACCGCGACCTCGTTCACCAAGCTGTGCCGCGACATGGGCATCCGGCAGTCGATGGGCCGGGTCGGGTCGTGCTTCGACAACGCCGCCGCTGAGGCGTTCTTCAGCAGCCTGGAGTGGGAGGTTCTCTCACGCCACGAGTTCGAGCACACCCGCCAGGCCCAGGCTGTCGTGCTGGACTGGTGCTACGGGTTCTACAACCACGAACGCCGGCACAGCTCGGCAGGCATGATGAGCCCGGTCAGCTACGAGAACACCGCGGCCCCCGACCGGGAAGCCGCATAAGGAAGCCCTCCACGATTCGGGGGGAACCACAAGCGGCGAAGCCAAGAGCTCCGAGCCCGAGCCGGCCGCTGCACCGACTCCCGACCAGACACCGAACAAGGATCGGAAGCAGGGCCGGAATCGGAGTCGGTGATCGAGGTCAGCGCGGCCTTGGTGGTTGCGCTGATCGCAGCGGGTTTCTCCCAGCGCGCGGCGTTGGGCCTGGCCGGAGTCGCCCGCTCGACATGGCACTACCGCGACCATCCCCGCGCGCGGGTCGGCGACCCCATCGCGCATCGTCAGCGTCGGGCCCGGTGCTGGCTCACCGAGGCTGAGCGGGCTCGGATCGTGGTGAAGATCCAGGCCGCGTTCACCGCGAAGGAGTCGGTCTACCAAGCCTTCTATGACGCTTTGGATGTCGGCGACCCGGTCGCGTCGCTGTCGACCTGGTACCGCATCGCCCGTGGCATCGACCAAAGCACTCGGCCGGTGCGACGCACCCGCAGGCACCGCGCCACCGTCATGCCGACCCTGATCGTCGACGGCCCCGACCAGGCCTGGTCGTGGGACATCACCCACCTCCGGGGCCCCTACCGGGGCGTGACCTACCAGCTGTACCTAGCCCTCGATGTGTTCTCCCGGATGGTCACCGGGTGGCGGGTCGAGACCCGCGAGGACGACGACCTGGCAGCCGAGATGTTCGAGAACGCCTTCACCGTGCGTGGGGTTCTACCGCGGATCATCCATTCCGACGGCGGACCCTCGATGACCTCACGCACCCTGGGCGACCTGTTCGCCGAACTCGGGATCGAGGTTTCCCGCAACCGACCAAGGGTGTCGAATGACAACCCCTATTCCGAGGCGCTGTTCAAGACCGCGAAGTACACCCCCGACTACCCGGCCTTCTTCAACGACCTCGACCACGCGAGGTCCTGGGCATCCGACTTCGTCGAGGGCTACAACCATCGCCACCATCACGGCGGTCTGGAGGGCCACACCCCCCACGACGTCCACCACGGCACCTGGACCGGCGTCCACCACCGACGCCAAAACACCATGGACGCCCTCTACGCCGCCCACCCCGAACGATTCGCCAGCCCGCCTCGGGTCCGGACCCCCATGGCCCAGGTGGCCATCAACCAGAAAACCAACCGCGACCGACTCCACGCAGGTTGACAGGTTCCGCAGTAGTGAGGGTTTCAAGCACTGGTCGGAAAAACTTCATGTGGCGCACGTCGCGTACGGCGCATCTCCCCCGCCAAACGCTGCCCACCGTTCGGATTCCGGGCGATTCAGTGGTCTCGGAGTGGCCGAATCGTTACCTGACGCTGGGCCAGCCCCGAGCGCGCGGACCGCTCCTCGGCGGTGAGCTCGGCGCCGTCGGCGAGCGCCCGGTCCAGCTTCGCGCGGAAGTCGGCCGCCGGGTCCTCCAGCGCCTCCGGTCCGGTGCCCACGGGGAGGTCCCACACCGGGCAGAGCAGGCCGTGCGCCCGGAACATGCCGACCAACCGCGAGTCGGGGACGAGTACGTCGTCCCCCGCGGCGTGCAGCCGGGCCAGCGCGTCGAGGAGCTCGCCCTCCGGCTCGGGCATCACCCAACGCAGGTGCTCCTTGGTCCCGACGTCGGCCCACCAGGCCGCCTCGACCTGGGTCAGCCGCGCAGCCGGCTGGACCGAGGAGTTCGCCTGCTCCAGCGCCGCCCGGACGGCCGGGTCGTCGCGCTGGTCCTCGTCGAGCCAGAAGGCGAAGTCCTCGTGGACGGTGATGTCCAGCGGCTCGTCGAGCACCAGCAGGTCCTGGATCCGCGGCCCGTCCCCGGGCGCACCGGTCAACCCGACCGGCCCGGGGTCGGCCTCCAGCGCGCGCTCGAGCACGGCGCCGAGGTCGCGGGCGGGGTCGCCGAAGGAGTGCATCACCTGCAGGCCCAGGAGGATCTCGCCGGAGTCGCGGACCAGCGCGGGCGTCGCGCCCGGCAGGAGGGTCGCGAGGGTGACCGTCCGGTCTGCGTCGCGGAGCCGCACCGGCGCGGTGGCCGCGGGGACCAGCTCGCGCAGCGCGACCAGGTCGCCCTCCGAGGCGATCCCCTCGAAGGGCCGGCGCACGAAGAGCTCGGCCCCGCCGGGCGCACCGTGGCAGGCCTTGTAGCGCTTGCCCGAGCCGCACGGGCAGGGCTGCCGGGGACCGACCTCCCCCACCGTGTCGGTGGCTCGCTGCTGGTCGCGGGTCTTGGTACGAGAGCGCTTCCCCATGCCGGGAAACCTACCGAAGCCGGAAATCAGCGACCGAGCAGATCCAGGATGAAGGCGGGCTTGTCGGTGATCACCGCGGAGACGCCCAGCGACTCGCACAGCGCCAGGTCGTCCTCGGTGTTCACGGTCCACACGTGCAGCCGGTGCCCGCTGGCCGCCATCTTCCGGGCGATCTTGCGGTGCTCGCGCAGGAAGTCCACGCCCGGCCCGAGGATCCGCTGCGCGGGGACCCGCTCGCGCACCTGGTGCCAGCCCCGCTTGGTGTCGACCAGGTTGACCAGCGGCAGCTGCGGGGTCAGCCGCTTCATCCGGGCCACCGCGTTGATGGAGAAGCTCATCATCCGTGCTGGTGAGTCGGCGCCGGTCCAGCCGAACTCGGCGAGCATCTCGGCCAGCCGGCGCTCGACCAGCCCGGAATACCTCGTCGGGTGCTTGGTCTCGATCGCCACCTCGACCCGCCGGTCGTGGTCGGCGACGGTCTCCAACAGCTTGCGCAGGGTGACGACGCGACGCAGCTCCGGGTCCTCCTCGGGGGCCTCGTCGTCCAGCTCGCGCCAGGGGTCCTTCCACGCCGCGAAGTCGAGCTGGTCCAGGTCGCGCAGGTCCAGCGTCGAGACGGTGCCCCGGCTGGCCGCCGTACGCCGCAGGTCGCGGTCGTGCAGCAGCACCAGGTGCCCGTCGGCGGTCAGGCGTACGTCGCACTCCAGGCCGTCGGCACCCGAGGCCAGCGCCTTCTGGTAGGCGCCGAGGGTGTGCTCGGCGCTGTCGGCGCTCGCCCCCCGGTGCGCGACCACCTGCGGCTGGTACGTCTGCCCCACCGCACCATCGTCACCCCGCGCCCGGCGCCCCGGTCCGGCCCCACGCCGAGAGGCCCGGAGAAGAAGGTGGGAGAAAGTCTCGGCGCCGGGGCCGCCACCGCTCCGCCGTACCGAACAGTAGGCACCCGCCCCGCGCTCGTACCGAACAGTAGGCACCATTTCTTCGCGCCGAAGGTGCGTACTGTTCGGTACGACGGAGCGCGCGCCCGCCCGGTTCGAGTACGACGAGGGCGCACCCTCAGGCGACCGGCTCGGTCAGCGACTCGAGGATCGGCGGCAGGGCGATCCGGGCGAGCCGAGCGACATCCGCCTCCTGATGCACCAGTCCCTGCTGATGCCCGCTCGAGGCCACCGCCACGATCACCCGGAACGCGTCCTCGGGGTCGATGGTGAAGCGCAGGCCGATGCCGGCGAGCCCGTCCACGACGGCCGCGGTCATCCGGCGGTTGAGCCGGTCGAGCGGGGCGACCCGGGCGGCGTGCCGCTCGGGGTCGCGCGCCGCGTCCAGCATCACCTCCGAGCCGATCAGCGCGATGCTGCGGTCGGGCTGGGCCAGCGGGATCAGCCGGGCCACGACGTCGGCGAGGTCCTCGGGGCGCAGGTCCTCCTGCCGCAGCGCCTCGATCGCGTCGATCACCTGCTGCACGTGGGTCTCCAGGATCGCCTCGATCAGCTCGTCCCGGTCCGCGAAGTTGCTGTAGAACGCACCCCGGGTGAAGCCGGCCGCCTCGCAGATCTCCGCCACCCCGACGTGCGTCCCCTTGTCCGCCATCACCTCGGCCGCCGCGGCCACCAGACGGTCCCGGGTCTCCTGCCGCCGGGCGCTGATCGTGCTGCTCACGTTGCTCATCCTCCATCGAGACCGGGATCACCCTCGACCCGGGTTTGCATACACCACTGTATCCGATACATTCGTGTATCGAAACCGGCTGCATCACACCTCGGAGGGAACCGTGTCGCTCAGCCTCTACCGCCTCGGCCGCGGCGCCGCACGGCACGCCTGGCTCGTCCTGGCCGGCGCGCTGGTGGTCATCGCCGCGCTCGGCGGCCTCACCCTGACCGCGGGTGGCCAGACCTCCGAGGTCTACACGGTCCCCGGCACCGAGTCGCAGGAGGCGCTGGACACCATGGGGATCCGCTTCCCCGAGGTCTCCGCCTCCGCCGCCGACGTCGTCGTCCAGGCGCCGCGGGGCGAGCAGGTCACCGACCCGGAGGTACGCCGCGAGGTCGAGGCGCTGGTCCAGCGGCTGGAGGACGTCCCGCACGTCACCACCGTGCTCGACCCGTACGACGACCAGGTCAGCGGCGCCCTCAGCGAGGACGGCAGCACCGCGCTCGTCACCGCCCAGCTGGACCTGCAGTCCTCGGAGGTGACCGACGACGTCCGGGAGTCGCTGAAGAAGCCGCTCGAGCCGACCCGCGACGCCGGCCTGACCGCCGAGGTGGGGGGCGCCGCCTTCGGCACCGAGCCGCCGCAGCTCTCCCCCACCGAGCTCGTCGGCCTCGCGCTGGCGCTGGTCGTGCTGCTGGTCCTCTTCCGGTCCGTCCGGGCGGCGATGATGCCGATCGTCTCGGCCGTGGCGGGCGTGCTGGTCACGGTCATGCTGATCATGACCACGGCCGCGCTGATCGACGTACCCGGCTCGGCGCTCCTCCTCGCCCTGATGATCGGGCTGGCCGTCGGCATCGACTACGCGCTGTTCGTGCTCTCCCGCCACCGCGAGCTGCTGGCCGAGGGGCACGCCCCCGACGAGGCCGCCGGGCGGGCGCTCGGCACCGCCGGCTCCGCGGTCGTCTTCGCCGGGCTGACCGTGATGATCGCGCTCGCCGCACTGCTCGTGGTCGGCCTGCCCTTCCTCAGCGTCATGGGCGTCTCCGCGGCCGCCGGCGTGCTGATCGCGGTGATCTCCACCCTGACCATCGTCCCCGCCCTCCTCGGGCTCTCCGGCGCGGCGCTGACCCCGAAGGCACGGCGCGCACCGCGCCGGCGCCTGCTCCGCCGTACTCCGCGGAAGACCCGCGAGCGCCGCGGCTTCTGGCTCACCTGGGTCCGCGTCGTCACCGCCCGGCCGCTGGTGACGCTGCTGCTCGTGGTGGTCGGGCTCGGCGCGCTCGCCCTGCCCTCGGCCGGGCTCCAGCTCGCGCTGCCCGACGCGGGCAGCTCGCCCACCGACACCACCCAGCGCAAGGCCTACGACATCATCGACGAGGAGTTCGGCCCCGGCGCGAACGGACCCCTGCTGGTCAGCGTGGAGCTGATCTCCAGCACCGACCCGCTGGCCGACATGGAGGAGATCGGCAACTCCCTCGCGCGCGTCGACGGGGTCGAGCGGGTGGCGCTGGCCACGCCGAACCGCTCGGGGGAGTACGGCGTCGTCGTCCTCGTCCCCGAGACCGGGCCGCAGGACCCGGCCACCACCGACCTGGTGGAGCGACTGCGGGCGCAGACGGACCGGCTGGAGGACCGCTACGACTTCGACATGTCCGTGACCGGTCAGACCGCGGTCGGGCTGGACGTCTCCCAGCGGCTCGCGGACGCGCTGATCCCCTTCGGGGTCGTGGTCGTCGGGCTCTCGGTCGTGCTGCTGGCGATCGTGTTCCGCTCCCTCGTCGTCCCGCTCACCGCCGCGCTGGGCTACCTGCTCTCCCTCGGGGCCGCGTTCGGCGCGGTGAGCCTGGTCTTCGAGCAGGGCTACCTCGCCGACCTGCTGCACGTCACCCGCACCGGCCCGGTGCTGAGCTTCCTGCCGATCATCCTGATGGGCGTGCTGTTCGGGCTGGCGATGGACTACCAGGTCTTCATCACCGCCCGGATGCACGAGGACTACACGCACACCCGCGATCCCCGGGGCGCCGTCGAGCGCGGCTTCGTGGCCGCCGCCCCGGTCGTCGCGGGCGCCGCGATCATCATGATCGGCGTCTTCGCCGCCTTCATCCCCGAGGGCGACGCGACGATCAAGCCGATGGCCCTCGCGCTGGCCGTCGGGGTCACCGCGGACGCGTTCGTGATCCGGATGATCGCCGTGCCCGCGGTGCTCTCGATGCTCGGTCACCGCTCGTGGGCCTTCCCCCGGCGGCTCGGCGAGCGGCTGCCCGACCTCGACGTCGAGGGAGCCGGACTGCGCCGCCAGCTGGAGGCGACCCGGCCCTCGGAGAGCGCCCCACAGCGGGTGGTGACCGCCGAGGCGCTGGTGCTCGACGGCCCGCGCGGCCGGGTGCTGGACGAGGTGACGCTGGACGTGGACCAGGGCGAGGTCGTCGCGCTGACCGGCCCCCGCGGCTCGGGCAAGACCACCCTGCTCCTCGCGCTCGCCGGGCGGATCCCTCTCAACGGCGGGCTTGTCGAGGTGGCCGGCGGGCTGCTGCCCGAGCAGGCGGCGCTGGTCCAGCGGGAGGTCGGGCTCGCGGAGATCCCCGGGCTCAACGACCTCGACCCGCGGCTGGACCTGGAGCACCTGGTGGCCGAGCGGCTCGCCGCGTCCTCGCTGCGTCCGTGGGTCGGCCGGCGACGCCTGCGCTCCGCGCTGAGCCTGTACGGCGACCTCCTGGCCGCCGCCCGGGCCGAGGCCCCGGCCGCCCTGCCCGAGACCGACCCCACCGGGTCGACCGACGTCGGCGAGCTCACCGACCTGCAGCGCCGGCTCTTCGGCCTGGCGCTGGCGCTCGCGTCGGCTCCGCAGCTGGTCGTGGCCGACGACGTCTCCACGCTCCGCACCGACGCCGAGCAGCGGGCCTGGTGGGCCGCCTGCGAGCACGCGGTGCGCACGGTCGAGCCGCGGCATGCGGCGGGCCGCCGTACCTCCGTCATCGCGGTCACCACCGACCCCGACACCGTTCCCGACGGCGTGCGCGTCGTCGACCTGACCCTGCAGACCTCCGACCCGAAGGCGGTCCTCTGATGCGTTTCCTTCCCCCGATGAGCAGCACCGAGCTGTCCCGCTTCCGCGGCCCGGCCCGGGTCGTGCTGGTGGCCCTGGTGCTGGTGCCGGCGATCTACGCCGGCTTGCTGACCTGGGCGAACCTCGACGTCAACCAGGAGATGGACCAGGTCCCCGCGGCCATCGTCAACAACGACCGGGTCGTCCAGGTGAAGGGCGAGAACGGCAAGAAGCAGCCGGTCGCGATCGGCCGCGCGATCGCCGGCTCCCTGGTCACCAGCGACGACCCGCGCAACCTCGACTGGGAGGTCACCTCGGCCGCGGAGGCGAAGAAGGGCCTGGCCGACGGCGACTACTACGCCGTCCTGACCCTGCCGAAGGACATGTCCAAGGACGTGACCTCGACCGACGACGCGGACACCGCCCGCGCGGCCCGGATGGACCTGCAGACCAACGACGCGATCAGCTACCTCTCCGGCTCGATCGCCAACACCATCGGGCAGAACGTGATGGACGAGACCGGCGACCGGGTGACCCGGCAGTACCTCGACCAGGTCTATCTCGGCTTCAACGGCATGCACACCTCACTGGCCGACGCCTCAGACGGCGCGGGGTCGGTCGCCGACGGTGCGGCGGACCTGGCGAAGGGCTCCGCTCGCCTCGACGACGGTACGGCGGAGCTCGCCGACGGCCTGGGCGAGCTGGCGTCCGGCTCGGCGCAGCTCGCCGACGGGGTCGGCCGGCTCTCGGGCGGGGCCGACCGGCTCTCCTCGGGCGCGAGCGAGCTCTCCGCCGGCGCGGGCCGCCTCTCCTCCGGGCTGGACACCATGCACGACCGCACCTCGCAGCTGCCGGCGCAGACCAAGGCGCTGGCCGACGGCGCCCGGCAGGTCACCGACGGCGCGACCGAGCTCGGCAACGGCGCGGCCCGGCTGGGCGACGGCGCGACCCGCTTCGCCGACGGGCTGCGGCAGCTCTCCGCCGGCGCCGACCGGCTCGAGGGCGGGGCGAACCGGCTCTCCACCGGGGCCGGCGAGGTCGCCGGGGGGCTGGACACGGCCAACGCCGGCGCGGACCGGCTCGCCGGCGGGGTGACCGCCTACACCGGCGGCGTGGACGCGCTGTCGGCCAACTGCGCGGCCTCGGGCGCGGCGCCGGAGTTCTGCCAGCGGCTGGCCGCCGTGTCCTCCCGGTCCGGGGAGCTGCGCCAGGGCGCGGGCGGCCTGGCCGCCGGGCTCGACCCGCTCGAGGCGGGGGCGAACCAGGTGGCCACCGGCGCCGACGACCTCGCCTCCGGCGCCTCGGACCTCTCCGACGGTGCGACCGAGCTGGCGGACCGCTCCGGCGAGCTCGCCTCCGGTGGCCGCGACCTGCAGGCCGGCGGGCAGCGGCTCGCCGCCGGCGGCGCCCGGCTCCAGGACGGCCTGGACCGCCTGGCCTCCGGCACCGGCCCGCTCGTGCGCGGGATCGCCGACGCGTCCGCGGGCGCGGACCGGCTCTCGTCCGGGGCCGACCGGCTCGCCTCCGGAGCCGGGGACCTCTCGACCGGCGCCTCGCAGGCGGCCGGTGCGGCGGATCAGCTCGCCGCCGGGGCCTCCGACGCCCGCGACGGCGCGAACCGGCTCGCCGGCGGCGCGTCCGAGGTGGCCGACGGCTCCGCGCAGCTGGCCGACGGCTCCCGCAAGCTCGCCAACGGGCTGACCGAGGGGGCCGGCGAGGTCCCGACGTACGACAAGCAGCAGCGCGAGCAGCTCGCCGACGTGGTCTCCACCCCGATCACGACGGCCTCGTCGCGGGCCAACGAGGTGCCGGCATTCGGCTACTCGCTGGCGCCGTACTTCCTCGCGCTGGCTCTCTGGGTCGGCGGGATGGCGCTCTACATGGTGCTCCGGCCGCTGTCCCCGCGCACGGTCGCGTCCAGCGCGCCGGCCTGGCGGGTCGCGCTCGCGGGCTACCTCCCCGGGGCGCTGCTCGGGCTGGTCCAGGTGGGGGTGCTCGCCGCGGTGATGGTCTGGGGCATGGACCTGAAGATCCCGCAGATGGGCGGCTTCGCGGCGATCGCGATCACGGCGTCCCTGGCGTTCGTGGCGATCAACTTCGCGCTGGTCGCGCTGCTCGGTGCGCCCGGACGGTTCGTCGGGATGCTGCTGCTGGTGCTGCAGCTGGCGGCCGCGGGGGCGACGTACCCCGTGGAGAGCACGCCGGACTTCTTCCAGGCCGCGCACCCCTGGCTGCCGCTGAGCTACGCCGTCAGCGCGTTCCGCTCGGTGATCGCCGGCGGCTCGGTGGAGCTGGCGGTGCCGCTCGCGGTGCTGCTCACCTGGCTGGTCGGCGCGCTGCTGGTCGCCGTCTGGGCAGTACGCCGCCAGCGCGGCTCGTGGTCGGTCCAGCGGCTGCACGCTCAGCCGGTCGTGTGAGGGGGCCGGGGCCGCACGTTTCACCGGTTCACCGGCGAAACTGCCGCTTGTCGGCTGAAATTTCAGCCGACAAGTTCACTGAAACCCGGTGAACCGGGGAAACGTCCCCCACCACCCGAGGGGTCGCGGGGGGCGCGCGGGTGCTGCCAGACTGCAACGTCACACCCACGACCACGAGAGGGACCGATGGAGACGCTGTTCATCGGCGGGGCCTGGCGTGCCGCCGCGAGCGGGGAGACCCGCACCATCAACTGCCCGGCGAACGGATCGGAGGTCGCGGTCGTCTCCGAGGCCGGCGAGGCCGACGCCCGGGACGCCGTCGCCGCCGCGCGCGAGGCGTTCGACCACGGCCCCTGGCCCTCCACCTCCACGCCGGAGCGGGCCGCCCTCGTCCGCCGGGTCGCGGACCGGCTCGAGGCGAACAAGGAGGAGGTGGCCCGGCTCGAGGCGCTGGACACCGGCAAGCGGCTGGTCGAGGCGATGATCGATATGGACGACGTGATCAGCGTCTTCCGCCACTTCGCCGACATCGCGACCAGCGGCGCCGGCCGGGTCGTCGACACCGGCAACGCGCACGTGTCCAGCCGGATCGTGCACGAGCCGGTGGGCGTCTGCTCGCTCATCACGCCGTGGAACTTCCCGCTGCTGCAGACCTCGTGGAAGGTCGCGCCGGCCCTGGTCACCGGCAACACGTTCGTCCTCAAGCCGAGCGAGCTGACCCCGTCCACCTCGGTATGGCTGATGAAGGCACTCGCCGAGGAGGGCCTCCCCGACGGCGTCGCCAACCTCATCACCGGGGCCGGCGCCGACGTCGGCCCCGCGCTGACCACCGACCCGCGGGTCGACCTGGTCTCCTTCACCGGCGGCCTGGTCACCGGCAAGACGATCATGCGCGCGGGCGCCGACACGGTGAAGCGGGTCGCGCTGGAGCTCGGCGGCAAGAACCCGAACGTGATCTTCGCCGACGCCGACCTGCCGGCCGCGATCGACAACGCGCTCACCGCGATCTTCCTCGACTCCGGGCAGGTGTGCTCGGCCGGCGCCCGCCTGGTGGTCGAGGAGAGCATCCACGACCAGGTGGTCGACGAGCTGGTACGTCGCGCCGAGGGGATCCGGCTGGGCGGCCCCTTCGACCCCGACGCCGAGACCGGGCCGCTGATCAGCGAGCAGCACCGGGAGAAGGTGGAGAGGTACGTCGCCGAGGCGCTCGAGGACGGCGCGGTGCTCCGCACCGGAGGCCGCCGCCCCGAGGGCGAGGAGTACGAGAACGGCTACTACTACCTCCCCACGATCCTGGACGACTGCACCGCCGACATGCGCGCCGTGCACGACGAGTCCTTCGGCCCGGTGCTGACCGTGGAGACGTTCAGCGGCAGCGACGCCGACGAGGCGGAGGACGCGGCGGTGAAGATCGCCAACGACACGATCTACGGCCTGGCGGGCGCGGTGTGGACGGAGAACTCCGGTCGCGCCGAGCGGGTCGCGGCGCGGCTGCGGCACGGCACGATCTGGATCAACGACTACCACCCCTACGTCGCCGGGGCGGAGTGGGGCGGGTACAAGCAGTCCGGCAACGGTCGCGAGCTCGGCAGCGCCGGGCTGGAGGAGTACCTGGAGACCAAGCACGTCTGGCACAACACCCGGCCGGCGAAGGCCGGCTGGTTCGCCGACCGGGACGCGGCCGGCGAGGAGGAGGGAACGCAGTGAGCGAGCGCTATGACTACGTGATCGTCGGGGGCGGCTCGGCCGGCTCCGCGCTGGCCAACCGGCTCAGCTCCGACCCGTCGGCGAAGGTGCTGGTCCTCGAGGCCGGCCGCAGCGACTTCCGGATGGACCCGTTCATCCACATGCCGGCGGCACTGCCCTACCCGATCGGCAACCGGCTCTACGACTGGAAGTACGAGTCCGACCCCGAGCCGCACATGAACGGCCGCCGGGTCTACCACGCCCGGGGCAAGGTGCTCGGCGGCTCGTCCTCGATCAACGGGATGATCTTCCAGCGCGGGAACCCGATGGACTTCCAGCGCTGGGCCGGCGACCAGGGCATGGAGCGCTGGGACTACGCGCACTGCCTGCCCTACTTCAAGCGGATGGAGACGGTGCTGCTGGAGGACGGCAGCACCGGGGCGAACGCGTGGCGCGGCGGGTCGGGGCCGCTGGTGCTCGAGCGCGGCCCGGCGAACACGCCCCTGTTCGGCGCCTTCTTCGAGGCGGTCCAGGAGGCCGGGTACCCGCTGACCGACGACGTCAACGGATACCGCCAGGAGGGCTTCGCCAAGTTCGACCGCAACGTGCACCGCGGCCGCCGGCTCTCGGCCGCGCGCGCCTACCTGCACCCGGTCCGCCACCGGAAGAACCTCAGCGTCGAGACCCTGGCGATGGTCACGGGCGTGCGGATGGAGGGCAACCGCGCCACCGGCGTCGACTACACCCGCGGCGGGCGGCTGCACCGCAGCGTCGAGGCCGGCGAGGTCATCCTCTGCGGCGGCGCGTTCAACAGCCCGCAGCTGCTGCAGCTGGCCGGCGTCGGCGATCCCGCGGTCCTCGCCGCGGCCGGCGTACAGACCCGGGTCGAGCTGCCCGGCGTCGGGCAGAACCTGCAGGACCACCTCGAGGTCTACGTCCAGCACTCCAGCACGCAGCCGGTGTCGATCGCGCCGTGGCTGGCCCACCACCACAAGCCGCGGATCGGCGCCGAGTGGCTCTTCGGTCGCAGCGGCGTCGGCGCGTCGAACCACTTCGAGGCCGGCGGCTTCATCCGCTCCAACGACGAGGTCGCCTGGCCGAACCTGATGTTCCACTTCCTGCCGATCGCGATCCGGTACGACGGCAGCAAGCCCGCCGAGTCCGAGCACGGCATCCACGGCTACCAGGTGCACATCGGCCCGATGTACGCCGACACCCGCGGCCACGTGAACATCCGCTCCGCCGACCCCTACGAGCACCCCTCGATCCTGTTCAACTACCTCTCCACCGAGACCGACCGGCGGGAGTGGATCGAGATGATCCGCGCCGCCCGCAACATCCTGGACCAGCCGGCCTTCGCGCCCTTCAGCGGCGGGGAGATCTCACCGGGACCGTCGGTGGAGACCGACCAGGAGATCCTGGACTGGGTCGCCCGCGACGCCGAGACGGCGCTCCACCCCTCCTGCTCGGCGAAGATGGGCACCGACGACGCCTCGGTCGTGGACCCGGCGTCGATGAAGGTCCACGGCACCGAGGGGCTGCGCGTGGTGGACGCGTCAGTCTTCCCCTACGTCACCAACGGCAACATCTACGCGCCGGTGATGATGACCGCGGAGAAGGCGGCGGACCTGATCGCCGGGAACACGCCGCTCGACCCGCTGGAGGTCCCGTGGTACCGGCACGGCGAGGGGCTTCCGCTCTATCCTCCGGGTGACCCCCGCAACAACGCGTGGGACGCCACCACCGACCCGCCGAGCGCCTCGGGTGCCCGACCTGCCCGCCACGAGGAGCGCACATGACCACCACAACGTCGACCGTCGCCGGCTCACCCACACCGCCCTCGGCGCCGCTGCCGCCCGGTCAGCCGCCGGTGAAGTGGCCGGTGTTCATCGCCGCCATGGTCGGCGTACTCCTCGTCGCCGGCTGGGCGATCTGGAAGCCCACGGCCGCCTACGACACGATCTACAACTGGACCGTGTGGGTCGGCGGCGCGTTCGGGTGGTTCTACATCGCCCTGGGCACGGCGATCCTGGTGTTCGTGCTCTACCTCGGGCTGTCGCGCTACGGCACGCTGCGGCTCGGCCCGGCGCACTCCCGACCGGAGTTCTCCACGTTCGCGTGGGCCTCGATGCTCTTCGCCGCCGGCATCGGCACCGACGTGATGTTCTTCTCCGTGGTCGAGCCGGTCACGCAGTACGTCGCCCCGCCGACCGGCCAGGCCGAGACGGTCGAGGCCGCCCGTGAGGCGACCGTGTGGACGCTGTTCCACTACGGCATCACCGGGTGGGGCATGTACGCCCTCATGGGGATGGCGCTCGGCTTCTTCGCCTACCGGCTCAACCTCCCGCTGGCGGTGCGCTCGGCGCTCGCCCCGATCTTCGGCAAGCGGATCGACGGGCCGCTGGGGCACGCGGTCGACACCGCCGCGGTGCTCGGCACCATCTTCGGCGTCGCGACCAGCCTGGGCATCGGCGTGGTCTTCCTCAACTTCGGCCTGGGCGAGCTCTTCGGCATCCAGCAGGGCGTGGGCGCGCAGATCGGGCTGGTCGTGCTGGCCGTCACCATGGCGGCCATCTCGGCGACGACCGGCGTCGACAAGGGCATCCGCTTCCTCTCCCAGCTGAACGTGATCCTGGCCCTCGGTCTTGCCGCGTGGGTCCTGATCACCGGCAAGACGGAGATGCTGCTCGAGGGCATCGTGATGAACGTCGGCGACTTCGTCGCCGGGTTCCCGGGGATGACGATGGACACGATGGCCTTCGACGGGGCCAACGAGTGGATGAACCTGTGGACCCTGTTCTTCTGGGCCTGGTGGGTGGCGTGGGCGTCGTTCGTCGGGCTCTTCCTCGCGCGGATCTCCCGCGGCCGCACGATCCGGCAGTTCGTCGCCGGCACGATGGTGATCCCCTTCGCCTACATCGTCATGTGGGTCTCGATCTTCGGCAACGCGGCCCTGGACCGCGTGCGGGGCGGCGACGCGGACTTCGCCGCCGCGGCGCAGGAGTACGACGGCCGCGGCTTCTTCATGCTGGTGCAGGACTACCCCGCAGCCGGCCTGGTGGTGCTCATCGCGACGTTCGTGGGCCTGCTCTTCTACGTGACCTCCGCCGACTCCGGCGCCCTGGTGATGGGCAACCTGTGCTCCCAGCTGCGGCACGTGCAGGAGGACTGCGCCCCGTGGCTGCGGATCGTCTGGGCCGCGGCGACCGGCCTGTTGACCATCGCCGTGCTCGCGGTGGGCGGCATCTACGCCCTGCAGTACGCCACGGTCATCATGGGCCTGCCGTTCGCGATCGTCCTGGTGCTGGTCATGTTCGGCCTGCACAAGGCACTGCGCGTGGAGCTGCAGCGGATGGACTCCGGCAGCGCCACCCACCACATGACCCACATCCCGGGCGAGCACACCGAGCGCGAGTCGTGGAAGGCGAGGATCGCGCGCGCGACGAACTTCGTCGACCTCGACGACGCGGAGGCCTACCTGACCCGGGTCGTGGAGCCGGCGCTGATCGACGTCGCCGAAGAGCTCAGCGCCCGCGGGGTGGCCGCGGAGTGCGAGCGCGGCGTGGCCGAGCCCGACGAGGACCACCCCGACGGCGGCGGCTTCGTGGAGCTGCGGACTCTGGAGGACCCGCACCCCTTCCTCTATCGGGTCCAGGTCGGCCTGCATCCGGTGCCGACGTACGGCGGCCGGATGATCGGCAACCGCGACCGCTATGCGCGACTGGAGGTCCACCTGACCGACGGCGGGCAGGACTACGACGTCATGGGCTACACCCGCGCCCAGGTCATCCACGACTGCCTGGACGCCTACGAGCGGCACCTGGAGTTCCTCCGGCTGCAGTGAGCCGGGGCGTCAGCCAGCGGCGGGCGCGGGCCCGAGGTCGAAGGACCCGACGATCTGCAGGGCCTCGTCCAGCCGCTCCTGGGGTACGTCGGCCGCGGGCTGTCCGGCGTAGAACAGCACCGCCCAGGTGTCCTTCTCCTTCGGCGGCTGGTGCAGGTAGATCCAGGCGCTGAGGTCCTCGGAGTCCTGGCGCACCAGGGTGAAGCGGCGCCCGTCGACCGTGACCTGCTCCCGGGCGGTCCGCAGCTTCCCGCCCTCGCCCTTCATCTCGAAGGCGGCCGCGCGCTTCTCGGAGATCCCGGGCTTGGCCCCGATGATCACGACGTACTGCGCGTCCTCGGTGTCCAGGACCGCCTTCTGGTCGTTCTCGGGCTCGTAGTCGGCGGGGAGCCGCCAGGTGGCCTCGAGGTCGGTCCCCTCGATGACCACGGACTGCTCTCGCCCTCCCAAGAGGTCTTCGCCCGGGTCCGCCGGGTCGACCGAGGCGGTGCCGGTCACCCCCGACGGGTTGTCGGAGTTCGACCCGCAGCCGGAGAGGAGAGCGAGCGTGACCGTCAGCACGGCCGAGCCCACGAACCGTCCACGCATTCCGCCTCCCAGCGTCGTCGTGGGGTGACTCTAGTCAGTCCCGGGACCGACTACGGTCACCGGTGAGACATCGACTCGGGAGTGAGGCAGTGCTGTGGCCAGGAGGAGCAACCTCGGCGGCTGTCTGTTCATGCTGGTCATCTTCGGGCTCCTCTGCGGGGCCTTCTGGCTCTTGGTGATGAACCGCTCCGACCTGTCCCGCTACACGCTCGAGGTGCCGGTCGAGAACCTGCGTCAGGTCAACATCGACGGCAGCCTCGACCTGGCCCGGTACACCTATCGAGTCGACGGGCAGGCCTATCGCGGGTCGGAGACGATGGACCCGGACGTCTTCCCCGACATCGACATCACCTGCGTCGACCCCGACAACCTCAACGACTCGCGCCTGCCCGACCCGGGAACCACCTGCGCGGAGTTCTCAGGCGAGTAGCCGACCAGCGCGGATCAGCCGAGGGAGTCCTCGGCCGGCTCGAACTCCAATGCCCCGAGCATCTGGTAGACCTCGTCCAGCCTTTCCTGGGGTACGTCGGCCAGCCGGTCCGGGGCGGTGAAGATGACCGCGTAGGTCGCGTCCACCCGGGGAGGCCGGTGCAGGAACGTGGTGACGCTCCCCCCGTCGCCGCCGTACTCGATCACGGTGAAGTCGCAACCGCCCCACGGTGATCTTCCGCGGTTCGGTCGACTGGCCATCCTGCGCCGTCCGGGCGAGTTGCTCCTCGGCGGCGGTGGCGACGTCCACGCCGGGCTTGCCGCCCACGACCAGCTCGTAGGTCCCGCCGTCGGCGTCGCAAGCGGCCTGTTGGGAGTCCAGGCTCTCGTAGCAGTCCTCGGGGAGGCGCCAGCTGACGTTGGTGTCGGTGCCGGTGAGGACCACGCCGCGTCGAGCGTTGTCCAGGAGGTCGTCGCCGGGATCGGCCACGTCGGTCAACGGCCCGACGGCGTTCCCTTCGGTCGAGGGTGGCGTCGTCGCCTCATCGCCTGTCGACGGGTTGTTGGCGCCACAGCCTGCGAGCAGCGTGACGGCCGCCGCGGCGCCGGCCCACCTCAGCACGTCAGCCACGGCCCGTCCCGACCCTCTGGGCGCGCTGATGGCCGTCGGCCCCGACATTCCCCTCTCCGCAACGGGCGTTGGGCCGGAGGATGACGACGTGTGAGGCGGGGTCGTCGGGGTTGACGCACACGCGAACTTCGAGGCCGAACTCCTCCCACGCGGTCTGCGAGACCCACCCCGTGTCGGTGTACGTCTGCCCGCCGAACGTGTAGCGGTAGCGGACCTGCTGACCGTTGGAGGGTGAGTACTTGTAGTTCTTCTCCGGCCTGCCGTCGAGGACCTGGGACTTCGCGGCGCGGGTGAACGCCGCATCGGAGTCGGCTCCACGCTCCATGCCCCAGACCATGACCCCGAGAACCACACCGAGCATCGCGACGCTGATCGCGCCGACGAGCAGACAACCCTTCATTGCTCCCGCAGCATAGGTCACACCAGCGGCTCGCGCCGAGGATTCGCCGTCCCGTCCTGGCCTAGGCTGAGCCGATCGACCCACCCCCGGGAGGCTGCCGTGCTCAAGACCCTGTCCCGACCGCTCGTCCGCCTGGGCGAGCGCTACCTGCCCGGCGCGCTGACCTTCGCGGTCGTGCTGACCGCGGTGGTCGCCGTACTCGCGCTGACGCTCACCGACTCCGGCCCGGTCGAGGTGACCCGCGCGTGGGGCGACGGGCTGATCGGGCTGCTGGCGTTCATGACGCAGATGGCGCTGGTGCTGCTGCTGGGGCACATGCTCGCGAACACCGGTCCGGTACGGCGCCTCCTGACCGCCGCGGGCAACGTGCCGCGCACGCCCGCGCAGGCCTACGGCTTCGTCGCGCTGTGCGCGGCGATCGCCTCGCTCATCACCTGGGGTCTCGGGCTGGTCGTGGCGGCGCTGTTGTCGATCGAGGTGGCCGAGAGCGGCCGGCGGCGCGGACTCAAGCTGCACTTCCCGCTGCTCGTGGCCTCGGGCTACAGCGGCTTCGTGGTCTGGCACATGGGCTACAGCGGGTCCGGCCCGCTCGCGGCGGCCACGCCGGGCAGCTTCGTGGAGAGCCAGGTCGGCCGGATCATCCCCGTCACCGAGACGATCTTCTCCTGGTGGAACCTGGTCGGGATCGTGGTGGCGGTGGCCGTCGTGGTCGCGACCGTGGTGGCGATGCGACCGGGCCCGGGCGAGAAGGTCGTCGAGCTGCCCGAGGGCGCGCGGCTCTCCGACCCCGAGGAGGGCGGTCTGATCGACACCCACGGCGACGAGGGTCCGACGCCGGCCGAGCGGCTGGACTCCAGCCGGATCATCACCCTCGCGCTCGGTCTCGCGCTGCTCGCCTACCTGGTCATCTGGTACTCCCAGGAGGGCTTCGCGCTCACCCTGGACATCGTCAACTGGACGTTCCTGTGCCTGGTCATGCTGCTGGTGCGCTCACCGGCCGAGCTCGGCAGGCTGGTCGTCTCGGCGGCCCGCAACGTCGGCGACATCCTGCTGCAGTACCCGCTCTACGCCGGCATCCTCGGCATGATGACCGCGACCGGGCTGATCGAGATCTTCGCCGACTTCTTCGTGGGCATCGCCAACGAGCACACCCTCGGCCTCTGGGCCTTCCTCTCCGGTGGCCTGATCAACCTGTTCGTCCCCAGCGGCGGCGGCCAGTTCGCCGTGCAGGCCCCGATCTTCCTCGACGCGGCCAACCAGCTGGGCGTCGACCCCGCCATCGTGATCATGGGGGTGGCGTACGGCGACCAGTGGACCAACATGATCCAGCCGTTCTGGGCCCTGCCGCTCCTGGCGATCGCGCGGCTGCGAACCTCCGACGTGTTGGGCTACACCGCCGTCACCATGCTGACCACCGGCGTCGTCTTCGCCGGGATCATGCTGGTCGCCTCGCTGTGAGGACCCACCGGAGGGGGCCTATGTAGTAACTGGAGTGGATTACTCTAGTATCAGTCCGCATGACCTCCCTCAACCACGAACTCCCCTCCAGCTCGCGTCTCGGGCGCCGCACGCTTCTCGGGGGCGGGCTCGCCGCGACCGCGATCGCGGGCTACGCCGGCTCCCGGCAGCCCGCCTCCGCCGCCGAGACCGCCTCGAGTGCCGGCGTACCGGCTCGGCGGCCGAACTTCCTGCTCGTCGTCGTCGACGACCTCGGCTGGGGCGAGGTCGGCGCCTACGGCCAGGAGGTGCTTCAGACGCCGGTCCTGGACGGGATCGCCGCCGACGGCCTGCGCTTCGACCAGGCCTATGCGACCCCGACCTGCGCGCCGACCCGCTGCTCGCTGTTCACCGGGCTGCACACCGGACACGCTCGGGTGAAGCAGAACTCCCAGGCCGGGCGGGGCTTCCTGCCCGAGGACGTCACGATCGGGGAGGTGCTGCAGGGTGCCGGCTACACCACCGGCATCATCGGCAAGTGGGGCTTCGGCCCGGACCGCGGCGACAGCGCGAGCCATCCGCTGCGACAGGGGTTCGACCGGTTCTTCGGCTACATCACGCACCTGCACGCCCACGACTACTGGCCGACGTACCTCTGGAGCGACCACACCCGCGTGGAGTATCCCGAGAACGCCGGGGCCGACGTCACCTACGCCGGCACGCTGATCACCGAGGAGGCGCTGCGGTTCCTCGACGACGTCGGCGCCGACGAGCCGTTCTTCCTCGACGTCTCCTACACCACCCCGCACGCGCCGAACGAGATCCCGTCCGACGCGCCCTACTCCGACCGGCCGTGGCCCGAGGGCGAGCGCAACCACGCGGCGCAGGTGACCTGGACCGACACCCAGGTGGGGCTGCTGATGGACCGACTGGAGCGCAACGGGCTGGCGGACAACACCGTCGTGCTGGTGGTCAGCGACAACGGCCCGCACCAGGAGGGCGCGAGCTACGGCCACGTGGGGAGCAACCTCCCGCACGACGCGGAGTTCTTCGACAGCAACGGGCCGCTGCGCGGGATCAAGCGCGACGTCTACGAGGGCGGCATCCGGGTGCCGATGGTCGCGAGCATCCCGCCAGCGCTGCGCACGGACGCCTCGCCCGCGCCGGGCACGGCGGTGCGGACCCCGATCGCGGTCTGGGACCTGCTCCCGACCTTCGCCGAGCTCGGCGGCGCGAGCATCCCCGACGGCCTGGACGGGATCTCCTTCGCGCCGACCTTCGTCGGCGGGGAGCAGCCCACGCACGACTACCTGTACTGGCAGTTCCCCGAGGGCGGCTTCGACGAGGCCGTACGCTTCGGACAGTGGAAGGCCGTGCGGCACGACCGGGGAGCGACCCAGCTGTTCCAGCTCAACCGCGACCTCAGCGAGCAGAACGACGTGGCCGCCACCTTCCCCTCCGTCGTCCGTCGCGCCGAGAGGCTGATGCGTGAGTCCGTCGCCTGACCCCACTCCCCGCTCCCCCTGCTGTGCTCCGGCCGGCGCCGCCACCGGCGCCCCCGCGACCGAGGCGGCCCCCGCCCCGTCCCGCGTCCCGTCGCGGGGTGAGCGCAGCACCCGGGGCCAGCGACCGATCCCGGGCGGGGAGTTCACCATGGGCGACGCCTTCGGCGAGGGGTACGCCGCCGACGGCGAGGGACCGGCGCACGCGGTCCGGGTCTCGCCGTACCTCGTCGACGAGACGGCAGTGACCAACGCCGCCTTCGCGACCTTCGTGAAGGCGACCGGCTATGTCACCGAGGCCGAGCAGCTCGGGCTCTCCGCGGTCTTCCACCTGGCCGCCGAGGCCGCGCCGGGCGACGTGGTCGGCCGCGCCGACGGCACGCCGTGGTGGCTGGTGGTCAAGGGCGCGGACTGGCGGCACCCGGGCGGGCCGCGCTCCGGCATCGGCGACCGGCCGCAGCATCCGGTGGTCCAGGTGACCTGGCAGGACGCGCAGGCCTACTGCGCCTGGGCGGGCAAGCGGCTGCCGACCGAGGCGGAGTGGGAGTACGCCGCCCGCGGCGGCCTCGCCGGCGCGCGCTTCCCGTGGGGGGATGAGCTGATGGACCGCGGCCGATGGCGGCTGAACATCTTCCAGGGACGCTTCCCCCAGCACAACACCGCCGAGGACGGCTGGCTCACCACGGCGCCGGTGAAGTCGTTCCGGCCGAACGGCTACGGCCTGCACCAGATGGCGGGGAACGTGTGGGAGTGGTGCGCGGACCGGTTCTCGCCGACGACGTACGCCGACCGCGCCGCCTCCGCGCCGGTCACCGACCCGGTGGCGCCGGGCAGCGACGCGTCCGGTGGCGAGGTCCTGCGGGTGATGCGGGGCGGGTCGTATCTGTGCCACGACTCCTACTGTCACCGGTACCGGGTCGCCGCCCGGTCGGCCAACACCGCCGAGTCCGCCTCGGGCAACCTCGGGTTCCGCTGCGCCAACGACGCCTGAGACGCGCCCCTCGGCCGTCGAGCCTCCCCCCGGTGGTCGAGCCTCCCCTCGGTGGTCGAGCCTCCCCTCGGTGGTCGAGCCTCCCCTCGGTGGTCGAGCCTCCCCTCGGTGGTCGAGCCTCCCCTCGGTGGTCGAGCCTGTCGAGACCACCCACGCGCCGGTCGAACCCCTTCGGTGGTCGAGCCCGTCGAGACCACCCACGCGCCGGTCGAACCCCTTCGGTGGTCGAGCCCGTCGAGACCACCCACGCGCCGGTCGAACCCCTTCGGTGGTCGAGCCCGTCGAGACCACAACCCGATGGACGCCCACCGGCCGGCTTGGCAGGCTCGCCGGTATGCCGGTGGTGATCCTGGTCGAAGGCCGCAGCGATGCCGTGGTGGTGGAGCACCTCCTCCTCGACCAGTGCGTGCGAGCGCGCGTCCTCGCGATCGGCGGCGTCACCAACTTCGCGCGCGAGCTCGCCCGCAACGCGTGTGACGGTACGACGATCCTCGGGCTGGTCGACGGCGGCGAGGTCGGGATCCTGCTCCGCGCGGTCCGGCGGCGCGGGTGGGACGTGCCCGGTGCGGAGGCGCTGGGGACCCACGGCTTCTTCGTCTGTGAGAGCGATCTGGAGGACGAGCTGATCCGGGCGCTGGGCACCGACACTGTGCTGGACGCGGTCGACCAGCTCGGCGAGCTGGCCCGCTTCCATACCCTGCAGCGGCAGCCCGAGTGGCGCGACCGACCGGTGGCCGATCAGCTGCATCGGTTCGCCGGGTCGGGCTCGGGGCGCAAGGAGCGGCTGGCCCGCGCGCTCGCCGTACGCCTCTCTCCCGCGACCACGCCGCCACCCCTCGCCGCCCTGCTCGCCGCCGCAGGCCGATGCCCACCCGAGGACACCTAGCCGGGCGACTCTCGGTGGACCGTGTGGGATCGGGGTCATCTGATGGCTCCGATCCCACACGGTCGGGGGCCGGCCCGGCTCGGCTCGGGCGACCGCGCCCTCCGCGCCGCGGGCCGAGCCCGTCACGGCGAGTCGTAGCCACACTGGCAGAACCTGGCTGGGACGGTGTTGCTGAGCGTGCCCGGGGCGGGGAGGTGGGACTTCTGCCAGTGCCGGTACGCCAGGCAACCCCTGGTTGAGCCTGTCGACCAGCGAGGGGACCTCTACTGGAAGGCGGTCTCCTCGAAGCTGCGCAGCTTGCGGGAGTGCAGCCGGTCGGGCTGCATCGCGGCCAGCTTCTCCAGCGCCCGCAGGCCGATCCGCAGATGCTGCGAGACCTGCCGCTGGTAGAACTCCGAGGCCATGCCGGGCAGCTTGAGCTCGCCGTGCAGCGGGCGGTCCGAGACGCAGAGCAGCGTGCCGTAGGGCACCCGGAAGCGGAAGCCGTTCGCCGCGATCGCCGCCGACTCCATGTCCAGCGCGACGGCGCGCGACTGGGAGAGCCGGCGGATCGGGCCGCTGGTCGCCTGCAGCTCCCAGTTGCGGTTGTCGGTGGAGGCGACGGTGCCGGTGCGCATGATCCGCTTCAGCTCCCAGTCGTCCAGCCCGGTCACCTCGGCGACCGACTCCTCCAGGGCCACCTGGACCTCGGCGAGCGCCGGGATGGGCACCCACACCGGCAGGTCGTCGTCGAGCACGTGGTCCTCGCGGACGTAGGCGTGAGCCAGCACGTAGTCACCGAGCTGCTGGGTGTTCCGCAGCCCCGCGCAGTGCCCCAGCATCAGCCACACGTGCGGCCGCAGCACGGCGACGTGGTCGGTGATCGTCTTCGCGTTCGACGGGCCGACGCCGATGTTGACCAGCGTGATGCCGCTGTGGTCGGGACGGGTGAGGTGGTACGCCGGCATCTGCGGCTCGCGCGCCGGGGGCTCGCCGGTCGTCGTCCCCTCGGCCAGGGTGACCATGCCGCCCTGGGTCCCCGGCTCGACGAACGACTCGAAGCCCCCGCCGCCGTCGGCCATCAGCTCCCGGGCGAAGTCGCGGAACTCGTCGACGTAGAAGCCGTAGTTGGTGAACAGCACGTGGTTCTGGAAGTGCTCGGGCTTGGTGGCGGTGTAGTGCGCCAGCCGCTGCAGCGAGTAGTCGATCCGCGGCGCGGTGAACGGCGCGAGCGGCGCCGGCTCGCCGGCCTGCGCCTCGAAGGTTCCGTTGACGATCTCGTCCTCGGTGGACTCCAGGTCGGGCACGTCGAAGAAGTCCGGCAGCGGCCGCCCGAGCTCGCTCAGCGCGGCCCCGCTCACCCACTGGTCGCCACGCACCGCGAAGTGGATCGGGATCGGCGTCCGCGACTCCCCCACCACCACGGGGATGTCGTGGATGTCCATCAGCCGCTCGAGCTGCTCGGCCAGGTAGGCGTCGAACAGCTCGGGCCGGGTGACCGTGGTGCTGTAGGTGCCCGGCGCCGGCAGGTGCCCGAACGCGCGCCGCGGGTCCACCTGCCCCGACACCGACGTCGCCACGGTGATCTCGGGGTAGAACGCGCCGAACCGGTGGTCGGGCTCGGCCTCGCCCGCGGCCAGCGAGGCGAGGGAGTCCCGCAGATAGGCGGTGTTGCGGTCGTAGATCTCCTGCAGCGCACCGATCGCCTCGCGCGCGTCGGTGAAGCTGCGCGCCTCGACGGGCGGCGGCGTCTGGACGGGCAGGGAGGACGCGTCGGTCATACCCGTGAACCTAGCGGGCGGGTCACGACCGCCCGAGGTGCCGGTGCACGAACGCCAGCACGTCGTCGAGCACCTCGTCCTGGTTGGTCTCGTTGAAGATCTCGTGCCGCGCGCCGGGGTAGGTCCGCTCCTCCGAGTCCTCCGCCCGGATCCGCCCCCAGCCGTCGCGGGTGTCCCCGATTGGCACCAGCTGGTCCTCCTCACCGTGCAGCCACAGGGTCGGTACGGCGAGGGCGCCGGCGTCGTTGATCGTGTCGATCTCGGCGGCCAGCGCGGCCAGGGTGGGCCGCTTGAAGTCACCGTGCCAGACCAGCTCGTCGGCGTCGTATGCCTTGCCGACCTCGGGGTCCCGGCTCAGGGTGTCCGGGTCGATCGGCGTCGCCGGGATCTCCTCCAGGGGCAGCAGCTGCTCGACCGCGGCCCACCGCCCGAGCACCGGCCCGGAGAGCACGGTCGCGGTCAGCTCGTCGGGGAACCGCTGGGTGTAGCGGGCCGCGATCATCCCGCCCATCGAGTGCCCGACGAGCACGACCGGGAGGCCCGGGTGCTCCTCGCTCGCCCGCCGGACGAGCAGGCGTACGTCGTCCACGACGGGCTCGAAGTCCTCCACCAGCACCCGCTCCCCGTCGCTGCGCCCGTGCCCGACGTGGTCCTGGGCATAGACGACCGCGCCGCCGTCGACCAGCCGCGCGGCCACGTGCTCGTAGCGGCCGACGTGCTCGCCGTACCCGTGGACGAGCACCGCGACCCAGCTCGGGTCGGCCTCGCCGCTCCAGCGGTAGCCGCGCAGCGTCCCCGCGTGCCCGGCGCTCTCGATCTCCTCGCGTGCCATGAGCCGACCCTAGTGCCCGGCGGCGTCCAGGTGCTCCGCGGCGAGCCGGCGGCCGAGCCCGATCAGCTCCTCGGCGCGGTGGAAGTCCATCGTGCGCGCGGAGCGGAGCGGCACCGGGACGAGTACGTCGGGCGGGTTCGCCGCGACCCGGTAGCGCGCCATCGCCTCCTGCATCGTCTCGAAGGACTTCATCATCACGTCGAACGCGCCGGGGTCGGTGTCGGGGTTGCGCCGCGCGGCCTTTTTCTCCGCGGCGGTCTCCCGGTCGCGCGCGGCAAAGCCGATCCGGGACAGCCAGCTGCGGGTGTCGCCCGCGACGTCGGCCTCCTCGCGCACCGGCGACCCGCCGACCGCCCGCTCCAGCGCGTCCTGCGCGGCGAGGTCGACGGCGACGGTGAAGTCGGCGTCCACCGAGAGCACCGGCTCGACCGGCACCGGGTTGAGGATGCCCCCGTCGACGAGCAGCCGTCCGCCCATCGCCACGGGCGTCAGGGCACCGGGGATCGCGATGGACGCGCGGATCGCGGCCGTGAGCGGGCCCCGCTGGAACCACACCTCGCGGCGGGTGGTCAGGTCGGCGGCCACCGCGGTGAACGGGATCGGCAGCTCCTCGATCTGCAGCTCGCCGAGGATGCCGTCGATCTTCTCGATCACCCGGTTGCCGCGCACCGCGCCCGGCTCGGTGAAGCCCGCGGGGTCCATCAGCCGGAGCACGCCGCGCTGGGTCAGGGTCCGCACCCAGGTCGCGAACTCCTCGTCCCGCCCGGCGGCGACCAGCCCGCCGACGAGCGCGCCCATCGACGTACCCGCCACCGCGACGATCTCGTGGCCGCGCTCGCGCAGCTCCTCGACCACGCCGAGGTGCGCGTATCCGCGCGCTCCCCCGGCCCCCAGCACCAGCGCGACCCTCACGTCGCCACTGTAGGTGAGGGGGTCAGGCCCAGAGGTTCACCCCCGACTCGACGGCGAACCCGTCGATCTCGGCCAGCTCGTCCGCGGTGAGCGGCGGGGAGTCCAGGATCGCCAGGTTCGACTCGAGCTGCCGCACCGAGGAGGCGCCGATCACCAGCGAGGTCATCCGCGGGTCGCGCAGCGCCCACTGCAGCGCGAGCTGCGCCAGCGACTGGCCGCGCCGCTCGGCGATCCCGTTCAAGGCACGCACCCGCTCCAGCACCGCGTCGTCCAGCCCGGTCAGCGTCGAGCCCTCGCGGGCGGCGCGGGAGTCCTCCGGCACGCCGCCGAGGTACTTGTCGGTCAGCAGCCCCTGCGCCAGCGCGGTGAAGCCGATGCAGCCCATCCCCTCCTCCTCCAGCACGTCGAGCAGGCGCTCCTCGACCCAGCGGTTGAGCATGGAGTACGACGGCTGGTGGATGAGCAGCGGCGTGCCGAGATCGCGGGCGATGCTCGCCGCCTCCTGCGTGTGCTCGGGGGAGTAGGACGAGATCCCGACGTAGAGCGCCCGGCCGCTGCGCACCGCGTGGTCCAGCGCGCGCATCGTCTCCTCGACCGGGGTGTCGGGGTCGAAGCGGTGGCTGTAGAAGATGTCGACGTAGTCCAGACCCATCCGGGCCAGCGACTGGTCCAGGCTGGCCAGGACGTACTTCCTCGTGCCGCCGCCCTGCCCGTAGGGGCCCGGCCACATGTCGTAGCCGGCCTTGGTGGAGATGATCAGCTCGTCCCGGTAGGGGGCGAGGTCCTCGCGCAGGTAGCGGCCGAAGTTCTCCTCCGCGCGGCCGTAGGGCGGGCCGTAGTTGTTGGCCAGGTCGAAGTGGGTGATGCCGCGGTCGAACGCGGTGCGCAGGATCTCCCGCTGGGTCTCCTCGGGCCGGTCGGTGCCGAAGTTCTGCCACAGCCCGAGCGAGAGCACGGGCAGCTGCAGCCCGGAGCGGCCGCAGAAGCGGTAGTCCATGGAGTCGTAGCGGCGGTCGTCAGCGTGGTAGGCCATGCAGCCATCCTGACGGCTGGCGGCCCAGGCAGCCAGGAGAAGGCGGTGGAGACGGCAGGATGGCGCTACGCCGGCGTAGAGGCATCTCGCCAAGCCCGGTCGCCGGGAAGAAGGCCAGTTCCGGAGAGGGCAAGTTTCGCCATTCCGCCACGCCCGGTGCCTCCGTCGCAATAGAACTCACCCGTGCCCACACAGTTGAGGATCGATGGCCGACCCTGGAACCAGAGCGCGGCCCATCGAGTCTGTATCGTTCTTTTCGCTCTTGCGGTGCTCGTCGCGGCGGCTGTCGTCGGCCTGGTCAGTTCCGCTCAGGCTCAGGGGCTGGAAAGCGGTGGACGATTCGTCCCTGTGCCCTCCAGCGAGATCGTTAACACCAAAACAGGTGTTGGCGGAAACACCAAGGCCTTCGCCCCCAACGAGACCCGCACCTACGCGGCGCTGGGCAAAGCGGGTGTCCCGACCCAGAACGTCTCGGCGATCATGGTGTCAATCACCGCGCTCGACGCAACGGTCGAGAGTTCCATGGAGATCGCCAGCAGCAGCGCCACGTTCACCGACTTCTCCGTTATCCGAATCGAACGACCGTGAACTGGACAGCGCGGACGGCGCCAGGAAATCACAAGGTCAGGCGAAAGCCGCCTGACATCCGCTGTGACTGGGTGCGCTACGCCACGCGTGGGTGCGTCTACTGGAAGTACCGGCCACGCTTCGTCGCCAACTCGAAGGCATATCCTCAGAGCGCAGCCATCATCGCCAGGTCGCAGCGAATCAGCGGGGCTGGGGTGGACTTTGCCCTCAGAAGAACAGGTACCACCTCCGTCATTCGGGCTAACCGCCGAGCAGCCCTAAGAGAATGTCGTAATAGTGGAACGCGGAGAGCAGGACAGGATTGCGACGAATTTCCCTTTGCGTCCACGTGGGATGGGTGCGCACAGAAGCCTCGCATGTGTCATGCGAGATACATATCGTCCACCGATAATCGTGGCCTCGGCGCGAGGTTGGGAGAGTTCTATCGCAAGGCAAGAGTGTTGGGCGGCGACTTCTTCTACGTAAAGGTCAGGTAGCGCGTGGAGAGTTTTGGGCACGCTAGGATGGCCCTTGCCTCGCTTGCACTACTGCTGACAACTGCTGGGTGTTCCAGCAGTTCTAGCGAGGCACCAACCACCCAGGTCCCGGAGACTCGGCAGGACTCTGCGAACACGAGGGAGGACGTCAGGAATTGCTGGGTCTTCCTCCCCAGTGAAGCTCGAGCAGCGCTGACGTTGAGGTCACGAGGGGATGGAAAAGTGATTCTTCTGTCACCAAGCAGTATCCCCTACCCTGCTATCAAAAACTCCGAGGGCATGCCCGCAGCCGTGGTTTCGATCATGTATCGCCAACAAGGTGCCGGCGCAGCGCGTGAGGCCATTTTTGTTGATGTTGGAGGTCATAGGTTCCTTAGTGTCAATGGCGTCGCTCGGAAGGAAACGGCTTGGCCGACCATCGAACGTGATTCATCTGCGCTAGACACGAGGCTCCTTTCTCGACTGCGAGCCTGCAGATTTCCGGTTGGAGCACTAAATAGAGCCGAGTCGGACCGAGTGAAAGATTAGCTCCCACTGAGCGCGAAGTTTCGCTACCCACTCGGCAGGCACCCCCGAATGCTCTACAAGCACAGAGAGTTTCTCCTCAGGGCTTCTGTTGACCACGGAAAGTGTGAGTGTGGCGGAATCAACCACGAGTTGAAGGTCGGTACCGACGTCACGAAAGAGAGACCAGATGGCGTGGAACTGGTCATTGCCACTATCCGTAATATGAGTCCGAATCTCGCCATGGTCGATGTCAAGATACGGATCACTCAGAAGAGTCATCCGCTTGTTCGGATAGTCCGAATGAGCGCCCCAGTAGCCACCCCCCTGGGCCCAGGGCCATCCCATTTGGCGCGTGAGCCGGTGGAATACGTCCGCCTGCTCGCCCGGGTCGAACTCGCCCCTAAACCGCACAGTTCCCATGGATTTCGAGAATGTGTCCACCCCTTCGTACTCAACCACATCGGTGATGATGGCGCGGGCAGCGTGCTGAGCCCGCTCTCGAATCCCGTCTTCCTTCTGTAAAGTTTCACGGGTTGGAGCGTCATCCCACAAAAGCAGAGATGGCTGCGGCACAGATGGCCATATCTGAACCAGGAGTCGTTCCGCTGCCGGCGCGTCCAAACCGGCCGATAGTGCGTTCTCGAGAGCAGCAGCGCGCGTGCGACCGCCAACCAGCAGGCGAATACGGTAGTCCCCAGGTTTGGCTGTCACCGACAACGACTCGCCTTCCACCAGTTCTTCGACTGCCAAACCGATGACACTGTGAACGCTAAACTCAAGCGCTCCATCCCAATCATGATTGACAGGGACGATTGGTGTCGAGTCTGACTTTTGAACTTGTACGTCAACCTTCGAGTACTGCCTTGCGAAAAGGATCCAGAGTTCGCCGAGGTCTCTCGGCATTTCTGCAAAAGAGTTGTTGGGTAGGGGTAAGCAACGTTCAGCGTTGATTTATGGGGATCGCGCAGCGCCAAGGCGCACGCGTCGCTTTGTAGAACTGCTGAGTTGGGCTGAGTTTCGGACACGGTCTCCCTACTGTCTCCGGTTTTCCGCTTGCCGGTGCCGAACATATCGTTCGACACTCGTACCACTTGGCGATGACGGCGATGCGATAAGCCGCTGCAAGCGGTGGCTTTGACTTGGTCTTCGGGCCGCTCGGGCTCAGCGTGAGCGGTGGAGTCGGCCATATTGCCACAGCCCGGCACCTTGTGTGCGCCCCCATTGGACAATCATCTGCTGCAAGGGAGGACTCCGCCGAAGGAATCGGTCAGCGGCAGAGGTTGGCGACCTGCACGTGCACCGCCATCACCGCCGCACCTCCGGCGCACACCTCGCTGCGCCGGATCGCCGCGGCCGCCCGGTCCAGCTGCGCCTGCGTCGGCTCGGCGTCGGAGCGGGCCGAGGTCAGCGACTCCAGGAAGCCCAGCGGGGCGGGGGCGACGATCCGCGTGTCATCGGGGTCGCCGCCGGCGATCTCGGCCGCGCGACGGAAGGCCTCGTCGGCCCCGCGCTCGGTGTCGATCAGCCCGTTGTCGATCGCCTGCCGCGGGGAGTAGATGTAGGCACCGATGTCGTTGCGGATGACCCGCTCCGGGATCCCGCGGCCGTCGGAGACGTGGTTGACGAAGGCGTCGTACTCATCGTCCATCCCTGCGCTGATCACCCGCCGCTCCTCCGGCGTGATGGCCCGCCAGGGGTTGCCGAAGTCCTTGCCCTTGCCCTTGGTGAAGTACTCCTGCGTGATCCCGCCATCGGTGGTCACACCGCCGCCGAGCAGGCCGCCCTCGATCGCGGTGACATCGCGGTAGCGCTGCAGCGGGCCGAGGATCACGCCGATGCTGCCGATCATCGTGCCGTGGTCGGCGATCACCTGGTCGGCGCCGGCCATGGCATACATCCCGCCCGAGGCGGACATGCCGCGGACGAACGCGACCACCGGCTGCCCGGTGCGGTTCTGGTAGCGCGTGACCGCGTCGGCGATCGCCCTGCTGCCGGTGATGGTGCCGCCAGGGGTGTCCATGGAGAGGAGTACGGCGTCCGCGTCGCCCTTGTCCATCGCGTCGAGCTGCTCGGCCACGTCGTAGCCGTAGGTGCCGAGCCCGAAGAGCCCGACGCCGCCGCTGCCGGAGTCGGTGAGGATCGGGCCGGTCACCGCGATCTCCCGGATCGTGGTGCTGGCGTCCTCGGGACCCCACACCGTCTCCAGCGGCGTGCCCTCGCTCGTCGAAGGCGCGCTGGTCACGGTGCTGCCGATCAGTGCCAGCAGGCCGGCGAGCAGGGCGAAGCCGACGACGCCCACGATCATCGCGATCAGCCCGGCGCCCAGGGCCGCGCCGGCGCCGAGGCCGAAACCGCGCTTGAAGCCGCCCGGGGGCTGCGGGGGCGCGGGCGGGCCGGCCGGGACCGGCGTCCGCGGCGGCGGGTAGGCCGGCGGAGGAGCCTGGGCGGCCGGCGCCTGCGGCGGCGGGGCGTCGTCGGGCGTGCGGTCCATGTCGGTGCTCCTCAGTCCTCGCCGTGGATCGGCTGCTTGGGCAGCTTCTTCACCCGGTGCCGTCGCTTGCGCCGGGTCGGGATCATCCCACGCATCTCCTCCAGCTTGCCGAAGCAGAGCAACCGGTCGTCGGCCTGCAGGGTGTGGCTGTTGCGCGGGTTCGGGATCACCCGCGAGCCGCGGTTGAGGGTGAGGACGGTGATGTCCCGCTCCCCCAGCCCGGACTCGCCGATGGTCTTCCCGACGATGTCGGCGTCGCCGTGGACGAGCAGCTCGGCCACGCCGTACCCCGTCGACACCGAGAGCCGCTGCCGCACGTCGATCTGCGGGAAGGCCACCTGGTTGTCGATGTAGTCGATGATCGCGCCGGCCACGTCCAGCTTGGTGGCCGTCTCGATCCCCTCCAGACCGGGCGAGGAGTTGACCTCCATCACCAGCGGCCCGTCCCTGCCCTCGAGCATGTCGACGCCCGCGACCTTGAGGCCCATGATCTGCGCGGCGCGCACAGCCGTGGACTCGAACTCCTCGTCCAGCTCGACCCGCTCGACCGACCCGCCGCGGTGCACGTTGGAGCGGAACTCGTCCCCCTTGGCGACCCGGCGCATCGCGGCGACGACCCGGTCGCCGACGACGAGCGCCCGGATGTCGCGGCCCTTGGACTCCTTGACGAACCGCTGGATCAGCACCTGCTGCTTGGTCGACTGCAGCGTCTCGATGATCGCCTCCGCGACCTTGATGTCTGGGGCCAGGATGACGCCGATGCCCTGGGTGCCCTCGAGCAGCTTGATCACCACCGGCGCCCCGCCGACCATCTCGATCGCCGGGATCACGTCGGCGCGGTCGCGGACGAACGCCGTGGCGGGCATGCCGATGCTGTGCCGGGACAGGATCTGCGTGGCGCGCAGCTTGTCGCGGGAGTTGGTGATGCCGTACGCCGGGTTCGGGGTGTAGACGTCCATCTGCTCGAACTGCCGGACGACCGCCGTGCCGAAGTAGGTGATGGAGTTCCCGATCCGCGGCAGGATCGCGTCGTAGTCGCTCAGCGGCTTGCCCCGGAACTGCAGGTCAGGCTCGTCGCCGGACAGGTCGATGCTGAACCGCAGGGTGTTGAGCACCTTGACGTCGTGGCCGCGGTCGAGCGCGGCGGTGCGCAGCCGCTGGGTGCTGTAGGAGCGCGGCGCGCGGGAGAGGATGGCGAGCTTCATTCGTCACGACCTGATGGATCGGCGGCGGCGGACAGCGCCCCATACAAGCACAGCGGTACGGCGCCTCCGGCAGTCGCCCACGACCCCGCCGCCGGCCACCTGACAAGATGACCCGCGATGAGCACCGACCACGTCTCGCCCACCGTCGCCGGCTGGCGGGAGTGGGTCTCGCTGCCGGGCTGCGACGTCCCGTGGATCAAGGCCAAGCTGGACACCGGGGCCCGCTCGTCGGCGATCCACGCCTTCGACCTCACCGAGCTCGAGCGGGACGGCGAGCTGTGGGTGCGGTTCTCCATCCATCCGTGGCAGCGCACCGACGACGACGTCGCGGTGGTCACCTGCCCGGTGGTCGACCGGCGCGAGGTGCGCAGCTCCAACGGGCAGACCGAGGAGCGCTACGCGGTGCGGATGGACGTGACGCTGGTCGGGCGCACGATCACCACCGAGATGACCCTGAGCAACCGGGACGAGATGGGCTTCCGGATGCTCATCGGCCGCGAGGCGCTCGCGCAGGGGTTCCTCGTGGACTCGGCGCGCTCCTATGCCGGCGGCCGGCCGCGACGCGCCGTACGCCGGAAGAACTGGGGCAAGTGATGCCGCGCGAGTCCTTCCCGATGGGCTCGGTCCGCATCCGGCCCGGGACGGTCCGCAACCTGGAGCTGCCGATCACCAAGCTGGTCACCGGCGCCGACGTGAGCCTGCCGGTGCGCGTCGTGCACGGGCGCGAGGACGGCCCGACGGTCTGGGTGGACGCCGCGATCCACGGCGACGAGGTCAACGGCGTCGAGGTGATCCGGCAGATGATGGCCGGCCTGGACCCCAAGACGTTCCGCGGCACGCTGATCGCCGTACCCGTGGTCAACGTGCTCGGCTTCATGAACGGCGACCGCTACCTGCCCGACCGGCGCGACCTCAACCGGTCCTTCCCCGGGTCGGGGCGGGGCTCGCTGGCCAGCCGGATCGCGCACCTGTTCATGACCGAGGTGGTGGACAAGTGCGAGGTCGGGATCGACCTGCACACCGGTGCCGACCGGCGCAGCAACCTGCCGCAGATCCGGGCGGACCTCGACGACCGCCGCACCCACGAGCTGGCCGAGCGCTTCGGGGCGCCGGTGATGCTGCACGCGAAGATCCGCGACGGCTCGCTGCGGCACGCGGCCCGCGAGCGCGGGGCGACCGTGCTGCTCTACGAGGCCGGGGAGAACCTGCGGTTCGACGACTACGCCGTGGACGCCGGTGTCGTGGGAGTACGTCGCGTCCTGGCGGCGCTCGGCATGGTCGAGGACGACCCCGGGCCGGCCGACCCGCCCAGCCGCGAGTGCCGGCAGAGCTCGTGGGTCCGCGCCCGGCGCACCGGGATCCTCCGGCTGGACGCGCACCTGGGCCAGGAGGTCGCCGACGGCGAGCGCCTGGGCAGCCTGGTCGACTCCTTCGGCAAGACCCTGCGTGCGGTCTACGCCAACCGCAGCGGCGTGGTCATCGGCCGCAACGAGGCGCCGCTGGTGAACTCCGGCGACGCCATCGTGCACATAGCCTGGTGAGCATGCGCGTCGAGACGGTGGGATACGCCGCGGTCAAGGGCACCCGGCACCTGACCCGCGACCGGGTCGAGCTGACCGGGGCCGGCGTGGTCGGCGACCGGCGGTGGTGCTTCGTCGACGTGGCCGCCGGGCAGGTGCTGCGCACCGTGCAGAACCCCGCGCTGGTCACCGTCGAGGTGCGGGTCGACGGGGACGTGCTGACCCTCTCCGCGCCGGGGCTGCCCACCGCGTCGGGGGTCCCGGAGCCGACCGGGGAGACCGTCGCGTGCGACTACTGGGGGCGGTCGGTCCCGGTCGCGCTGCTCGACGGGCCGCACAGCGACCTCGGCGCGCGGCTGCTCGACCGGCCGGTCCGGCTGGCCGAGGCGCCGCCGGGCGAGGTCGTCTACGCCGGCGCGGTGAGTGTCGTCGCCGTCGAGTCGCTGACGGCGCTGGGTGACCGGCTCGGGGTGGCGGTCGACGGACAGCGGTTCCGGCCCAGCCTGGTGCTGCGGACCGGCGAGGCGGCCTTCGCCGAGGAGGAGTGGGTGGGCCGCGACCTCGCCGTGGGCGATGCCGTGGTCAGGTTGAGGCGCCGTACTCCTCGATGCGCGGTGACCGCGCTCGACCCCGCCACGGGCGAGCGCGACCTGCCGATGCTCACGGCGCTGGCCGAGCGCCCGCTCACCGAGAGCCGGGAGCCGGGCTTCGGGCTGGACGGCGACGTGCTCCGGCCCGGCGTCGTGCGCCCCGGCGATGGTGTGACCTGGGGCTGAGGACTCCCGATCCGCCCGAGACCGGCGTATCGTCGGGTGGATGGGAACTGACAGTCACGAAGGGGTCAGCCGGGTGCGCTGAGACCCCCGTCTCAGGACGGCGGGTGCACGGCATGGCGACGACTCCGCAATCTGCAGGCCAGGACGGGCCGTGGCACGTCTTGTTGGACACTGCTGACCTCGAGTTCGCCCGGGACGTCGTGGCGCGGGCCTACGCCCCGCACGGGATCGTGCTGCACGGCTCCCCGGAGAAGTTCCGGGTGCACCAGGCGTCGCTGGAGCGGGACGGCATGGCGGTGGACCTGTTGACCTACGGCAGCGACTCCGACGTGGTGCCCTTCGAGCCGCTCGGCGCGGTCTACTGCATCATGCACGCCGCGGAGGGACGGCTGGACGTGATGGCGGGCTCCCGCGAGGTGATGGTCGGCCCCGGCGACTCCGCCGCGATCGACCCGGACACGCTGTTCCGGATGCACTGGTACGACGACCTCCTGGTCCGCAACGTCCGGGTGAGCCGCGAGCTCGTGGAGCGGCGCTGGGCGGCACTGACCGGCAACGCCGCCGCGGAGCCGCCGCCGCTGCAGGTCTCGCCGCCGGCGGACCGCGCGGCCGCACAGCGCTGGCAGAAGTGCGTGGCCTTCCTCGAGCAGTCCCTGGCCGAGCCCGGGCTGCGGGACGTGAGCGACCTGTGGTGGTCGCGCCTGGAGGAGTACGTCGTCCACACCCTGATGACCACCCACGCGCCGACCGCCGAGCCGAGCGTCTCCGGGTTGCGGCCGGCGGCCGTGAGTCGTGCGCTGCAGCACATCCACGACCACGCCGGCGATGCTCTGGTGCTCGAGGACCTCGGCGAGGCCGCCGGGGTCAGCCGACGCTCCCTGCAGCGTGCCTTCCAGCAGCACCTCGGCACGACGCCGATCGCCTACCTCACCCAGGTGCGGCTGGAGCGGGCGCGGGCGGATCTGCTCGACGCCGAGCCCGGGGAGACCACCGTCACCGACGTCGCCAACCGATGGGGCTTCGCGCACCACGGTCGCTTCGCCCGGCAGTTCCGCGAGCGGTTCGGCGAGCTGCCCTCCGAGGCGCTCCGAGCGACCCGGGCCGCTGGGAACTGACTCTTGTCGCGGCCCGGGTGCCCGGAGGCCACCCGGCGGGACAGACCCGCCTGGCAGGAGGAGGCGGATCAGGAGGGGCAATCTTCCCCGCCGGGTGGGGAGGTGCAACTTCAACTTCGCTCTCCACGATGCGCCTCGACCGGCCATCCGACCAGCCGATCCGCGACAGCCTCAGCCGCTCTGCGACACCAGCGCCGGAGCGGGGTCGCTCGCGGTCGCGGGGCGGGGGCTCCGGTCGATCCCGGCCCAGGTCACCCAGCGCCAGACCCGCTCCAGCGGCCCCTGACCCAGGTAGGTGAGCCACAGGCGGCTCAGCCCCCACTGCACGACCAGGATCGCCGCGCAGGCACCCAGCATCCGCAGCAGGCCGTCGCTGGTGCCGTCGATGCCGAAGCGGTCGGCGAACGGCTTCAGCGCGAGCAGGATCAGGGTCGCGCCGACGTAGTTGGTGAGCGCCAGCCGGCCGAAGGGCTCGAGGACGGCGCGGGTGACCGCCCGCAACGGCGAGGCCATCGCCGCGACCAGCAGGCCGGCGTACGCCGTCGCCATCAGCAGGCCCGCCCCGGCCGAGAGCGGGCTGAAGCCGTGGATCTCCGGGCGGTCGGCCAGGTAGCCGACGAGGGGCGCGGCGGCCAGGCCGGCACCGGCGGCCACCAGGAGCGGGATCCACGGGCGGTGCGCGTCGAGGCGGCGGACCAGTCCGGCGCGGGCGGCGGTGTAGCCCAGCAGCACCAGCCCCGGCACCAGGAACGTCCCGCCGTCGAAGACGACGCCGGTGACGGTGAGGGCCGCGCCGGCGACCCCGACCGCCCAGGTGGGCAGCCAGGTCGAGGGGAGGAGCACCAGCAGCCCGGCGAGGGCGTAGGGCAGCAGCGCCTCACCCGGCTGCAGCAGCTGGTGGCCGGCGCCGAGCAGGAGCAGGAAGCCCAGCCGCTGGGCGAGCACCCGGCGGAACGGGAGGCCGCTTTCGGCGGCGCCGAGGGCGATGATCCCGAAGCTGATGCCGAACATCAGCGAGAACAGCGGGAAGAAGCGTTCGTGCACGGTCAGGGCCAGGAGCTCGCGCATCGGGTTGTCCCCGGGCGGGGCGTCGAGGTCGAGCACGGTGGGCGCGTTGGCGGCCAGGATGCCGCACAGGGCGAGGCCGCGGAGGGAGTCGAGGGTGGCGATGCGAGTCATGGGTCCAGGCTCCGCCGTACGGCGGCTCCCCGGCATCGGCCACCCGGCCGGTTCTCCGCGACTCCCCTCCCCCCAACGGCCGAGTCGGCGCCAATTCACCCCCAGTCGGCGCTACTTCACCCCGAGCCGGCGCTACTTCACCTCGAGTCGGCGTTAATTGACGCCGACTCGGCGTCAACAAGCGCCGACTCGGCATTGTGGGAGCTCTTGGAGGGGGTGAGGGCTCCGGGGGTCAGGGGAGGAGGCCGGACTCCCAGAGGCGGGCGGCGATCTCGACCCGGTTGCGGGCGCCGAGGCGGGACTGGATCGAGCCGAGGTGGGACTTCACGGTCCCGAGAGAGATGAACAGCTCGCCGGCGATCTCGGCGTTGGTCCGGCCGCGGGCGACCAGCCGGGCAACGTCGAGCTCCCGCTCGGTCAGCTCGGCGACGCCGGGTACGTCGGGCCGGGACGATCCGGCGGAGCGGGTCCGCTCGAGCAGGGCGACGGTGAGCTCCGGGGAGATCAGCGCGTCGCCCTCGGCGGCGGCGCGGACCCCCGAGACGAGCAGGTCGGGCCCGGAGTCCTTGAGCAGGAAGCCGGAGGCGCCGTCGGCCAGCGCGCGGTCGACGTACTCGTCGTGATCGAAGGTCGTCACGATCACGACCCGGGTCAGGCCGGAGACCAGGCGGAGCGCCTCCAGCCCGTCCAGCCGCGGCATCCGGATGTCGAGGAGCGCCACGTCCGGGCACTCCCGCCGGATCGCCTCCACCGCCTCGACGCCGTCACGGCACTGCGCGACCACCTCGATGTCGCCGGCCCGCTCGAGGATCATCGCGAACCCCATCCGGACCATCTCCTGGTCGTCGGCCAGCACCACCCGGATCATCGGCTCACCTCCGCGGGAACGCGCGCCTCGACCACCCAGGCGTCCGCACCGTCCGGGCCCGCCTCCAGCGTCCCGCCGACCAGCGCGAGCCGCTCGCGGACGCCGACCAGGCCGTAGCCGCTCCCGCCGCCCACCCCGCCGGAGCCGGCGGCGTCGTTCCACACCCGCAGCCGGATCTCGTCGCCGACCCGACCGAGGGTCACCTCGACCCGCCGGGCCGCGGTGCTGTGCCGGCGCAGGTTCGTCAACGCCTCGGCCGCCACCCGCTGCAGGGCCGCGTCGACGGCCGGCGCGAGCTCGACGTCCTCCACCTCGGTGGTCATCTGCGCGGTGGAGTCGCCGGCGAAGTCCTCGGCCAGGCGGCGGATCGACGCCGTGCCGCGAGCCGTCGGCCGCAGGGCCGCGTCGCCCGTCTCCTCACGCAGCGCCTGCACCATGGCGCGAATCTGCTCGAGCGCCTGCTGACCGGACTGCTCGATCCGCCGCAGTGCGTCGCGCGTGGTCGGCTCGTCCGCGACGGCCCCCGTCGCCTGCGCGAGCACCACGATCCCGGTGACCTCGTGCGCGACCAGGTCGTGCAGCTCACGCGCCATCGACGTCCGCTCCTCGGTCACCACCGCGCGCCGGAGTACGGCGGCGTTGGCGCGCTGGCTGCGCACCAGCAGGCCGATCCCGATCGACGTGCTCAACGCGGTCGCCATCGCGAGCGGCAGCAGGCCCTCCACTCCGTACCCCGTCGCGAACGGCGCCAGCACCCCCACCACAGCCACGACCGCCACGAGCGCGAGGTCCCGCCGGCTCACCGCGACGGCCGCGAGCACCCCGGCGAGGACCACGGCGGCCCAGCCCAGGCTGCTCAGCCACGTGCCCTGCCAGGCCACGACGCCCTGGACGGCGGCCGCGCCGAGGAGGACGCCGGCCGTCACCGCGGCGGACGGGCGGCGGGTCGCCGTACGCAACGCGAGGGCCACCACCGCGGCAGCCGCGGCGACGCCCACCACCCACACGAGCCACCGCGGGTCCGCGACCAGGTCGAGCAGCGCCGCGAGCAGCAGCGGCCCGACCATCACGACCGGGAGCAGACGACGCATGGCGTCAGGCTACGGCGCGCGGGCTCAGTCCTCCCAGCGGAACAGCTTCGCGGAGATCACCGTGAACACGAGCGCGAAGCCGAGCAGGACGGCGATGGGTACGACGAGCGCCGAGGGCCCCTCGCCGCGGACCATCACGTCCAGCATCCCGTTGTTGAGCTGCCCCAACGGGAGCAACCGCGCGACGCCCTGCATCCAGCCGGGCGCCTGCTCCAGCGGGATGAAGGACCCGGAGAGGAACGCCATCGGCAGGATGATCACGTTGGCCAGCCCGGAGGCGCCCTCGGCGGTCTTGCTGACCGCGCCCGCGACCATGCCGATCGCCATGAAGGCCAGCGTCCCGACCAGGATCAACGGGATGCACAGCCACCACCAGCCGCTGAGCTGCAGCCCGAAGACGGTCACCCCGAGGAGCAGGAAGATCGCGGTCTGCAGCAGCGCCACCGACAGGCAGACCACGGTCCGTGAGCCCACGAGCGCACTCGTGCGGACCGGCGTGAGCCGCAGCCGCCGGAGCAGCTTGTTGGTGCGCCAGGTGACCAGCGGCATGGCGGTGTTGAAGACCCCGCCCATCGCGACCGCCCAGCCGAGCAGGCCGGGTGCGAGGAACTGGATCGGCTTGAGCGACTGGTCCTCGACCTGCTCGGCCGCCAGGGTGAAGGCGGGCGGCGTCTGGGAGATCGCCTGGTTCGCGCCGTTGACGAAGCCCTCCAGCGTGCCCCGGACGGTCGCCGCGACGACCTGGTCGGCGGCGGAGTAGTGCAGCACGAGGCGGTCGCCCTGCTGCACGAGCGCGCCGTCCATGTCGCCGGTGCGGACCTGGTCGATCGCGGCCTGCTCGGAGCTGAACTCCGTGGTCTCGAAGAGGTCGTCGAACTGGGCACGCGCCGGTGCCGGCAGCTGCTGGACGAACTCCACGTCCCCGACCAGGGCCAGGTCGGTCTCGCTCGCTCCCGCGTCGCGGAACAGGAAGCCGAAGAGGAACAGGAACATGAGGGGGAACGCGAGCAGCCAGAACCAGTTCTGCTTGTCCCGCCAGAAGCCCCTCCACTGCGCGCGCGTGAGCGCGGCGACGTCGCGGCCGCTCATGCGCGGTACTCCCGCCCGGTCAGCTCGAGGAACACGTCCTCCAGCGTCGGACTGGTCACCTGCAGGCCGGAGAGTGCGTCCCGCTCGGCCAACCGGCTCAGCACCGGCCCCGGATCATGGGTGCTCATCGCCAACGTGCCCTCATCCACCGAGGCCGACTCCACCCCCGGGATCGCCGAGGCCTCGGCGACCGGCAGCGAGGCCTGCTCGTCCACCAGGATCCGCTGGGCCTTGCCGAGGCCGGCGATCAGGGCGCGTGGCGTGTCGACGGTGAGGATCGTGCCGTGGTCGATGATCGCGATCTGGTCGCACAGCAGCTCGGCCTCGTCCATGTAGTGCGTGGTGAGGACGACCGTGTGCCCGCGCGCGTTGATCGACCGGAGCACGTCCCACAGGTTCCGCCGGGCCTGCGGGTCCAGCGCCGCGGTGGGCTCGTCGAGGAAGATCACCTCGGGGTCGTGCACCAGCGCGCAGGCCAGCGAGAGCCGCTGCTTCTGCCCGCCGGAGAGGTCCTCGGTGCGGGTACGGCGCTTCTCCTCCAGCCCGACGAGCGCGATCATCTCCTCGACCCGCTCCCGGCCGACGCCGTACAGGTCGGCGAACGTGCGCAGCTGCTCCTCCACCCCCAGGCGCTCGAAGAACGCGGAGGCCTGGAGCTGGACGCCGATCCGCGGCAACAGGTCGGGGTTGCGCGGCCAGACCGGCATCCCCAGCACCTCCGCCTCGCCCGCATCCGGGCGGCGGATCCCCTCGATCATCTCCAGCGTGGTCGTCTTGCCGGCGCCGTTGGGGCCAAGGATGCCGAAGAACGTTCCTGCCTCGACGGTGAGGTCGACTCCGTCGACCGCCGTCACGTCCCCGTATCTCTTGACCAACCCCCGTGCCGCGATCGTCGTCGTGGCCATGGGCCGGAGGCTAGCGGAGACCGGCCGGCTCCACCCCGGGGGGTGCCCAGGGGGCGATGATGGGCGCATGACCCGCTGGGTGCTGCACGTCGACATGGACCAGTTCCTGGTCGCGGTCGAGCGGCTGCGGCGCCCCGAGCTGGTCGGCCGGCCGGTCGTGGTCGGCGGACGCGGCGACCCCACCGAACGGGCCGTGGTCTCCACGGCGTCCTACGAGGCGCGGGAGTACGGCGTCCGCTCCGGGCTGCCGCTGCGGGTCGCCGTACGCAAGTGCCCCGGCGCCGTCTTCCTGCCGGTCGACTTCCCCGTCTACGAGGACGCCTCGGCGCGGGTGATGGAGACCCTCAAGGCGCGGCCGGGCGCCGTCGTGGAGGTGCTCGGCTGGGACGAGGCGTTCGTCGGCGTGGAGACCGACGACCCCGACGCGGTCGCGCGGGAGATCCAAGGGGCCGTGCTCGCGGCGACCGGGCTGCACTGCTCGATCGGCATCGGCGACACCTTGGTCCGCGCCAAGACCGCCACCGACTTCGGCAAGCCGCGCGGGGTCTACCGACTGACCCGAGACAGCTGGCTGGAGGTCATGGGCGCGCGCCCGACGACCGCGCTGTGGGGCGTCGGCAAGCGGATCGCCACCCGCCTGGCGAGCCTGGGGATCGACACCGTCGAGCAGCTCGCGAACTCCCCCGACGAGCCGCTGGTCGCGGAGTTCGGGCCCGCCAACGGGCCGCACCTGGCCCGGCTGGGCCGTGGCGGCGGTCGCGCGTGGCCCGACGACACCCCGTGGGTGGCGCGGGCGCACGGCCGGGAGACGACCTTCCAGACCGACCTGGTCGGGGAGGCGGAGGTCGCCGAGGCACTGACGGCGCTCGCCGAGCGGGTGGTGGCCGACCTGCGCGCCGAGGGGCGGCCGGCCCAGCGGGTCTTCCTCAAGGTGCGCTTCGTGCCGTTCTTCACCGTGACCCGCGGCCGCAAGCTCGCCGAGCCGACGTACGACGTCGCGACCGTCGCCGCCACCGCGCTCGACCTCTATCGCGCCCTCGCCGACGACCGGCCGGTGCGGCTGCTGGGGATCCGCGGGGAGATGGTGCCGCCGGACGGCGGCTACTGACGGTCAGGCCAGCAGCCGTCCGGTGACGAAGGTGCCGTGCACGCTGCGCGTGGCCGCCTGCGCCCACCCCACGAGCAGCCCGAGGAAGTAGGCCACCGCGAGCACCGCGAAGACGGTCAGCGACGTCTCCCGCCACAGCACGCTCCGCCCCGTGACACAGGTTCCGACGGGGAAGGTGAAGGACCACCAGGTGAGGGCGAACGGCAGACCCGCCCGCACGCTGCGCAGGGTGACCAGCAGCGCCACCGCGGTCCACAGCACCGCGAAGCCGAGCGTGACGACGCCGTAGACGACCCCGACGCCGGCGAACAGCTGCGCCAGCCCCGGCGCGACGGCCTGGTCCGCGACCCCGCCGAGGGTGCCGGCCGCGGTGATGGACTGGCCCAGCGGACCGAGGACGATCCACAGCGTCGGCACCATCGGCTGCGGCCCGGCACCGTCGCGCATCAGCGCGCCCCAGACCTGGGTGATGATGACGACCGACGCGAACAGGCTGAGCCCGAACATCGACCAGCTCAGCAGGAACAGGGTGGTGCGCAGCTCACCCGCGGGCAGGTGGGGCACGAGCAGCCCGCCGCCGGTCGCCGACACCATCGGGGGCACGACCGGCATCAGCCAGCCGGCGAACGGGACCCGGTCCGCGCGCGGCTCGGTGAAGCACAGGTACGGCACCGCGACGGCGGTGACCAGCCCGCCCACGGTGCCGGCCACCCACAGCACCCCCGCGACGGCCACGGCCGGGCCGGTGCCGACCAGGTCGGGGCCCAGCAGCAGCATCCCGAAGGCCACGGTGAGCACCGCCATCGGGGGCGCGCCGTAGAAGTGCGCCACGACCGGGTGCCGGTGGTGCGCCCGCGCGCGCTCCCGGTGCTGGAGCCAGTGGCCGGCGGTGGCCGCGGTGACGACCACCAGCATCAGGGTGGCCAGCAGCCAGACGGCGGTCGCGACCATCCGCTGGCCCGGGACCTGCGCCGGGAGGCCGAGCAGGGAGGTGGCGAGGATCCCGGTGCCCATCACCGAGGCGAACCAGTTCGGGGGGATGTTCGCCAGCCGGGCCCACCGGACCGGGGCGGACCCCGAGCCGGAGGTCCCGGGCTCGGTCCGGTCGTAGCTCTTCACCGGACCAGCGTCCGCCCTGCGCGGGCCGGCGGGAAGGGTCACTTGCCTGTCCCGTCACAAGGCTCGCTTGTGACAAGATGACGCGGTGCCCCTGACCGACCACATGCCCGACCTCGCGACGCTGGAGGTGCTCGAGGCGATCAGCGCCCGCGGTAGCATCGGGGCGGCGGCGGCCGACGTCGGGATCTCCCAGCAGGCGGTCTCCCAGCGGATCCAGGCCGCCGAGCGATTGGTCGGCGTCCCGCTCGTGGTCCGCGGCCGTACCGGCTCGCGGCTGACCCGGGAGGGCGAGCTGGTGCTCGAGTGGTCCCAGCCGGTGCTCGACGGCGCGCGCCGGCTGCGCAGCAGTCTGGCCACCCTCGCCGACACCGGGGCCGGGCCCCTGCGGGTCGCGGCCAGCCAGACCATCTCGGAGTATCTGCTGCCCGGCTGGCTGCATCGGTACGGCGAGCTCGGCGGCGACCCGGTCGCCCTGAGCTCGGGCAACAGCGAGCAGGTGCTGGAACGGCTCGCGGACGGCCGAGCCGACCTGGGGCTGGTGGAGACCCCCGAGCTGCCCTCTCGGGTCAACCGGTCCACCGTCGGGACGGACCGGCTCGTGGTGGTCGTCGGGAGCAGCCACCCCTGGGCCGACCGCAGCGACCCGGTGACCGCCGCCGACCTGGCGGCCACCCCGCTGCTCCTGCGCGAGAGCGGCTCGGGGACCCTGGAGACCCTGACCACGGCGCTGGCCGCCGCCGGGCTGCACCCGGCCGACCCGGCGGCCGAGCTCGCGACGAACAGCGCCATCCGGGCCGCCGTACGCACCGGCCTGGCCCCCTCGGTGCTCAGCGAGCTCGCCGTCGCCGACGACCTGGCCACCGGGGCGCTGCTGCGGGTGCCCACCTCGGGGCTGCGGCTCGGCCGCCCGCTCACCGCCCTCTGGCGCGGACGGCTCCGCGGGTCGGCGCGGCGACTGCTCGACGTCGCGTCGTCCGGCCGGCGTCACCCGGAGGGGTGAAGCGACACACGGGGGCTCAAACGACGCCAAATATCGGGATGTGACCCAGTTAGCATCGTCGTACCCCCCGACTGCTAGGAGCAGTGATGAACAGCGATTTCATGAACGGTATCGATTGGTCATCGATCCTGGAGAAGGCGGCGTACGCCATCATCGTCCTTCTCATCACCTGGATCCTTGCCAAGGTGGTGAAGTGGCTCTTCACCAAGCTGACCGGGCGCATCTCCGCCCTCCGCCACGCCGGATCCAACGGCGAGACCCTGGGCGAGTCCCTGGGCACCATGGCCTCGTTGGTGGTCTGGCTGCTGGGCCTGATCGCCATCCTCCAGGTCTTCGGGCTGAGCCAGGTGCTCACGCCGATCCAGACGATGCTGAACAAGCTGCTGGAGTTCCTCCCGAACATCATCGGCGCCGCCGTCGTCTTCTTCGTCGGCTTCCTGCTCGCCAAGATCGTGCGCGAGCTGCTCCAGCGCGTGCTCGAGACGCTGCCGTTGGAGCGGTGGTTCCGCTCCGCCGGCGCCCGCGCCTCGCGTGAGACCGGTACGGCGACCGCCGCCTCCGCCGCCTCCGGCTCGAGCGAGACCACCTCGACCGAGAGCCGCGCCGAGGGCTCGACCCTCACCACGACCGTCGCGACCACGGTGGCGACCGTCGCCTACGCGCTGATCCTGATCGTGGTGGCGATCGCCTCCCTGCAGATCCTCGGCATCGAGGCGATCTCGCGGCCGGCCGAGCAGATGCTCACCGCGATCTTCGACGCGATCCCGAACATCATCGCGGCCGGCCTGCTGCTGGCGCTGGGCGTGCTCATCGCCAACTTCGTCGGCGACATCCTCACCACCCTGCTCGACGGGCTCGGCCTGGACCGGGCGCTCAACCAGGTGGACGCCCTGCCGGAGGGCCGCAGCGCCTCGCCGATCATCGCCAAGGTCGCGCAGATCGGCATCGTGCTGTTCTTCGCGGTGATGGCGGCGCAGCTGCTCGGCTTCCCGCAGATCACCCGGTTCCTCTCCGAGGTGCTGGCCCTGGGCGGCAAGGTGATCTTCGGTGCGGCGATCATCGCGGTCGGCTTCTTCGTGGCCAACCTGCTGGCCCGGATGATGGGCGACTCCGGCACCGGCGCGACGGTGGTCAAGTACGCCACCCTGGTGCTGTTCGTCGCGATGGGCCTGTCCTACATGGGCATCGCCGACTCGATCATCGAGCTGGCCTTCGGCGCCCTGGTCGTCGGCGGTGCCGCGGCCGCGGCCCTGGCCTTCGGCCTCGGTGGCCGCGACGCCGCCGCGCGCCAGCTGGAGTCGCTGTCACGTCGCCGCGGCTCCTCCGGCGACGGGCAGACGAGCCGGCCCTCGGTCTGAGCCCGAGCACCCTCACATCGACTCTCCCGTCCCCGGGTACCGGGGGCGGGAGAGCTCATGTTCGGGCCGCGGCGCCGGCGGGCCGCGGCACCGGCTGACAACGAACCGGCCCTTCGCTGCGTCTACTGTGAGTGGGGTATGTCCTCCCTCTCCCAAGGAGCCTGGTGTGACGACTGACGGTGACGGCCTCGATCGCGGACGCCTCGACGAGCTCAAGTCCCTCGACGCCTCCGGCGCCATGCTGCGGAACGTGATCGCGACCTTCGATGCCACGACCGGCCAGCTGCTCGGCGACCTGGAGTCCCAGCTCGACAGCGGACAGGACGACCCGGCGCGCGAGACCGCCCACACGCTGGCCGGACGGGCCCTGATGATCGGCGCCACGGCGGCCGGCGAGTCCGCGCGGTCGCTGGAGCACTGCCTGGTCGCCGGAGACCCTGCGGGGGCGCGCACCCGGTGGCCCGACGTCCAGCAGGCATTCGCCCGGGCCCGGGAGTCCCTGGCGGCCTACGTCGCCGACTGACCCTCGACCCGCGCCAGCCAACGATCGAGCGCCGCCCTGAGCTGTTCGGGAGCCACCGGCTTGCTGACGAAGTCGTCCATGCCCGCATCCGCGCAGCGCAGCCGGTCCTCCTCCAAGATGCTGGCCGACACCGCGATGATCGGCACGTGGCGCAGACCCTCCTCGCGGGTCCGCCACTCCCGCGCGGCATCGAAGCCGTTCGTGCCGGGCATGTGACAGTCCATCAGTACGGCGTCCCAGCGCTCGCCGTACAACCCGAGCGCGGCCTCGGCGGAGCCGACCGGCACCGCCTCGTGACCGAAGCTCTCGACCATGCCCGCGGAGACCATCTGGCTGATCACGTCGTCGTCGACGACGAGGACCCGGGCGGGCACCCGGGGGCTCTCGTGTGCCTCCTGCGGCGTCGGCTCGCGGGTCGTCGGCTCCTCGAGCCGATCCATCGGGATGACCACCCGGAACCGGCTGCCCGCCCCGGGGCTGCTGATCACCTCCAGCTGCCCGCCCATCAGCCGGACCAGCTGGTGGCTGATGAACAGTCCCAGTCCGGAGCCGCCGTACCGCCGCGTCGTGGAGGAGTCCGCCTGCACGAAGGGGTCGAAGATCCGGGTCATCTCCTCCTCGCCGATGCCGATCCCGGTGTCCGCGACCTCGAAGGTCGCCTCGACCCGGCCGTCCGGCAGCGGCTCGGCCGTGGCCGTCAGCGTGATGGTGCCCCTGGTGGTGAACTTCACCGCATTGCCGGCGAGGTTGACCAGGATCTGCCGCAGCCGCCGCGGGTCCCCGACGAGCGGCATGTGCGCCGACTCCGCCACGCTCACCCGGACCGCGAGCCCCTTCTCCCCCGCCGTCGCCTCGACCACGCCGGCGGTCTCGGCGATCAGCTCCGCCGGGACGAGCGGCAGCCGCTCCAGGGTGAGGCCGCCGACCTCGGCGCGCGAGGAGTCCAAGACGTCGTCGATCAGCGACAGCAGCACGCCGCTGGCCTGGCGCACCCCTTCGGCGTACTGCCGCTGCTGCGGATCCAAGGGCGTGTCCAGCAACAGCTTGGTCAGCCCGATGACACCGTTCATCGGCGTGCGGATCTCGTGACTCATCGTGGCCAGGAAGGACGCCTTGGCTCGGCCCGCGACCAGGGCGTCGTCGCGGGCGTGGGCGAGCTCGCGGTTGCTGCGGTCCAGCAGCCGGAGCAGGCGGCTCATGCGGAGATAGGCCAGGAGCAGCAGGAAGGACATGGCGAGCACCACCGGCCACGGGTCGACGTGCCGCCCGGCCAGTTGCGTGAGGGCGAGCAGGAGCGGTGGGATCACCATCGGCGCGCCGCTGATCAGCAGGGTGGTCCCGACCGAGGGATGCGAGGGGGTGGGGCGCGGTGTCTGCGGGTCGAACTGGGGCAGGCTGTAGAGCGCCATCGTCGCCGCCCCGAGCATGAACCCGATGTCCCCGACGATGACCGCGACCGGCCCCATGCCGAAGATCAACACGACCAGGTCGCCGACCAGCCACAGGCTGATCCCCACCTCGAACGCGCTGTGCCGCCACCACCGCGGACCGCGCACGAGGAGGGCCCGGAGCGCGAGGGCCAGCACGATCGAGGACGCGATGGGGTACGCGGCGATGGCCAGCGGCCGGTAGGCGGTCTGGGTCGCCGTGAAGCTCTGCGCGTGCAGGGTGTAGACGACCAGCACGGAGACGGCGAGCACGGTGAGGGTGTCGAGGGCCCCTTCCACACGGCCCTCGTGGTGGGTCTCCCGGTCGAGCACCCGCCACATGGCCAACGCCAGGGGCAGGTAGGACAGCAGCCAGAGCACCTCGGCGATCCGCACCAGGACGCTCGGGCCCCCGGCCCAGGCGAGCACGCTCAGGATGTCGGCGACCGCGCTGACCGAGAGTCCGACGGCGATCAGGCCGGCGACGAGCCGGGAGCCACGAGGGCGGAGCATCGTGCCGACGACGGCCAGGAGGGCGGCGCCGACGGTGACGATCAGGTAGGGCACCCAGCCGAAGGTGTCCCCCGCGAAGAGCCGGGCGACCGATGAGCCGCCGAACGCCAGGCCCAGTCCTGCTGTTGCCCTCATCAGGCCCTCCTCCCCGCGATAGTAGGGCGCGAGGGACCGCGGCGTCAGCCCCGGAATAGTTGAATCCTTAACTATGTTTGGTCGGCATGACTCAGCACGAGAACCTTGGGACCATGAGCGACAACCCGATCCAGCTCGGCATCTTCTCCGTCGGCGACGTGACGACCGATCCCACGAACGGACGGACGCCCACCGAGCACGAGCGGATCAAGAACACCGTCGAGATCGCGAAGAAGGCCGACGAGATCGGCCTGGACGTCTTCGCCACCGGTGAGCACCACAACCCGCCGTTCGCTGCTCCGGCGAACCCCCCGGTGCTGCTGGCCCACCTGGCGGCACTGACCGAGCGGCTGATCCTCACCACCTCCACCACCCTGATCACGACCAACGACCCGGTCCGGATCGCGGAGGACTACGACTACCTCCAGCACCTGGCCGACGGCCGGATGGACATCATGCTCGGCCGCGGCAACACCGGCCCGGTGTATCCGTGGTTCGGCGAGGACATCCGCCAGGCGATCCCGCTGACGGTGGAGAAGTACGCCCTGCTCCGCAAGCTGTGGTCTGAGGACGTCGTGGACTGGGAGGGCGAGTTCCGCAGCCCGCTGCACGGCTTCACCCTCACGCCGCAGCCCCTGGACGGTGTACCCCCCTTCGTCTGGCACGGCTCCATCCGCACCCCGGAGATCGCCGAGCTGGCCGCGTTCTACGGCGACGGATTCTTCTCCAACCACATCTTCTGGCCGGCCTCGCACACCGCGCGGATGGTGCAGCTCTACCGCCGCCGGTTCGCGCACTACGGCCACGGCACCGAGAAGCAGGCGATCGTCGGCCTGGGCGGCCAGATCTTCATGCGGAAGAACAGCCAGGACGCGGTCAACGAGTTCCGGCCCTACTTCGACAACGCCCCGGTCTATGGCCACGGCCCGTCGCTGGAGGACTTCAGCGCGGCCACGCCACTCACCGTGGGCTCGCCGCAGCAGGTGCTGGAGCGGACCCTGTCGTTCCGGGAGTACGTCGGCGACTACCAGCGCCAGCTCTTCCTGATCGACCACGCCGGCCTGCCGCTGAAGACGGTGCTGGAGCAGCTGGACCTGCTCGGCGAGATCCTTCCCGACCTGCGGGCCGGCTTCGCCGAGGGCCGCGACCCCGAGGCAGCGGCCGCCCCGACGCACGCGAGCATGGTGGAGGCGGCCCGGAAGAAGGCCGAGGCCGCCGACGAGTCCGAGGTGCTGGCCGGTGCCGGCTCCTCCGGAGAGGAGAGCAATGACTGACCTGGTGATCGTCAGCGGAGGGCTGCGCGAGCCGTCCTCCACCCGGCTGCTGGCCGACCGGCTGGCCGCCGCCACCACCCGGGCGCTGGCCGAGGAGGGCCGCGATGCCTCCACCACCGTGGTGGAGCTGCGGCCCCTGGCCCGCGACATCGCCGACGCGATGACCGCCGGCTTCGCGCCGGAGCGGCTGGAGGAGGCCTTCGAGACCGTCGGCTCGGCCGACGGGGTGATCGCGGTGACGCCCGCGTTCAACGCCTCCTTCGGCGGGCTCTTCAAGAGCTTCTTCGACGTGCTGCCGGAGGAGACCCTGCACGACATGCCGGTGCTGATCGGCGCGACCGGCGGGACCGACCGGCACTCGCTGGTGCTGGAGCACGCGCTGCGGCCGATGTTCTCCTACCTGCACGCGATCGTCTCGCCGACGGCCGTCTACGCCTCGACCGACGACTTCGGCGGCTCCGGCGACGGGGAGGCGCTCAACCGGCGGGTCGCCCGGGCGGCGTCCGACTACGCCCGGCTGCTCACCTCGTGCGGGCGCCGTATTCGTCCCGACGCCTTCACCGAGGAGCTGGACTCGATGACCGCGCTTCTCAACTCCGGGCGCGGCTGAGCCTCCCGCTCGTCCGGGGGGCTCCGGGCGCTGCCCGGGGCCGGGACGCAGCCCGACCGTGAAGCCGGTGAGTCATCTGATGGCTCACCGGCTTCACGGTCCCCCGGGTCAGCGGGTGTGGCGGCGGAACTCCTCGACCGCGGTGACCCAGGCGCCCGAGCGGGCGTCGAGGTCGGCGATCAGCGGGGTGAGCTCGGCGGAGAAGGACTCGCTCGCCTCGCGCGGGAGCAGCGAGGGCAGGTTGTCGATCGCGATCACGTCCAGCGGCGGGTCGTCGGCGACGCGACGGACCGGCTCGTCCCAGGAGGTCACCGCGGAGTTCACCGGGATCAGGTTGAGGTCGGAGGTGACGTCGTTGGTGACGTCGGAGACCACGCGCAGCCGGCGCTCGGCGGCCAGATCCTGGTCGCGGACGAACGGCTCGGCGGGGACCCGGGTGACCACGCAGTTGACGAGCACGTCGTGGGCGAGCAGCGCGTCGTGGTCCAGGTTGCGGGTGTCGTTGACGTCCCACCCGGTCACCTCGGCGCCGGCCACCTCCAGCGCCTCCACCGCGCCCCGGCCGCTGCGGCCGCGGAAGCCGGTGACCAGGGCCCGGACGGGCGAGGCGTCGGCCGCGAGCACGCCGTCGAGCGTGGGCTTGTCGGTCGGCGTCACCGGCGCCTCCAGCGAGCCCCGGGCGGCGAGCACCGCGAGCGCAGCGCCCATGTAGCCGGCCCAGCGGCCGAACGCCACGACCCGGCGGCCCTCGAGGGTGAGGTACTCCACGTCCAGCAGCTGGCCCCCGCCCCGGGCGAAGCGGTCGAGCAGCTCCTCCGCCCCGTCCTGCCCCTTGAAGGCGTGGGCGAAGTAGATGTGGACGTGCCGCAGCTCGGCGGGCTCGTCGGGCAGCTCCTTGATCCCGACGACGTAGGCGTCCTCGGGCGCGTCCACCCAGGAGCCGGCGGGAGCGGTGGCGCACCCGGCGGCGACGTACTCCTCGATCCCGAAGACCCGGTACGGCGACTCCTCGACCGTGACGCTCACCCCGTCGGCCACCAGGCGGGCGGCGTCCGCGGGGACGATCGGCGTGCGCTGCTCGGTCGGCCGCGCCTCCGCGCGGATCCACAGATGGGTCATGCCGCGCAGGCTATCGACCGGCAGGCCTCGGTCACGAGTCCAGCGCGGCGCCAGCCTCCGCCAACGCGTCGAGGACCGTCGCCACCGAGAGCCGGGCGGCGCGGTCCGCCCGCGCCAGAGCCACGACCGCCCGGTCGGCGCGCACCCCCGTCAGCGGCCGCAGCACCAGTCCGCGGCGGGGCCGCGTGGTGAAGCGCGGCAGCAGGGAGAGCCCCTCCCCGGCGACCACCAGCGCCTCGTTCAGCCGGTTGTCGCGCAGCCGCTGCACCCGCTCGAGCGGCTCCCCGATCAGCTGCTCCACCACCACCAGGATCGAGTCGAACGGGTAGCCCACCGGCACGCCCAGCCACCGGGTGCCCACCAGGTCCGCGGGTCGCAGCCGCTCCTTGCGGGCCAGCGGGTGGCGCGCCGGCAACGCGACGTCGATCGGCTCACGCGCCAGCACCCGCGTGACCAGCCCCTCCGCGCCGACGGGCACGTCGCTGGTGAGGCTGTGCCCGATCACCACGTCCGCGTCCAGCGTGCGAGCGGCGTAGTCTGCCTCGGCCAGGTCGAAGTCCTCGACCTCGAGCGTGATGCGAGTACGGCGGAGCGCGCGCACCAAGCCCGGCAGCAGCGCCTCCCCCGCACTCGGCAGGCTGCCGATCCGCACCACCCCGACCGGCTCGCCGCGCAGCTCGTCCAGCCGGGCGCGCACGCCGGCCAGGGTCGCGCCGACCTCGTCGGCCGCGCCCGCGAGCAGCTCGCCCTCCGGCGTGAGCCGCAGCCCGCGCCCGTCCCGGACGACGAGCGGGACGCCCAGCTCCCGCTCGGCGGTGCGCAGCTGCTGGGAGAGGGCGGACGGGGTGCGGTGGGTCGCCTCCGCGACGGCGGCCAGGGTGCGCCGTACCGACAGCTCGCGCAGCAGCTCCAGATGGCGCACGTCCATGTAGGCAGCCTAAAGGTTGACTGCAGAACATTTCGCTGGTGCTTCACCTCTGATGCGCTCAGGCTGGAGGGCATGCCCACCCGTCACGTCCTCCTCGCCGTGGGCGTCGCCGTCCTCTGGGGCCTGAACTTCCTGGCCATCCACGCCTCCCTGGAGCAGTTCCCGCCCCTGCTCCTGGCCGGTCTCCGCTTCCTGGTGATCGCGGTGCCGACCGTGCTGTTCGTGCCGCGGCCCGACGTGGAGCTCCGGTGGCTGGTCGGCTACGGGCTCGGGTTCGGCACGCTGCAGTTCCTCGGGCTCTACCTCGGCATGGCGGCCGGTTTCCCCACCGGGCTCGCCTCGCTCGTGCTGCAGTCCTCCGCCCCGTTCACCGTGATCCTGGGGATGGTGCTGCTGGGCGAGCGGCTGAGCGCGCGACGGGCCGCGGGGGTGCTCGTCGCGGTGCTGGGCCTGGCGCTGGTGGGCGTCTCCCGCGCGACCACCGCGGAGTGGTGGCCGTTCGCCCTGGTCGTCCTGGGCGGCTTCGGCTGGGCGCTGGGCAACCTGGCCAGCCGGCAGGCCAGGGCCCCCCGGCCGCTGCACCTGACGCTGTGGATGTCGGTGGTGCCGCCGCTGCCGATGTTCGCGCTGTCCTGGTGGCTGGAGGGGCCGGAGCGGATCGGGCGGGCCTTCGCCACCTCGCTCACCGTCGAGGCGGTCCCGGCCTGGCTGGGGCTCGCCTACACCGTCGTCCTCGGCACCGTGGTCGGCTCGGGGATCTGGGTCTGGCTGATGTCGCGCCACCCCGCCGGGATGGTGGCGCCGTTCTCGATGCTGGTGCCGGTCACCGGGATGCTCGCAGCCTGGCTGGCCCTGGACGAGACGCCGTCCCCGCTGGAGCTCGCCGGCGGCGTGCTCGTGGTCGGCGGGGTGCTGTGGGCGAGCCTGCCCGGGCCGCGCCGTACTCCTCCCGCGGGGAGCCCCTCCGCGCACGGTGCCGACCGGGGGGTGTGGCGACGGCTTGACCGGCTCGTGTTGGCTGGAGGCATGAAGAAGCTCGCTGCTGTTGCCCTGACCGCCGCCCTCACCCTGGGCGCCACCGCCTGCTCGGAGGCGCAGGAAGCCGCCGACCAGGCGAGCGACGCCGCCTCGAAGGCCAGCGACGCCGCGTCCAAGGCCGGCGACCAGGCATCCGACGCCGCCGACCAGGCCCGCCAGGCGGCCCGCGACGTCAACTGGGACAAGTACCCCCGCGAGCTGCGCGACCGGGTGCAGAAGATGGCCGACAAGGCAGACTGCAAGGGCCTCAACGGGGTGCTCGACAACCTGGACCCCGGCAAGGACGGCGCGGCGATCACCTGGGTGCGCGCCCAGCTGAAGCAGGCCGGCTGCGCCTGACGCCTCGACAGGCCGGCCGGTCCGCGTGAGGATCGGCGGGTGCATCGGCTCACCCCGCAGGACGCCCGGCGGATCGCCGTACGCGCCCAGCTCCTGGCCCGGCCGCGGCCCGCGGGGCTGGACGAGACGGTCCGGCACCTGACCCTGCTGCAGCACGACCCCACGACGGCGGTGGCGCCGAGCGCCGACCTGGTGGCGTGGAGTCGCCTGGGGTCGTCGTACACCCTCGGCGACGTCGAGCAGGCCTGGGCCACGGGCCGCCTCGTCGAGCTCGACCAGATGCTCCGCCCGGCCGAGGACATCGCGCTGGTCACCGCCGAGATGGCCGCCTGGCCGACCCCCGACGTGCCGGACGAGGTCGTCCGCTGGCTGGACGCCAACGACGACTGCCGCGGGGAGATCCTCGACCGGCTCCATGACGAGGGCCCGCTGCCCTCGGCCGAGCTGCCGGACTCGATCGCGGTCCCGTGGCGCTCCAGCGGGTGGAACAACGACCGCTCGGTCCGGATGCTGCTGGGCCTCATGGTGGCCCGCGGCGAGGTGGCCGTGGCCGGCCGCGAGGGGCGGACGACGATGTGGGACCTGGCCGAGCGGGTCTACCCCGACCTGCCGCCGGTGCCGCTGGAGGAGGCACGCCGGCTCCGCTCCGAGCGCCGCCTGACCGCGTTGGGGATAGCCCGCCCGAGGTCCGCCAAGACGCCCAACGATCCGGACCACGTGGGCGAGGTCGGCGAGGAGGCCGTCGTCGAGGGCGTGCGCGGACGATGGCGCGTCGACCCGGCGTACCTCCACGACGACTCCGCGGGTCGGGTCGCCCTCCTCTCCCCGCTCGACCGGCTGGTCTTCGACCGTCGGCGGATGGCGGAGCTGTGGGGCTTCGACTACCAGCTGGAGATGTACAAGCCGAAGGCGAAGCGCCGCTTCGGCTACTGGGCGATGCCGGTGCTGGACGGCGAGGAGCTGGCCGGGAAGGTCGACGCGACCGCCGAGCGCGACCGCGGCGTGCTCCGGCTCGACGCGGTGCACGAGGACGGCGCGTGGACGCAGGCCCGGAGGCGGGCGGTCGACGAGGAGCTGGAGGAGCTGGCGGGCTTCCTCGGGCTGGTCCTGGAGCGCTAGGTCAACTGGCGTTCACCCGCCCCTGTCATGGTGGAGGGCATGGCGGCGACGGGGACGCAGGCGCGCTCACGCACCGACTCCTTCCACCAGGGGTTCAGCGCCTTCGTGCACCGGCTGCACGCCGCGCTCCCGACGCCGGTGCGCAGCCGCGTCCCCATCACCTTCGTCGCGTTCGCGCTCATCAACGGGTTCACTTTCTCCGTCGACCTGACCCTGCTGGCGGTGCTCTACGACGGCCTCGGGGTGTGGAACCCGGTCGCGGTGACGACGGGGTACGCCGTCGCGTTCGGGCTCGCCTTCTGGCTCAACCGCTGGCTCAACTTCGACGTGCACGGCGACGTGGGACGACAGGCGGCGCGCTATGTGCCGGTCCTGGCCGTCAACTACGTCGGGATCATCCTGGCGGTGGGATCGGGGCTGACCTTCCTCGGCGTGCCGTTCTGGGTGGCCCGGCTGCTCGCCGGGGCGCTGGAGGCGGTGTGGATGTACTCCGCGCTCCGCTGGTTCGTCTTCCGGGGGCGGGCGCGCGCCTGAGGCGACCCGATAGCGTCGCCGCCCATGCAGCGGATCGTGGTCGTCGGCGGCGGCATCGCCGGCCTCACCCTCGCCGCGGCCCTGGACCCGGCGCGGTTCGAGGTCGAGCTGGTCGAGGCGCAGCCCGAGCGGGTCTCCGGCGGCGCGGCGCTGGGCCTATGGCCCTCGGCGCGCCGGGCGCTCGCCGGTCTCGGCGTCCTTCCCGCGACCGGCGACGGCGTCGCCGGGACGACAGTGGCCCTGCACGACCTGGCGGGCCGCCGCTTGGCGAGTGCGCGGGGCCCGGACATCGCGCTGGTCGACCGGCCCGCGCTGATGGCGGCCCTCGAGCGGGCGGTCCCGCCGACCGTCCGGCGCCGGGTCGCGGAGGTCGAGGACCCGTCGCAGCTCGACGCCGACCTGGTGGTCGGCGCGGACGGGGTGCGCAGCCGGGTCCGCGGGCTGGTGGACGCCTCGGCCGCCGATCGGGTGGAGACGCCGTACGTCGCGCTCCGGGGGATCCTGCCGTCGGTGGCCGGCGGCTACGGGGAGTATTGGGGAGCCGGCCGGCTGTTCGGGCTGGCGCCGATGCCGGACGGGCGGGCCTACTGGTTCTCCACCCATCGGTCGACGCTGGGCCCCGAGCCGCTGCCGGTCGCCGACGTGCTCGCCGAGGCCCGGCAGCGCTTCGACGGGGCGGCGTCGACCATCCGCGACGTCCTCGCCGACCCGGGCGAGCCCGTGCTGGCGACGCGGCTGTGGGTGGCGCCGCCGATGACCCGCTACGCGCGCGGGAGGTACGTCGTCCTCGGGGACGCCGCGCACGCGTCCCTGCCCAACCTGGGCCGCGGCGCCTGCGACGCGATCCTGGACGCGGCCGCTCTCGCCCGGACGCTCGATGCCGGCCGGTCCCTCGCCTCGTGGCAGGCGCGGCGCCTGCCGCCGACCCAGGCGGCGCGGCTCGCTGCCGGCGGGCTGATGCGACTCGCGCTGCTCGACCGCGGTCAGCGGGTGCGGGACGGGGCGCTGGCGAGGCTCGGGGCCCTCACATCGGCCGGACGGTGAGGATCTGGCTCATCGTGCCGATCGGTCCGCGCTCGTCGTGCAGCACGGACGCGGTGAGCCCGAGCCCGCGGTCGCCGAAGCTGACCCGGGTGTCGAAGCCGAGCCAGTCGCCGGTGGGCTCGGCGAACAGGTGGGCGGTGAGGTCGAGGTTGGGGAAGGCGACCTCACGCGGGTCCTGGCGCACCGTCATGCCGTTGGCGATGTCGAAGAGGCGAGCCGCGTGGGCGAGCCCGCCGACCGGCTCGCCGTCGAGCAGCGCCACGTCCGAGCGGACCCAGAAGACGGCGCGGCCGGGCTCCTCCTGAGCGCGGCGCAGCTGCGCGGACTCGATGAACCCGCCCGGCCAGACCGTGGTCGGGTCCCACGGCTCCAGCTCGTCCGGGCCGGGGATCGGATCCAGCGCGGTCCCGGCCACCGCGGCGGTGTCGCCGGGACGCATCAGCCACGCCCGGAGGAGTACGGCGTCCCGGCCGCCGCTCGACATCCGCGACTGCACCAGCTCGATCGTCCGCCCCGCTCGCAGCACCTCCACGTCGGTCTCGACCTCGCCGACGGGCAGCGTCCCGAGGATGTCCCAGGAGAGCCGGCCGATCACCAGGCCGTCGTCGCGCCGCGCGTCGCGGTCCTGCTCGACCACGTGCGCGAGCAGCCCCAGCGCGGGGGCGATGTGCTGCTCGTCGGTGCGCCAGGCGCCGCTCAGCCGCGGGGTCGCGCGGAACCGGCCGGCTCCGTCGAGCCGCTCGAAGTACGCCGTCTCAGCCACCCCGCCAGCATGGCACCGGCGGCCCGGGGCTCAGCGGCCGGGCTTGGGCGGCAGCGAGCGGGCGTACGCCGTACCGATCCCCACCCAGTCGCCCAGCACGGCGTCGTCGTCCAGCGCAGCCCGGTCGACCAGCAGCCACCCGGCCATCGGCCGCCCGCGCATCACCATCGGCGCGGCGCCGTCGCCGGCGAGCTCCTCGGATCGCTCCGGATCGACCCGGACCATCAGGCCGCCACTGCTGGCCGCGGCCACGGCCAAGTGGCCCTCGATCATGAAGCCCAGCCCGCCGAACATCCGCCGCTCGGTCACGCCCGGCTCGTCGGCGAGGCGGTCGCGGATCCGCTCGGCCAGCGTCTCGTCGTACGCCATGACCGAAGTATCGACCACTCGCCGCACTCTGGACACCCCCGCGGCGCTGCAGCAGGGTGCTGGCATGCGCACCCTGACCGGAGTCCTGGGGGCAGCGGCCCTCGCCGTGCCTCTCGCCGTCGCCGCGCCCGCGGTCGCCGCTCCCCGCCTGCCGGCGTCCGACTGGCGCGTGAGCGTGACCGATGCCGACCAGAGCCTCCGCGGACTGGACGCGGTCGACCGGGAGACCGCCTGGGTCAGCGGGGGCAGCGTCTCCGGCGGATCGGGCGGGGTCTTCCGGACCACCGACGGCGGCGCGACCTGGGAGGACGTGAGCCCGCCGGACGCCGAGGGTCTGGGCTTCCGCGACGTGGAGGCGCGCAGTGCCACCGAGGCGGTGGTGCTCTCCATCGGCGAGGGCGAGGCGTCCCGGATCTACCGCACAACCGACGGCGGCGCGACCTGGAGCGAGGCGTTCCGCAACGCCGAGCCGGCCGCGTTCTACAACTGCCTGGACTTCTACCCCGGCGGCCGGGTCGGGCTGGCGGTCAGCGACCCGGTCGACGGACGCTTCCGGATCGCCCGGACCACCGACGGTGGTCGGAGCTGGGAGCCCCTCCCCGACGACGGGATGCCCGACTCGACCGGTGAGTTCAACTACTCCGCGAGCGGCGACTGCCTGACCATCCGCGGCAACGACGCGTGGTTCGGCTCCGGGGGCGCCGCTGCGCGCGTGTATCACTCGCGGGACCGCGGCCTGACCTGGCGCGCCTCCGACGCCGGCGTCGCCACCGGGGAGGCGGCCGGCGTGTTCGCGCTGGCCTTCCGGACCCCGCGCGAGGGCGTGGTGGTCGGCGGTGACTTCGCGGCGCCCGCGCCGGGCACCTCGTCACGCACCCGGGACGCTCGCACCTGGAGCGCGTCCAGCACGCTCCCCGCCCTGGGCGAGGACGCCGCGTGGGTCTCCGGCGCCTCGCGGACGGTGCTGGCCGTGGGCGAGGCCGGCGACGTCGGGGGTACGGCGATCAGCCGCGACGGCGGCCGCACCTGGTCGTCGTACTCCTCCCAGGCCTTCCACACCCTCGACTGCACCCGCGACGGCTCCTGCTGGGCGGCCGGCTCCGGCGGGCGCGTGGGCGTGCTGGCGCGCTGAGTCGCGGCCCTCGCAGCGCACCTCGGCCCCGGGACGTCATACGCCCCGGGGAAGCGGTTCCCCGGGGCGTATGACGTTGTGGCTGGGGTCAGCGCACGTCGTACCGATCGTTGTCCATGACCTTGGCCCAGGCGGCCACGAAGTCGCGGACGAACCTCTCCTGCGCGTCGTCGGAGGCGTAGGCCTCGGCGACCGCGCGGAGCTCGGAGTTCGCGGAGAACACCAGGTCCGCCCGCGTCCCCGTCCAGGACTGGCCGTTCACGCCGGTGCCGACGAAGGTGTCGGCGTCGTCGCCGGGGCGCCACTGGGTGCCCAGGTCGAGCAGGTTGACCAGGAAGTCGTTGGTCAGCGTGCCCACCCGGTCGGTGAGTACCCCGTGCTGGGAGTCGCCCGCGTTCGCGCCGAGCACCCGCAGGCCCGCGACGAGCACGGTCATCTCCGGAGCGGTCAGGTTGAGCAGGTTGGCGCGGTCGACGAGGTGGTACTCCGCCGGCAGCTTGGCGTCCTCGGTGACGAAGTTGCGGAACCCGTCGACCCGCGGCTCGAGGTAGCCGAAGGACTCCACGTCGGTCTGCTCCGCGGTCGCGTCGCCGCGGCCGGAGGTGAAGGGCACCTCGACCTCGACTCCGGCCGCCCGAGCGGCCTGCTCCACGCCGACGTTGCCGGCCAGGACGACCGTGTCGGCGAAGGAGAGACCGGTGTCGGCCGCGATCGCCTCCAGCTTCGGCAGCACCTCGGCCAGCTCGGCCGGGTTGTTGACCTCCCAGCTGCGCTGCGGCTCCAGGCGGATCCGACCGCCGTTGGCGCCGCCGCGCTTGTCCGAGCCGCGGAAGGAGCCGGCCGCCGCGAAGGCGGTCCGCACCAGCTGAGGGACGGTGAGCCCGGAGTCGGCGATCGCCTGCTTGGCCGCGGCGACCGTCTCGGCGGAGGCCTGCCGGCCCGCCGGGATCGGGTCCTGCCAGAGCAGCTCCTCGCTGGGCACTTCGGGGCCGAGGTAGCGCGAGACCGGGCCCATGTCGCGGTGGGTCAGCTTGAACCAGGCGCGGGCGAACGCGTCGGCGAACTGGTCGGGGTTCTCCAGGAAGCGCCGCGAGATCTTCTCGTACTCCGGGTCGAAGCGCAGGGAGAGGTCGGTGGTGAGCATCGTGGGCACGCGCTTCTCGCCGCCCTCGTCGGGGGCGGGGATGATCGCCTCGGCGTCCTTGGCGAACCACTGGTGCGCGCCCGCCGGGCTCTTGCCCAGCTCCCACTCGTAGCCGAAGAGGATCTCGAAGAACCGGTTGCTCCACTCGGTCGGCTTGTCGGTCCAGATGACCTCCAGGCCGCTGCCGATCGCGTCCGCGCCCTTGCCGGAGCGGTAGGAGCTCTTCCAGCCCAGGCCGCCCTGCTCGATCGGGGCGGCCTCGGGCTCGGGGCCGACGTACTCCCCGGCGTCGGCGGCACCGTGGGTCTTGCCGAAGGTGTGCCCGCCGGCGATCAGGGCGACGGTCTCCTCGTCGTTCATCGCCATCCGGCCGAAGGTCTCGCGGATGTCGATCGCGGCGGCGACCGGGTCGGGGTGGCCGTTAGGACCCTCTGGGTTGACGTAGATGAGCCCCATCTGCACCGCGGCCAGCGGCTTCTCCAGGTCGCGGTCGCCGGAGTAACGCTCATCGCCCAGCCAGGTGGTCTCGGGGCCCCAGTAGACGTCGTCGTCGGGCTCCCAGGCGTCGACCCGGCCCCCCGCGAAGCCGAAGGTCTGGAAGCCCATGTTCTCCAGCGCGACGTTGCCGGCGAGGATCATCAGGTCGGCCCACGAGAGGCTCTGGCCGTACTTCTTCTTCACCGGCCACAGCAGGCGTCGCGCGTTGTCCAGCAGCACGTTGTCGGGCCAGGAGTTCAGCGGGGCGAACCGCTGCTGGCCGGTGCCACCGCCGCCGCGGCCGTCCTGCACGCGGTAGGTGCCGGCGGAGTGCCAGGCCATCCGGACCATCAGGCCGCCGTAGTGGCCGAAGTCCGCGGGCCACCAGTCCTGGGAGGTGGTGACGACCTGCTCGATGTCGCGCTTGACCTCGGCGAGGTCGAGGGAGTCGAACGCCGCGGCGTAGTCGAAGTCCGCACCCAGCGGGTTCGACTCGACCGGGTTCTTCGCCAGGATCCTCAGGTTGAGCCGCTCGGGCCACCACTTCTCGTTCGCGCTGCCCTGCGTGGGGTGCGCGTTGCCGTCGTGGAGGACGGGGCAGCCGGTGGCGCTGCTCTCGTTGAGCTCTCCGAGCTCGGTGCCTGCGTCGTTGGACATGGACGATCCTTTCGTCGAGATGGGCAGGTCAGGTCGTTCGGTTCGGGTCGTCGGAGCCCTGCGCACAGGCCGCGCAGAGTCCCCAGTAGATGACCTCGGCCTCGTCGACGACGAAGCCGTGGGTCAGGTGCTCGTCGCCGGCCGGGGTCAGGCAGGGAGCCCCGCCGACGGCGCAGTCCACGTCCGTGACCGAGCCGCAGGCCCGGCACACGAGGTGGTGGTGGTTGTCGCCGACTCGCAGCTCGTAGCGAGCCACCGAGCCGGCCGGCTGGATGCGCCGTACCAGCCCCGCGTCGGTGAGCGCGCCGAGGCAGTCGTAGACCGCCTGGTGCGACACCGTCGGGAGCGCGGAGCGCACCGAGGAGAGGACCGTGCCGGTGTCCGCGTGCGGATGCGCGTGGACGGCGTCCAGTACGGCGACCCGCGGCCGCGTCACGCGCATGCCTGCGCCGCGCAGCCGCTCCTCCGGGGTCGTCTCCATCGAGATCAACCCAACCCCCTTTTCTTGAACGAGTCAAGTTTGGCCGTCACCCGATGAGCACGCCCGCGATCGCCGCGCTCATCAGGTTCGCCAGCGTCGCGGCCAGGATCGCCCGGATGCCCAGGCTCGCGATCTCCGGGCGGCGCTCCGGCGCCAGGCCGCCGAGCCCGCCGAGCAGGATGCCGAGCGAGCCGAGGTTGGCGAAGCCGGTGAGCGCGAAGGAGATGATCGCGGCGGTCTTGTCGCTGAAGCTGCCGATCTCCGGGCCGAAGGCGCTGAAGGCGACGAACTCGTTGACCACGACCTTCTGCCCGACGAAGCTGCCGGCCTCCACGGCTTCGCCCCACGGGACGCCGATCATCGCCATCACCGGGGCGAAGAGCCAGCCGAGGATCTGCTCGAAGGTGAGGTCGCCGTACCCGAACCAGCCGGCGACCCCGCCGATGATCAGGTTCGCCAGCGCGATCAGCGAGATGAAGGCCAGCAGCATCGCGCCGATGGTGGCGGCCAGGCGCAGGCCGTCGGAGGCGCCGGAGGCGGCCGCGTCGATCACGTTGCGGTGCCGGGTCTCGTCGCCCTCCCTCGCCCCGCCGCGGGCGGAGGAGGCCTGCACCAGCTCCCGCTCCGCGGCCACCGCCTCCGCGTCGTCCTCCGGGACCAGGATCTTCGCCATCAGCAGCGCCCCGGGGGCCGCCATGAAGCTGGCGGCGATGAGGTACTCCAGCGGCGCACCCAGCAGGGAGTAGCCGACCAGCACCGACCCGGCGACCGTGGACAGGCCGCCGACCATGACGGCGAACAGCCCCGACCGGGACAGCCGCTTGATGAAGGGGCGGATCACCAGCGGCGCCTCGGTCTGGCCCACGAAGATGTTCGCCGCCGCGTTCACCGACTCGGCGTACGACGTCCCCAGCAGCCGGCCCAGGCCGCCGCCGATCACGGCGACCACCCGCTGCAGGATCCCCCAGTGGTAGAGCACCGCGGTCAGCGAGGCGAAGAAGATGATCACCGGGAGCACCTGCAGGGCGAACACCACGCCGTCGTCGGGCAGCAGCGGGCCGAAGAGGAAGCCGATGCCCTCGCGGGAGGAGTCGATCACCGCCTGCACGCCCTGGGACGCCGCCGCAAGGGCACGCCGTCCGGGCGACCAGTAGAGCACCAGGACCCCGAACCCGACCTGCAGCGCCAGCGCGCCCAGCACCGTCCGGGGCCGGATCGCCCGCCGGTTGGTCGAGAACAGGACCGCGATGCCGAGCAGCCCCGCCATCCCGGCGATCCCCCACAGCACGTCGAGCACGTGACCACTCCCTCTGCCGTCGCCGGCTCGGTTCCTCTCAGGTCAACGCCGACCCATCGCCCGCATCAGCTCCTGCTCCGCGTCGGCACTGGGTGCCACCTTGGCCAACCGCAGCATGAAGAACAAGCCGACCAGGGTCCACACGCCCACGATCACCCACTCGTAGGGCCAGATGAGCGCGGCCGCCTGACCGGGCATGAAGAGGAACGCCATGCCGCCCGCGGCCAGCACGGCGAGCACGCCGACGGCCACCCCGCCCGGCGTGCGGAACGGCCGCTCCATGCCGGGCTCGCGGCGGCGCAGGACCACGAAGCTGAGCGAGACCATGAGGAACGCCGCCACGATCGCCAGCCCGCCGGCGTCGACCAGCCAGACCAGGGTGGACTGACCGAACAGGGGCGCGATCACCGACAGGGCACCGATGAAGAGGATCGCGTTGCCCGGGGTGCGGTAGCGCGGGTGCAGCCGGCCGAACCAGCCGGGCAGCATCCCGGAGCGGGCCATCGCGAACACCAGGCGCGAGGCGCCGATCAGGAAGCCGTTCCAGGACGTGAGGATCCCGGCGATGCCACCGATCACCAGGACGGTGCCCATCGTCGGCGAGCCCCACAGCGCCGACATGGCGTCGGCTGCTGCCAGGTCGGAGGCTGCGAGCTCGCCGACCGGCAGCGCCGAGCCGACGGTGAGCATGACCATGACGTACCACCCGATGGCCATCAGCACCGAGACCAGGAGCACGACCCCGATCTGGCGGTACTCCAGGTTCACCTCCTCCGCGGACTGCGGGATCACGTCGAACCCGACGAACAGGAACGGGGTGGCCACCAGGACGCCGATCACCCCGGTGACGCCGCCGTTGAGCAGCGGCTGCATGTTGTCGCCTGCGCCGCCCACGGCGGATCCCGCGACCATCGCCACCCCCACGAGCAGCAGGAAGCCCACTGCCACGGTCTGGAACATCGCCGCAGGACGCACGCCGACGTAGTTGAGCGCGGTGATGACGACGGCGGCACCGACACCGACCGCGACCCAGCTGGCGTAGACGTCGTAGTCGGCGACCGTCCACAGCCGGCCGGCCAGCATGTCCGGGAAGAGGTAGAGCAGGGTCTGCGGCAGGGCGACGGCCTCGAAGGCGACCACGCTGACGTAGCCGAGCACCAGCGTCCAGCTGGTGAAGAACGCCGGCCGCGAGCCCATCGCCCGCAGCACGTAGTTGTGCTCGCCGCCGACATGCGGCATCGCCGCCACCAGCTCGGCGTAGCACAGCCCGACCAGCAGCACGACGATGCCGCCGAGGACGAAGGCCAGCACCGCACCGAGCGTGCCGGCCTCCTCCAGGAAGCCGCCGGTCAGGACGATCCAGCCGAAGCCGATCATCGCGCCGAAGGCGACCGCCAGCACGTCGAAGCGGCCGAGGACCCGGCTCATCGAGTGCTCGTGGTGTTCGCTGGTCGTCTCACTCATGCCGGGCCTCCTCGCCGCCGCCGGACCCATCGGGGCAGGCCCGGCTCTCCCCGCATGAAACGCACAGTTCGGTCGTCTTGTCGAGAGGTACGGCGCTCGACAGGCCGACGTACCTCTCGAGGAGGTTCGCTCAGGGCGAACACGCCGTATCGCGGGAATCGGACATCACCCCGAAGTGTTGAGCCGGCATGACCGAGACCGTGCAACTGCCCGTCCTGTTCCTCAACGACGTGGTCGTGCTGCCCGGGATGGTCGTGCCCATCGAGCTCGACGAGACAGCGCGCGCGGCGATCGACGCCGCCCGCCTGGCCGCCGGCGAGACCGGCACCCCCCGGGTCCTGATCGCGCCCCGACTAGAAGACCGCTACGCGACGTACGGCGTCTCCGCCGTCGTCGAGAAGGTCGGCCGCTTCGCCGGCGGCAACCCCGCCGCCGTGCTGCGTGCCGAGGACCGGGCCTCCATCGGCTCCGGCGTCACCGGCCCCGGTGTCGCCCTGTGGGTGGAGACCGAGTCCGTCCCGGACGCCGAGCCGACCGAGACCACCCGCGAGCTGGCCGAGCAGTACCGCTCCCTCGTGGTGTCCATCCTGGAGCGCCGTGAGGCGTGGCAGGTGATCAACACCGTGCGCGGGATCGAGGAGCCCGGCGCGCTGGCGGACACCTCCGGCTACGCCCCCTACCTGACCACCGACCAGAAGCGTCAGGTCCTGGAGACCCCCGACGTCGAGGAGCGGCTGCGGCAGCTCATCGAGTGGACCACGGACTACGACACCGAGGACGAGGTCAACGACAAGATCAGCCAGGACGTGCAGGAGAGCCTGGAGAAGAACCAGCGCGAGTTCCTGCTGCGCCAGCAGCTCGCCGCGATCCGCAAGGAGCTCGGCGAGGGCGAGCCGGACGGCTCCGACGACTACCGCGCTCGCGTGGAGTCCGCCGACCTGCCCGACGCGGTCCGTGAGGCCGCCATGCGCGAGGTGGAGAAGCTCGAGCGCTCCAGCGACCAGAACCCCGAGGCGGGCTGGATCCGCACCTGGCTGGACACCGTCTTGGACCTGCCCTGGAACGTGCGGACCGAGGACAGCAACGACGTCGCCGCGGCGCGGGCCGTGCTGGACGCCGACCACCACGGGCTGGACGAGGTCAAGGACCGGATCACCGAGTACCTCGCCGTGCGTGCCCGCCGCGCCGAGCGCGGGCTGGACGTGATCGGCGGCCGCGGCTCCGGCGCGGTGATCCTGCTCGGCGGCCCTCCGGGCGTCGGCAAGACCTCGCTGGGCGAGTCCGTGGCGCGCACCCTGGGCCGCACGTTCGTCCGGGTCGCCCTCGGCGGCGTCCGCGACGAGGCCGAGATCCGCGGCCACCGACGGACCTACGTCGGCGCGCTCCCGGGCCGGATCGTGCGGGCCATCAAGGAGGCCGGCTCGATGAACCCGGTCGTCCTGCTCGACGAGGTCGACAAGGTCGGCGCGGACTACCGCGGCGACCCGGCGGCCGCGCTGCTGGAGGTGCTCGACCCGGCGCAGAACCACACGTTCCGCGACCACTACCTCGAGCTCGACCTGGACCTGTCCGACGTCCTCTTCATCGCCACCGCCAACGTGGTGGAGCAGATCCCCTCGGCCCTGCTGGACCGCATGGAGCTGGTCACCATCGACGGCTACACCGAGGACGACAAGGTCGCCATCGCGCGCGACTTCCTCGTGGGCCGGCAACTGGAGCGGGCCGCGGTGACCCCCGAGGAGGTCACGATCTCCGACGAGGCGCTGGCCGAGATCGCCGCGAACTACACCCGCGAGGCGGGTGTGCGGCAGCTCGAGCGGCTGCTCGCCAAGGCGTTCCGCAAGGCCGCGACCCGGCTCTCGACCGGCGAGGTCGACAGGGTCGACATCGGCAAGGAGGAGCTCAAGGACCTCATCGGTCGTCCGCGCTTCACCCCCGACAGCCACGAGCGGACCGACGTCCCCGGTGTCGCCACCGGCCTGGCCGTCACCGGCCTGGGCGGCGATGTGCTCTACGTCGAGACGTCGGTGGCCGAGGGCAAGCCGGGCCTGACCGTCACCGGACAGCTGGGCGATGTGATGAAGGAGTCGGCGTCGATCGCGCTCTCCTGGGTGCGGGCGCACGCGGACGAGCTGGGTGTCGACCCGGCCGTCTTCGAGCGGTCGATCCACGTGCACTTCCCGGCCGGCGCGGTGCCCAAGGACGGCCCCTCCGCGGGCGTCACCATGGTGACCGCGCTCGTGTCGCTGCTGACCGGGCGACCGGTGCGCGGCGACGTCGGGATGACCGGCGAGGTGACCCTGTCGGGCCGGGTGCTCCCGATCGGCGGCGTGAAGCAGAAGCTGCTCGCCGCGCAGCGGGCCGGGCTGGCCGAGGTGTTCATCCCCGAGCGCAACGAGCCCGACCTGGACGACGTACCGGAGGAGATCCTGCAAGAGCTCACCGTGCGCCCGGTCGGCCGGGTGACCGACATCCTGGAGATCGCGCTGGAGTCCTCCGGCGCGGGCGAGGAAGCGCAGGCCGCCTGACCCTCCGCCCTCCCGGCACACTGGGTCCATGACCCGACCCCGTCGAGGCCCCGTCGCCGCCGCCCTGACGCTCGCGCTGCTGGTGCTCACCGGCTGCTCGAGCGACTCAGAGACGCCGGCGGCGGGGCCTTCGTCGGATCCGACGTCAGCCACGGCGGAGCCCTCGGAGAGGCTCTCGGACCGGGCCTCGGAGTCAGCCGGGTCGGCGCCGGCCGAGTCCGCGAGCCCGTCGACGGCCGCGCCGGACCCGATCTCGATCGCCGCCTTGGCCGAGGCGGACCTGCCCGGCGGCGGGCTGCGGCTGGGCGCCGTCCGCGAGCGGACGGCGGGCTACACGTCGTACGACGTCACCTTCCGCTCCACCCTCGCCGGCCGCGGCACCCGCCCCCTGACCATCAGCGGCGTGCTCAACGTCCCCCGCGGCGAGGGGCCCTTCCCCGCGGTCGTGCTGGCGCACGGGTTCATCGAGCCGTCGAGCTATGTGCGCGGGCAGGGGATGACCCGTGAGCGCGGCTTCCTGGCCGACCGGGGGTACGTCGCCCTCCACGTGGACTACCGCAACCACGCCGAGTCCACCGACGACCCGCGCGTGCAGAGTGCCGTGCGGTTGGGATACAGCACCGACGTGATCGCCGCGACCAAGGCGCTGCGCGCCTCCGACGAGGTCGACGTCGACCCCGAGCGGATCGCGCTGTTCGGCCGGTCGATGGGCACCGGCGTCATCCTCAAGGCGCTGGAGATCGAGCCCGGGCTGGCCGCCGCGGGCGTCGCCTGGGCGTCGGTCTCGAGCCTGGAGGCCCAGAACTACCGGCACTTCAACGCCGCCGACCCGGCCTTCGCCACCGAGCGCGAGGCGATGCAACGCCGGCACGGGCTGCCCGCCGAGAGCCCCGGGTTCTGGCGGGGCATCTCCTCCCGCCCCGCGTTCGGCTCGATCACCGAGCCGGTGCTGCTGGCCCACGGGCGCAACGACGAGACCTGCCCGCCGCGGTGGGCGCGCGCGACCCAGCGGGCGCTCACCGAGGCCGGGGTCGACTCGACGCTGGAGTGGTACGACGACCAGCACGCCTTCGGGCCCGTGTTCGTCCCCGCGATGAACCGGACCGTGCGCTTCCTGGACCGGCGGATGCCTGGCTGAGCGCGCCGGGCGTGGACGCGCGCCCGGCCACGCGGCATGGTGGAGCCATGTCCGCGGTGACCACCCCCACGACCGTCGTCCTCTTCGGCGCCACCGGCGATCTGGCCCGGCGCAAGCTGCTGCCCGGCCTGCTGCACCTCTACAAGACCGGGCTGCTGCCCAACATCCGGATCGTCGGCACCTCGCTGGAGGACTACGACCAGGACTCCTTCGTGGAGTTCGCCCGCGAGTCGGTGCACGAGTTCGGCGGCGACGACGGCGACACCGAGGCGTGGCCGGAGTTCGCGAAGCTGCTGCACTGGGCGCCGGGGTCCGGCGGCGCGGACGCGTTGAAGCGCGCGGTCAAGGAGGCGGAGGCCGACCTGGATCAGCCGGCGCAGCGGCTGCACTACCTCAGCGTCCCGCCCAAGGCCGCGCTGTCCGTCGTACACCTCCTCGACGAGGCCGACCTGGTCGCGGACAGCCGGATCGTGATGGAGAAGCCGTTCGGCACCGACCTCGCCTCCGCGCAAGACCTCAACCGCGAGCTGCACGAGGTCTTCGACGAGCAGCAGATCTTCCGGATCGATCACTTCCTGGGCAAGGAGGCGGCGCAGAACATCCTGGCGTTCCGCTTCGCCAACGGCCTGTTCGAGCCGATCTGGCATCGCAACACCATCGACCACATCCAGATCGACGTGCCGGAGTCGCTGGGGCTGGAGCAGCGGACCTCGTTCTACGAGTCGACCGGCGCCTACCGCGACATGGTGGTGACCCACCTGTTCCAGGTGATGGCCTTCATCGCGCTGGAGCCGCCGACGTCGCTGGAGCCCGAGGCGATCTCGGAGGAGAAGCGCAAGGTCTTCCGCTCGATGCTGCCGATCGAGCCGCAGAACGTGGTGCGCGGGCAGTACGTCGGCTACCGCGACATCGACGGCGTCGCCCCGGAGTCGGAGACCGAGACCTTCATCGCGCTCAAGTGCTTCGTGGACAACTGGCGCTGGGCCGGCGTGCCGTTCTACCTGCGCACCGGCAAGCGGATGGCCGAGGGCGCGCGGATCATCTCGATCGCGTTCAAGGAGCCGCCGAAGTCGATGTTCCCGCCGGGCTCCGGTGTCGGCGACCACGGCCCGGACCACCTGACCTTCGACCTGGCCGACCGGTCGCGGATGTCGCTGTCGTTCTACGGCAAGCGGCCCGGGCCGGGGATGAAGCTGGACAAGCTGTCCATGCAGTTCGCGATGAACGACACGCAATGGGCGGGCTCGCTGCTGGAGGCCTACGAGCGGCTGATCTACGACGCCGTCCGCGGCGACCGGACCCTGTTCACCTCCGCCGACGGGATCGAGCGGCTGTGGGAGGTCTCGGCGCCGCTGCTGGAGAACCCGCCCCCGGTCCGGCCGTACGCCCAGGGCTCATGGGGCCCGAACCAGATCCACCAGCTGGTCGCGCCGTACGCCTGGCGCCTGCCCTTCGAGCGCAGCTGGCGCGACCCGAACACCGCCGGCGCCTGACTCACCCACCCCGAGTCGGCGCTACTTCACCCCCAGTCGGCGCTACTTCACCCCCAGTCGGCGCTACTTCACCCCGAGTCGGCGCTAGTTAACGCCGACTCGGCGTCAACAAGCGCCGACTCGAGCAGGATGTAGGGGTTCCGGCGGCCCGCCGTACTGCCCCGTCCCCCTCATCGACCCGCCGCATGTAACGCACAGTTCGGTCAGCTTGCGGAGCGGTACGGCACTCGACAAGCCGATCGAACTCTCGACAACTTCCCAGAGGTACGGCGAACGCCGGCGGCCACCCGGAGCCGGCGCCGTTTCACGCCTGCAGCGTCAACAAGCGCCGACTCGGGGTGAACAAACGCCGACTGGGCGTCAACAAGTGCCGACTCGGCTGGGGGTGGAGTGGGGGGTGGGGTACGGCGACCCCGCCGCTAGCCGTTCCCCGTGGACCGCTTCCGCGCCGCCTCGAGGGCGGGCTCGGGGTCATCGAGGAACTCCTCGGTGGGCACGAAGAACAAGCACCCGGTGACCGGGGTGGAGAAGTCCAGGATGCGGTCGTAGTTCCCCGGCGGCTTGCCGATGAACATGTTGCGCAGCATCTCCTCGGTGACCCCGGGGTCGCCGGCGTACCCGATGAAGTAGGTCCCGAACTCCTTGGCCCCGACCTCGCCGAAGGGCATGTTGTCCCGCACGATCTTGCGCTGGACCCCGTCCGCGTCCTCGATCGTGTTGAGCACGACGTGGGAGTCCGAGGCCTTCTCGTCGTCGGGGAACTCGATGTCGTCCAGCTTGGTCCGGCCAATCACCTTCTCCTGCTCCTCGATGGAGAGCCCGTGCCAGGCGTCGAGGTCGTGCAGGTACTTCTGCACGATGACGTAGCTGGATCCGGTGAAGGGCGGATCCTTGTCCCCGACGAGGACCGCCTCCTCGGCGAACTTGCCCTCCGGGTTCTCGGTGCCGTCGACGAAGCCGAGCAGGTCGCGCTCGTCGAAGAACTTGAACCCGTGCACCTCGTCGACCACCTGGCCGACCTTCTCCAGCTTGCCGGTGATCTGCATCGCCAGCTCGAAGCACATGTCCAGCCGCTCCGAGCGCAAGTGGATCAGGATGTCGCCGGGCGTGGAGACCGCGGTGTGCTTGTCCCCGCGGATCTCCTCCAGGGTGTGCAGCCCGGCCGGCCGCGGCGCGTCGAAGAGCCGGTCCCACATGTCCGCGCCGATGCCGATCACGCAGTCCAGGTGCCCGTCGGGGATCCGGAACGAGGTGCCGCGGGTCAGACCCGGGAGACCGGAGAGCAGGTCACGAACGGCCTGCTCCCCGCCCTCGTTGACGGTGTAGACGAGGAACATGCCGGCCCGCGTCGGAGGTACGACGACCTTCTGGGTCGGCACGACTCACTCACCGTCCTTCTGCTCGGACTTCTGGTTCGCGGAGCCGGACTCCTCCGACGAGCCACCGCCCTCCGAGGAGCCACCGCCCTCCGACGAGCCGGAGGAGTCGGCGGACCCGGTGGAGTCGGCGGAGTCCCCGCTCTCACCACTGTCCACGGTGATGTCCAGCTCGTCGTCCTTGACCCCGACCTTGACGGTGTCGCCGGGGCCGACCGCGCCGCCGAGGAGCAGCCGGGAGAGCTTGTTGTCCAGCTCGCGCTGGATCGTCCGGCGCAGCGGGCGGGCACCGAACTCGGGCTCGTAGCCCTTGTCGGCCAGCCAGTCCTTGGCGGCATCGTCCACGTCGAGACCGACGTCCTGGGCCTTGAGCAGCCGCTCGGTCTGCCCCAGCAGGAGCACGACGATCTGGCGCAGCTCCTCCTTGGTGAGGCGGTGGAAGATCACCGTCTGGTCGATCCGGTTGAGGAACTCCGGCCGGAAGTGGGCGCGGAGCATCTCCATGATCTCCGGCTCCATCTGCTCCAGGTCCTCATCGCCTGCCCGCAGGATCACGTCCGACCCGATGTTGCTGGTCATGATCACGATCGTGTGGGTGAAGTCGACGGTGCGGCCCTGGGCGTCGGTCAGCCGGCCGTCGTCGAGCAGCTGCAGCAGGGTGTTGAAGACGTCCGGGTGGGCCTTCTCGACCTCGTCGAAGAGAATCACCGAGTAGGGCTGGCGGCGCACCTTGTCGGTGAGCTGGCCGGCGTCCTCGTAGCCGACGTACCCCGGAGGCGCTCCGACGAGCCGGGAGACGGTGTGCTTCTCCTGGAACTCGCTCATGTCGAAGCGGATCATCCGGTCGGTCTCGCCGAAGACCGCCTCCGCGAGCGCCTTGGCCAGCTCGGTCTTGCCGACGCCGGTGGGGCCGAGGAAGAGGAACGAGCCGAGCGGACGGTTGGGGTCGGCCAGCCCGGAACGGCCGCGGCGGACCGCCTCGGAGACCACGACGACGGCCTCGGACTGGCCGATGACCCGCTCGTGCAGCATGTCCTCCAGCCGCAGCAGCCGGGTCCGCTCCTCCAGGGTGAGGTCCGAGACCGGGATGCCGGTACGGCGGGACACGACCTCGGCGATGTCGACCACGTCCACGGTCGGCGTGGTGCCGCCACCGGCCTCCTGGAACTTCTCCTCGACCTTGCTCCGCTCCTGCTTGAGCTTCGCTGCGTGGTCGTACTGCTCGTTGGCGACCGCGGACTCGATCTCCCGGTTGAGTCGGTTCAGGTCGTCCTCGACCTCACGGGTCTCGGGGTCCGGGGTGCGGGCCTTGAGTCGGGCCCGCGCACCGGCCTGGTCGACCAGGTCGATCGCCTTGTCCGGCATGAAGCGGTCGGTGATGTAGCGGTCGGAGAGCTCCGCCGCCGCCACCAGCGACTCGTCGGTGTAGGTGACGTCGTGGTGGGCCTCGTAGACGTCGATCAGGCCGCGGAGGATCTCGATGGTGTCGTCCACGGTCGGCTCGCTCACCATCACCGGCTGGAAGCGGCGCTCGAGCGCGGCGTCCTTCTCGATGTAGCGGCGGTACTCGTCGATCGTCGTCGCGCCGATAGTGTGCAGCTTGCCGCGGGCCAGCGCCGGCTTGAGCAGGTTGCCGGCGTCCATCGAGCCCTCGCCGCCGCTGCCGGCACCGACCACGGTGTGCAGCTCGTCGATGAACAGGATGATCTCGTCGGAGTGGGCCTCGACCTCGTCGAGCACCTTCTTCAGCCGCTCCTCGAACTCGCCGCGGTACTTCGAGCCGGCCACGAGCGCGCCCATGTCCAGCGCGATCACCCGGGAGTCCACCAGCGAGGACGCCACGTCGCCGTTGACGATCCGCTGCGCGATCCCCTCAACGATGGCGGTCTTGCCGACACCGGGGTCGCCGATGAGCACCGGGTTGTTCTTGCGGCGCCGGGAGAGGATCTCCACGGTCTCCGCGATCTCGTCGGCGCGGCCGACCACCGGGTCGAGGTCGCCGGCGCGGGCCTCGGCGGTCAGGTCGCGACCGAACTCGTCCAGGGTCGGCGTGTCGCTCTCGGCGGACGCGTCCTTGCCGTTCTGGCCACGGGCCGCCGCGGCGCCGCCGTCGGCGACCGCGCGGGCGAGCACCTTGGCCGCCGGGCTCTCCCGGTTGGAGGCGATCCCGACGAGGAGGAACTCCGGGCCGATGTAGCCGGCGCCGGACTGGGCCGCCTGCTGCTGGGCCACCCGGAGCGCGGCACGCAGCCGGGGGCCGAAGCGCGGCTGCCCCTCACCGTCGGTGGGGTATTGCGCGGTCACGTTGGACATCTCCGCGGCCGCCGCGTCCGGCTCGATGCCCAGGTTCGCCAGCATCGTGCGGCCGGGCTCGTTGACCGCCGCGGCGTGCAGCACGTGCTCCGGCGTCACCTCGGGGTTGCCGGCGTCCTGTGCCTCCTGCGATGCCTCGGCGAGCAGCCGCTTCGCGTCGTCGGTCAGCAGGCGACCGAGATCCACCCGCTGCACGGGGGGCTGGGCGCCCATCGAGCCGAAGAACCGCTCGAAGATGTCGTCGAAGGATGAACCCATCGGCCACTCGGACATTGGTCACTCCCCAAGATCGCTGTGGTCACCGGCGCCGACCCTCGGGCTCCTCCACCGGTGCTGTCCCGACGCACGCTAGCGGTCGCGGAATCGGGACGGAACCATCCGATGGGGGGAAGACGCGCCCCCTAGACTCTGCCGTCCGATCATCACCATCCCGGGAGGCCCATGTCCCGATCGACACGTGCACCGTCCTCGGCGGCCGTGCGCCTGGGCGGATCCATCGCGGTGGGTGGCGCCGTGGGCCTGCTCGTCCTCCGCGCCGGAGAGCCGGCATTGGCGGGTCTCACCGGCTTCGCGCTCACCCATCTGACGTTCGTGGTCTGGGGCTGGGCAGCGCTGTGGCCGATGGACGCCGAGACGACGCGTTCGAACTCACGGCGCGAGCGGCTGCGCCGTACCATCGACGAGCTCCTGGTCGTGGTCATCGCGGTCGGTGCGTTGGTCGGGATCGTGCTGCTGATGCTGCTGGCCGACTCGGCCGAGGGGAACCTCGCCGCGCTGATCGCGCTGGCCGGCGTCTTCATGGCGTGGGCGAGCCTGCACCTGATGTACTCCAGCCACTACGCCGACCTCTACTACGAGTACGGCGACGGCGGCGGCGGCATCGACTTCAACATGAAGCAGCCGCCGTCGTTCAGCGATTTCCTGTACTTCAGCTACACCCTCGGGATGACCTACGCCGTCTCCGACACCAACGTGTCCTCGCCCGCGATCCGCAACGTGGTGGTCCGGCAGACGCTGCTGTCCTACGTCTTCGGCATGGTCGTGATGGCCAGCACGATCAACCTGGTCGCGGGCATCACGATCAGCTGAGCGGGAGTACGCCGGCTCAGCTCCACCCGCAGTCGCGCTCCTCGAACTGCTGCGTCGTGCTGGCCAGCGGTGGCGCGGCGACGCCGCAGTGGTGGAGCTGCTCGGGTGTCGGCGCCTCGGCCCGCTCCCCCGGCTCCTCGTCCTCCAAGACGTCGTTGCGGATGGTCAGCCACCCCAGGAGGCCGCCGGCGAGCACCAGGCCGGCCGCGATCAGGACCGCCCGGTCGAAGCCGGCGTCGAACGCCGCGGGGTCGCTCTCGACCTGGCCGGAGAGCCCGGCGACCGCGGGGATCGCCGCGACCGCGAGCAGGCCGCCGGTCCGGGCCACCGCGTTGTTGACGCCCGAGGCGAGCCCGGAGTGGCCGGAGTCGACACTCGCTAGAGCGGTGGCCGTCAGCGGCGCGACCATGGCCGAGAGGCCGAGGCCCATCACGGCGACGGGCACGAGCACGTCGACGACGTAGGAGGCGTCCGGGCCGATCCGCACCATCAGCGCCATCCCGGCCGCGACGAGGACCGGACCGACGGTGAGCTGCAGCCGCGGCCCGATCCGGGTGGCCAGGTCGCCCGATCGGCCCGACAGCAGGAGCATCAGAACGGTCGCGGGCAGGAGCGACACCCCCGCGGCGATGGCGCCGAAGCCGGAGACCACCTGCAGCTGCACGACCAGAAGGAGCATGACCACGCCGAGGCCGGCGTAGACCGTCAGGGTCATCGCGTTGACGGCGGAGAACTGGCGGGAGGAGAAGACGCTCAGCGGGAGCATCGGGTGAGCGCTGGTGCGCTCGACCCACCGGAAAGCGACGCCGGCGAGGACGCCCACGGCGGCGCTGACCAGCACCCAGGTGCTCCAACCCTGCTCCCCGCTGGAGATGAGGGCATAGCTGACGCCCGCGAGCGCGACCACGCCGAGGATCGCGCCCGCGACGTCGAGGCCGGGCGCGGCGGTCTCGTCGCGCGACTCCGGCACGTGCTTGACCGCGATCCACACCACGAGCGCGGCGATCGGGACGTTGATGAGGAAGACCCAGTGCCAGGAGGCGAAGTCCACCAGCCACCCGCCGAGGAAGGGGCCGATCGCGGTGGCGACGCCGCCCAGGCCGGACCAGGCGCCGATCGCCCGGGCCCGGTCCTCGGGCGCGAAGGACGCCTGCAGCATGGACAGGCTGCCGGGGGTGAGGAGCGCGGCGCCGACACCCTGCAGCGCGCGGGCGGCGATCAGCACCCCGGCGCTGGGCGCGAGCCCGCAGGCGAGCGAGGCGAGGGCGAACCAGACGACCCCGATGACGAAGACCCTGCGCCGGCCGAGCCGGTCGCCGAGCACGCCGCCGACCAGGATGAAGGCGGCCAGGGTCAGGGCGTAGGCCGAGACCGTCCACTGCAGTGTCGCGAACGAGGCGTCGAAGGACTCCCCGATCGCGGGCAGCGCCACGTTGACGACGGTCGCGTCGATCCCGGCCAGCCCGGAGCCGAGGATGGTGGCCAACAGCAGCCACCGGCCCTGCGGCGTACCGAACCTCACCCCGCCCGCATCCGTCTCCGTGTCCGCCATCGGGCCAGCATCGCAGGTCGATGAGGTTCGCGGGCTCGGCCTCGTCGCGCCGAAAGGCGGGCAGCACTCCGCCCGCGACCGACGGCTGCATCAGGCCCGGCATGTCGCCGGGGAGGGCGGCCGCCCTCCCCGGCCCAACGCACGCCGCTCAGCACAGCAGGCCCGCTCCTGAAACAGCCTCCCGGGGAGATCGGCACACGCGGTCCCGATGCCCAACGTGACGAAGGAATCCAGCCGATGAGCTGACCGACCGCCACCGAGAGGCCGGACCACGATCTGGGACCACCGTCTAGCGTCGGTCACGGCGCCCGCCCGGCATCGCGTGACGCGGTGGGCATTCAGCCTCATCCTTGTGTGAGAGGAGACCGAACAATGATCAACTACGCCTACGCCGCCCTCCCTGACATTGATACGCAGTTGAGCGAACGGTTCGAGGGCGGCGTGGAATCGGCGTGGGGCAAAACAACGCTGAGTCCTCTGAAGGCATCGACTCTCCTGATCTGGATCCTGCCGCACCCATCCCTCCGGAACCAACCGAAGAACCGGCGCCTGACAGTCCTCCGACTGATGTTGACGCTCCGGAAGGCCCGACGGCCGCCAAGGTGGTCGCGTCGGCGCCGGGAGAGTGCAGCGATGGCGCCTACAACACTGCCGACCTTAAGGAGTACGGCACGTACAACTGGTACATGGGTGACGGGCCGAACCCTGCTGGCCTCAGCGATGCTGACATCAGGGCAGAGTTCGGTGCATCACTTGGCAATGTGACTGGCCAGAACACTAACTGCGCTGACTACGCCACCGACCGCGTGGAGGCCAAGGCCGCCTACCAGGGCCAGACCACCAAGGAGGCCGACATCAACGCAGATAACACATGCCAGTCTCGTGATCACACCAGCACCTGGGACGCCGGGAACCTCACGGCTGGCACACTCGGAAGATTCTGCTATTGGAGTGTCCCCACCCCTGGCGCAAAAAATGATCTGGTGGAAGCGGACGTTCGTTTCAACACCGTTGACGCCGACTGGACCCGAAAGGTAACCGCGTACTGCACCACGCGGTTCGACATCCGTTCCACCGGAACGCACGAAGCGGGTCATGTGTTCGGACTCAAGCACGTGGGCGCCGGGCACGATAACCTGACGATGTACTCGCCAGGCGGGACACCCTGCGACACGCGGCGAAGGACCCTAGGGAAGGGTGACATTCTCGGACTGCGCTCCATCTACTGAACGCCAAGCACGGCACGAGGAGAGTTGAGTCCTACAGAGTGGTGTACGACAGCCGGGTAGGGCGCGTGCCTCCCACGTAGGCGCGGCCACCGGGTGAATCCTTCGAGTGATCTTCCACAACCGACTCGAAGAAGGAGCACCACGATGACCGCTGGACCCAGTATCGACCCTGCCGACGTCGCGAGCGGCAGGACGCTCGAGGCGGGCGAGTTCCTGCACGAGCAGCTCGCGCAGGCGAGCCCTGATCTGATGCGCGGCCTGTTGACCACGTTCGTGAACGCGCTGCTCGGCGCGGAGGCCGACGCGGTGTGTGGCGCCGGCTACGGCACCCGGTCGCCGGAGCGGGTGAACTCACGCAACGGCTACCGCCACCGCGACCTCGACACCCGGATGGGCACGATCGACGTCGCGATCCCGAAGCTCCGCACGGGCACGTACTTCCCCGAGTGGCTCCTCGAGCGTCGACGACGGGCCGAGGTCGCGCTGACGAGCGTGATCGCGACCTGCTACCTGCTCGGCGTCTCGACCAGGCGGATGGACAAGCTCGTGCAGTCGCTCGGGATCACCGGGTTGTCGAAGTCCCAGGTCAGCGTGATGGCGCGCGACCTCGACGCGCACGTGACCGACTTCCGCACCCGGCCCCTCGACGCCGGCCCATACACGTTCGTGGCAGCAGACGCGCTCACGATGCGGGTCCGCGAAGGAGGCCGGGTAGTGAAAGTCGCGGTCATGGTCGCCACCGCGCGTCAACGCCGACGGGCACCGCGAGGTCCTCGGCGTGCAGGTCGCGACTGGGGAGACCCACGCCGGCTGGCTGGCGTTCTTCCGCGACCTCGTCGCCCGAGGCCTGTCCGGCGTCGCGCTCGTGACCAGCGACGCCCACGCCGGTCTCGTCGAGGCGATCGGCGCGACCCTGCCCGGCGCGGCCTGGCAGCGGTGCCGGACCCACTACGCGTTCAACCTCATGGGTCTGTGCCCCAAGGCCGCCTGGCCCGGCGTGAAGGCGATGCTCCACTCCGTCTACGACCAGCCCGACGCGAAGTCGGTCCACGCCCAGTTCGACAAGTTCCTCGACAGCGAGCTCATCACCTCGCTGCCCGCGGCCCGTGACCACCTCGACGGCGCCCGCGCCGACATCCTGTCCTTCACCGGTTTCCCGCGCGAGGTATGGCGCCAGATCTGGTCGAACAACCCCAACGAGCGCCTCAACCGCGAGATCCGACGGCGTACCGACGTCGTCGGGATCTTCCCCGACCGCGACGCGATCATCCGCCTCGTCGGAGCCGTCCTGGCCGAGCAACACGACGAATGGACCGAGGGCCGGCGCTACCTCGGGCTCGACGTCCTCGCCCGCTCCCGCATGAACCTCGTCACCGGCACCATCGAGACCACCGGCACAACCACCACCGACGACCAGGAGGCAGCCATCAGCGCCTAACGACACGCCCGACGAGGGATTCTTGTCGTACACCACCTCGAGGGACTTGACCACGAGGAGGGGCTCAATGCTCAGCATAGGACGTGCGCTCGTCACGTTGACGGCCGTTGGCCTTTTGACGAGCTGCGCAGCTGATGAGTCCTCTGATTCCCCTGGAGACTGCGTGTTTGGCGTTGTCTACCAGGGGCATGAGTACAGAGCGATCATCGGCAAGGCCCAAGCGACGGGCGCGAAACTGAGTGAGCCCGCGACCCTCGCTGGCTGCGAAGGCGAGGACCCGGGTGACGATGCCGCTAGCACCTACGAGGCCCGTCGCATTCGAAACGTCGCTCCCAGGTGGGCCATCGCCGTCCAGTCCGGCGCGGATGAGCTTTACCTTGCCCGGGTGGACGCGGACCTCCCTGCGTCCGTCGCGACCCGCTTGGAACTCAATTGACGTGGAGCGCCTTCCCGGACCCTGGCCAGTGACGATCAGTTCCGGTCACTGACTCAGGGGCCCCCGATCGCCCACAATGCCCGTTCGGAACACTGGTCAGTGATGGGGTTGTCCGAAACCCCGAATGCCCGCGAATTCTGAGCAGAACGGGACACGCGGCCCAGCGAGTGCGGTTCCTCAGCTGCCGGTGCCGACCCGGTCCGGCGAGAGGTCCAGGCGCCGCAGCAGCTGCGCGTTGAGGGCGACCACCACGGTCGAGGCGCTCATCAGGATCGCGCCGACCGACATCGGCAGGGTGAACCCGATCGGCGCGAGCACCCCGGCCGCGAGCGGGACGGCGATCAGGTTGTATCCCGCACCCCAGGCGAGGTTCTGGATGCTCTTGCGGTACGTCGCCTCGGACAGCTCGATCACCGAGACCACCGACCGCGGGTCGTCGGAGGCGAGGATGATCCCCGCCGACGCGATCGCCACGTCCGTGCCGGCGCCGATCGCGATCCCGACGTCCGCCTGGGCGAGGGCGGGGGCGTCGTTGACGCCGTCGCCGGTGAAGGCGACCCGTTTGCCCTCGGCCTGCAGCTCGGCCACCGTCGACGACTTGTCCTCGGGCCGGACACCGGCGTAGAAGCGGTCGATCCCGAGCTCGGCGGCGACCGACGCGGCAACCGCTTCCGCGTCGCCGGTGATCATCACGACCTCCAGCCCGCGAGCCTGCAGCGCCTTCACCGCCGCGCGGGACTCGGCTCGGATCTCGTCAGCCAGCCGCAGCGCCCCGGCCACCTCGCCGTCGACGACGACGTGCAGCACGATCGCGCCCTCGTCCTGCCAGGCCGACGTCGCCTCCAGGTCGTCTCGGTCGGCCTCGCGGAGCATCGCCGGGCCGCCGACCCGGACCCGTCGCCCGGCCACGGTGGCGGTGACGCCGACGGCGGGCGAGGAGGTGAAGTCCTCGGCCGGCTCCAGGTGGAGCGAGCGCTCCTCGGCAGCCCGGACGATCGCCCGCGCCAGCGGGTGCTCGGAGTCGGCCTCCGCGGACGCGGCGTACTGCAACAGCTCGTCCTCCCCCATGCCCGACCCGTCGGCGGGCAGGACCGCGCTGACCACAGGGCGCCCGGCCGTCAGGGTGCCGGTCTTGTCGAAGAGCACGGTGTCGACGGTCCGCATCGACTCCATCTCCAGGCGATCCTTGACCAGTACGCCGGCACGCGCGGCGCGCTCGGTGGCGATCGAGATGACCAACGGGATCGCCAGGCCGAGGGCGTGGGGGCAGGCGATCACCAGGACTGTGATGGCGCGGACGACGGCCTCGTCGGGCATCCCGAGCACCGACCAGACGATCGCGGTGACGACCGCGGCGCCCAGGGCGAACCAGAACAGCCAGCCGGCGGCTGTGTCGGCGAGCCGCTGGGCGCGGGAGCCGGACGCTTGCGCGTCGGCGACCAGCTTCTGGATTCCGGCCAGGGTGGTCTCGTCGCCGGTGGCGGTGACCTCGACCCGCAGGCCGGAGTCGGTGGCGACGGTCCCGGCGACGACGGGGTCGCCGGGCTCACGCCGTACCGACCGGGACTCGCCGGTGATCATCGACTCGTCCATCGACGCCGACCCGTCGACGACCCTGCCGTCCGCGGGCACGCGACCGCCGGGGCGGACCACGACGACATCGCCGACCTCGAGCTCGGTGGGGGCGACGGTGACCGTGCGGTCGCCCTCGACCCGCTCCGCCTCGTCCGGCAGCAGCGCGGCCAAGGAGTCCAACGCGGAGGTGGTCTCGGCCAGCGACCTCATCTCGATCCAGTGGCCGAGCAGCATGATCACGACCAGCAGCGCCAGCTCCCACCAGAAGTCCAGGTGGTGCGCCAACAGGCCGAGCGTCGAGCCCCACGAGGCGACGAACGCGACGGTGAGGGCGAGCGCGACCAGCAGCATCATCCCGGGCTGCCGCGTCTTGATCTCGCTCACCGCCCCGGTGAGGAACGGCCGGCCGAACCAGGCGTAGAGGATCGTGCCGAGGATCGGCGAGACCCACTCCAGGCCGGGCACGTCGGGCAGGTCGTAGCCCAGCAGGTCCGCGAACATCGGGGAGAGCAGCACCGTCGGCACCGCCAGGGCGAGCGAGCCGAGGAAGAGGCCGCGGAACATCGCGGCGTGGTCCCCGTGACCCCCATGGCCCCCGTGCCCACCGTGACCGGAGTGCTCGGCGTGGTCCTCGTGGCCCGCCATGTCGTGCTCGGACATGGCGTGGCCGGAGTGCTCCGTCCCCGCCTGCGGGCCGTGGTGGCTGCTCATCAGTTCCGATCCTTCCTCACGAATACCTACTGGGGGTATCACGCCTCTGCACTTTATACCCCCATAGGGTATTTGCCAAGCGGCCTCGTCTCACCGAGCGCCGCCGTGAAGAATCGACCACGACCCGGGTCACTGCACCCCGGGACGGCCGGACTGGGTGCACTTTCGACCACGGCCGGGGGGTCTTCACCCGGCGCCGGCCCGGGGTCAGTCGGCCAGCAGGAACTCCGAGACCAGGGGGCCGAGGTCGGCGGCGCGGGTGATCAGCCCGAGGTGCCCGTCGTCGTAGACGTGCAGCGTCGCGCGCGGGAGCAGCGCGGCCATGATCCGCGCGTTGACCAGCGGGATGATCGGGTCGTCGGAACCGGCGAGGATGAGCGTCGGCTGCCGGATCAGCGGCAGCGCGGGCAGGCTGGACCAGCCGGCGCCGGCGAGCAGCTGATAGAGGTACCCCCGCGAGCTGCCGAGCCGCTCGGGGGCGTTGAGCAGCCGGCCGACCAGCTCGGGGTCCTCGCGCAGGGAGCCGCCGTACAGCTCCGCCGCGTTCTCCCGGGCGAACTCCGGGTCGCGGTATCGCCGCGGCGTCACCATCTTCCGCAGCACCGACGGCCGCGCCGGCACCATCAGGCTGCCGGTCCCGGTCGCGGCGAGCACCAGCCGCCGGCAGCGCCGCGGCTGCTGGACGGCGATCTGCTGCGCGAGCCCGCCGCCCCAGGAGATGCCCAGGACGTCGTACCGGTCATGGCCCAGCGCCGCCATCATCCGCCGCACCAGGGCGGCCAGCATCGGGAAGGAGTACGGCGCCGGCGGCGCGGGCGAGCCGCCGACTCCCGGCACGTCGAAGCGGACCACCTCGATCCGGCGATCCACCGCGTCGACGAACGGCTGCAGCACGTCCAGGCTGGCGCCGATCCCGTTGCACAGCAGCAGCGGCGGGCCGGGCTCGGTCCCGGGGCGTACGGCGACCCGCAGGTCCTGGCCGAGCACGCGGACCTTCGGATGCCGGTCGGTCGCCGGGCTCACGTGAACGCGCCCACGCCGGTGATGTCCCGGCCGACGATGAGCGTCTGGATCGTCTCGGTCCCCTCGTAGGTGTGCAGCGCCTCCATGTCGGCCATGTGCCGCATCACGTGGTTCTCCAGGAGGATCCCGTTGCCGCCGAGCAGGTCGCGGGCCTCGGCGATCACCTGGCGCGCCTTGCTGGTGTTGTTCATCTTGGCCAGCGCCGCGATCGTGTCGGTCAGCTGCCCCTCCTCCATCAGCCGGCCCAGCCGCAGGCAGTAGAGCTGCATCGAGCTGACCTCGGCCAGCATCTTCACCAGCCGCTCCTGGACGATCTGGAAGCTGACCAGCGGGCGGCCGAACTGGTGGCGCCGCGAGCAGTAGTCGACCGCGATCTCATACGCCGCCGTGGCGTGGCCGAGCGCGGCCCAGGCGACCGCGTTCCGGGTGCCGGCCAGCACCCGGCCGGTGTCTTTGAAGGAGCGCGCCCCGGGCAGCCGGGACGACTCGGGCACGCGCACGCCGTCGAGCCGGATGTGGGCCTGCCAGACCGAGCGCAGCGAGCCCTTGCCGTCGATCCGGGTGGCGTCGTACCCCTCCATCGACGGCTCGACCAGGAAGCCCTTCACCTGGCCGTCCTCGGTGTCGCGGGCCCACACGACGACCACGTCGGCGACGGTGCCGTTGCCGATCCACTTCTTCTCCCCGTCGAGCGCCCAGTGGTCGCCGTCCCGGCGGGCGGAGGTCTCCAGCGCGACCGAGTCCGACCCGTGGTTCGGCTCGGTCAGCGCGAAGGCGCCCAGCGCGTCGACCGTCGCCATCGAGGGCAGCCACCGCTGCTTCTGCTCCTCGCTGCCGAGCATAGCGATGGACTGCATCGCCAGCCCGGACTGGACGCCGAGGAAGGTCCCGACGCTGCCGTCGCCGCGATTGAGCTCGAGGTGGATCAGCCCGTTGGCGAGCGGGCCGAGCGGCGGGCAGCCGTACCCCTCGATCCCGTCGCCCACGAGGCCGAGCTCGCCGAGCCGCCGCACCAGGTCGCGGGGGAAGTCGGCCCGCTCCCAGTGGTCGTTGATCACCGGCAGCACCTCGTCGTCGACGAAGTGCCGGGTGCGCTGCCAGATCTCCCGCTCCTGCTCGGTGAGCTGGTCGGCGATCCGGAAGAAGTCGGTGCCGCGGGCCCGGCCCAGCGGCTTGTCGGTGGTCCCGGGCCCGGCCGCGTCGTGGATGGTCATGGTGCTGCCTCTCAGTCGTCGTGCACGTAGCTGCCGGGGGCCTCGCCGAGCGGCGGGTACTCGGCGTTGCCGGGCTTCTTCGGCGCGGTCCGCTGCCCGCCCGCGCGCTCGTCCAGCCAGAGCGTCACGTCGGCCCACCAGGTGCCCTCCTGGGTCTCCGCGGACTCCAGCCATGCCTGGGCGCTGGGCGGGGTCTCGGTGTTGGTCCGGAAGCTCGCCTTGGGGTTGCCGGGCGGGTTCACCAGGGCGGCGATGTGGCCGGAGGTGGACAGCACGAACCGGGTGTCCCCGCCGAGCATCTGCGTGGAGCGGTAGCAGCTCTCCCACGGCGTGATGTGGTCGGCGATCCCCGCGACGACGTAGGAGTCCACGTCGACCTTGCCGAGGTCGATCGGCACGCCCCACAGGCTGACCCCGCCGGGCGTGACCAGCCCGTTGTCCACCGACAGGTCGACGAAGTCGCTGTGCAGCGCGGCGGTCATCCGCGTGGTGTCGGCGTTCCAGAACAGGATGTCGAAGGCGGGCGGCCGCTTGCCGAGGAGGTAGTTGTTGACCCAGTAGTTCCACACTAGGTCGCCGGGCCGCAGCCAGGCGAACACCTCGGCGAGCGCGCGCCCGTCGAGATAGCCCTGCCTCCGCGACTTCGCCTTGGCGGCCTCCGCGGTCCGCGCGTCGGTGAGCGCCCCCGCCGTCCCCGCCCGCGCGGTGTCGAGCACGGTGACCGCGAGGATGAACGCGGCGAGCCGATCCTGCCGGCCGGTCGCGGCGAGATAGCCCGCGGTGATCGAGGCCAGGATGCCGCCCGAGCAGATCCCGCTGAGGATCGTCTGCTCGCTGCCGCTGATCGACTCCACCGCGTCCAGCGCCTCGAGGATCGCCCCGACGTAGGTCTCGAAGCCCCAGTCGGCGTGCCGCGCGTCCGGGTTGCGCCAGGACATCACGAACATCTGCCGCCCCTGCGCGACGGCGTACTCGATCAGGCTGCGGTCCGGGGCCAGGTCGATCGCGTAGAACTTGTTGATCGTGGGGGGTACGACGAGCGTGGGGACGTCGTACACCTTCTTCGTGGTGGGGGTGTACTGCAGCAGCTCGAACACCTCGGTACGCAGGACCACGTGTCCCGGCGTCGCCGCGATGTTCTCCCCGACCTCGTAGCCGGTGGTGTCGACCATCTCGGGGATCCGCGGCGCGTTCACCAGGTCCTTGACCAGCTGGCCGCCGCCCCGGACCAGGCTGGCGCCGCCGGTATCGATCGCGGTCTTCGCCGACGTCGGGTTGACCAGCGGCAGGTTGCTCGGCGAGAGCGCCTCGGTGAGGTTCTCCACCAGGAAGCGGGTGCGCTTCTCGTCGCGCCAGTCCAGGTCTGCGTCGTCGACCAGCTGCTCGGCCGTGCGGCCCGCCGCGAGGTAGAGCTGGACCAGCCGGCGCAGCAGCGCGTTGCCCTCCCACGCCTCGTCCTTGAAGCGGCGGTCCCGCCGGTCCGGGGCGACCGAGGAGCTGCCGAGGGCGATCCGGCCCGACTCCACGCCGAGGTCGGCCAGCCGCCGCAGCGTCGTCCGCGGCCGCTTGGCCAGGTGCATCGCCCAGGTCGCCGTGGACAGGTCGGGGGTGAAGCGGCGCAGCGGCCCCATCGCGGCGTCGACCAGCAGCACGTCGAGCGGTGCGGCCTGGCCGGCGAGGTCGGTGTCGGTGTCGGTGCTCATCGGGTCTGCTCCGTTCCCGTCACCGCGGCGGGCGGGACGATCTCGCGCTTCTGGATCTTGCCGGTCGGGCCCTTGGGCAGGGCGTCGACGAACCACACGTGGCGGGGATACTTGTACGCCGCCACCTGGGCCTTGACATGGTCGCGCAGCTCGGTTTCGGTGATCGTGGCGCCCGGGCGCAGCGCGACCGCGGCGCCCACCTCCTCGCCCAGCCGGTCGTCGGGGAGACCGATCACCGCCGCCTCCGCCACGTCCGGGTGCTCGTAGAGGACCTCCTCGAGCTCGCGGGGATAGACGTTGAAGCCGCCGCGGATGACCACCTCCTTCTTCCGGTCGACCACGGCGAAGAACCCGTCCTCGTCGACCCGGCCGATGTCGCCGGTGCGGAACCAGCCGTCGTCCGAGAGCACCTCCGCGGTCGCGTCCGGCCGCTGCCAGTAGCCCTTCATCACGTTGTGCCCGCGTACGGCGATCTCGCCTGCCTCTCCCGCCTCGACGGGCTCTCCGGACTCGGCGTCGACGATCCGCATCTCCACCCCGCTCACCGGCTGGCCGATGGTGCCGGGCCGTCGGGCGTCCACCCGGTTGAACGAGGCGACCGGCGAGGTCTCCGAGAGGCCGTAGCCCTCCAGCACCGGGGCGCCGAAGCGCTCCTCGAAGCGATGCAGGACCTCCACCGGCAGCGCGGCGCCGCCCGAGACGCACACCCGCAGGTCGGGCAGCTCGGGGGCGTCGTCCTCGCCGAGGAGGGCGCCGTACATCGTCGGGACCCCGGCGAAGACGGTGACCCGCTGGTCGGCCATCAGGTCCAGGGCGGCGGCGGGAGCGAACCGCGCGAGCAGCACGAGGACGGCCCCTTGGGCGATCGTCGTGTTGAGGGTGACCGTCTGCCCGAAGGCGTGGAAGAGCGGCAGGCCGCCGAAGACGACGTCGTCCGGCGTCAGCTGCAGCAGGTCGGACTGGCTGACCTCGACGTTGCGCACCAGGTTGTCGTGGGTGAGCTCGGCGCCCTTGGGCTTCCCGGTCGTGCCGGAGGTGTAGAGGAGCACCGCGGTGTCCTGCGGGTCCCGGTCGACGACGTCGGTGGCGGGCTCACGCTCGGACAGCTCGGGCAGGAAGTCGTCGTCGACCACGATGACGGGGGCGTCCAGCGCCTCCTCCGCGCCCGCCTTCGCCTCGGGCGCCGCCGCCTCGGCGGCGACGAGCAGCCCCGCGCCCGCGTCGGTGAGGTGGAAGGCGACCTCGCGCGCCTTGAGCAGCGGGTTGAGGGGTACGACGACCCCGCCGGCGCGCAGCACGCCGTAGTAGACGACCGCGAACTCCGGCACGTTGGGCAGCATCACGCCGACCCGCGCGCCCGGCGTGACGCCGTACACCTGGACCAGATCGGCCATCCGCGCGCTGGCCTCGTCGAGCTCGCGATAGGTCAGGACGCGGTCGCCGGCGCGGAGCGCGGGCCGGTCGGGGTGGTCGGCGGCGGATCGGACAAGCAGGTCGGTGACGTTCATGGGATCTCCGAAGGGTCGGTGGTTCCCTCCACTCTGGCCCTCTTCGGCCGGATCCGCGTCGGCTGAAGGCACCAACTTTCCCGCTCCGGCCCTGTGCGCGCGCACAACGGCGCCGCTACCGTCGGCGGATGGACACCCCGGAGCACGACCCCGCTGTCGTCGATCTCAGCCGCGGGCTGCTGCCGGAGATCCCCGAGCTGGGCGAGGAGCTGGCCGAGCGGATCCGCGAGGAGGTGCCGTTCTACGTCGAGGACGACCGGGTGCCGATGCCCGAGCTGGTGCGGTCCTGCCAGCTGAACCTGGACTACATCCTCGGCACCCTGGCCGGCGTGCCCGAGCCGGTCACCGAGCCGCCGCGGGCGACCGGCGCGGCCCGGGCGACCCAGGGGGTGCCGTATGCGGCGGTGCTGCACGCGTTCCGGATCGGGGGCCGCTTCGTCTGGGAGCTGATGGTGGAGCGGGCCGACGAGGCCGTCCGCGACCGGCTGCTGCCGGCGGCCGCGGACATCTGGACGGTCAGCGACCAGCTCGCGGCACAGGTCACCGACGGCTACCGCCAGGCCTTCGCCGACCTGGCCCGGCGCGACGAGCAACGGCGGTCCGCACTGCTCGGGACGCTGCTGGACGACGTGCCCGCCGACGACCTCCTGGGCGAGGCCGCCTCGCTCCTCGGGCTGCCCGCGCAGGGGGCGTTCGTCGTGGCGGTCGCGCAGGGGGTCGCACCCGGGCGAGCGCCCCTGCCCGACGTCGAGGAGCGGCTGGCCCGGCGCGACGTGGTGTCGGTGTGGCGGCTGGAGGCGGACCACCAGGAGGGTCTGGTCTCGCTGCGGCCGGGGTACGGCGTGGACCGGCTGGTCGAGGAGCTCCGCTCGCTCACTGAGAGCCGGGTCGGGCTGAGCCCGGTGTTCGAGCGGCTGGACGCGGCGCAGACGGCGCGGCGCGAGGCGCGGGTGGCGTGCGTGGCCGCCACCCCGGGTGGACACGACGTGGTCCGGCACGACGAGCACCCGACCGCGATGCTGCTTGCCGCGGCACCCGAGGCGTCGTACTCCTTCGCCACGACGGTGCTCGGCGACCTGCTCGACCTCGGCACGGAGGACCGCGACCCGCTGGTCCAGACCGCGCGCACCTGGCTCGCCGAGGGCGGCTCCACCTCCGCGGCCGCCGAGGTGCTGCACGTGCACCGCAACACGGTGCGCTACCGGCTGCGCCGGATCGAGCAGCTGACCGGCCGCGACCTGGGGCACCCCGTGGACGCGACCGAGCTGCACCTGGCGCTGGAGGCGGCCCGGATCAGCGACCTGGGCTGAGGCCGGCGCCCCGCCGTAACGTCATACGAAGCGGGGAACCGCTCCCCCTGTCGTGTCCGGGGACATCGGTGACACATATGTCTCAGGACATCGGTGACACTAGCGGTCTTGGGGTTGGTAGCGGCGGTTGTAGTCGAGGGTGAGGCTGCGGAGGAGCTCGTCGCCGGTGAAGATGGCAACGAAGGCGCCGGTGCGGAAGACGGTGACTGGCTTTCCGGCGTGTTTTCTTCCGAGGCCGATGAGGCGTCCGTCGAGGCCGACGGAGCCGGTGGCGCTGACCAGCTGTCGGGTCAGGATGGTGGTCGCCGGGGGTAGGTCGGGGACGGTGGCGAATGGGCCGAGGTCGAAGCGTTGGTGTGGGGTGAGCTTGGCGAGCACCTTGTTGCGGCGGTTGTTGTAGCCATCGCGGTACTCGTCGAGTAGTGCTTGGAATTCGGCGATGCTGCTGACTAAGGGACGCCGTTTGAGCCACTTTTGGACCCGCTGGTGGGCTCGCTCGTTCTTGCCGCAGGTTTGGGGGTGAGAGACCCGGGAGGTGATCGCGTGCACCCCGAGGTCGGTCAGGTTGCGCTCGAAGACACTGATCCACCCGCGTCGTTTGCCCGAGAACGCCGACCCGTTGTCGCTGAGCAGCTGGACGGGCAACCCGTAGCGTTCCACCGCCAGGCAGAAGGTCGCCCAGATGTCGCTGCCGTTCTCCGACACCGCTGCCTGCAGGGCCAAGTCCGTGCGCGAGCAGTCGTCGGTCAACTGCAGCACCGTGACCGTCTCGCCGGTGGCAAGCTGGTACTCAAACCCGTCGAACTGCCACAGCGCGTTGACCTCGCTGCGCTCGAAGCGCCGGGAGCCACGACGTGGCTTGCGTTGAGGAACCTTGACCAACTGGCCCCGCTGGTCGAAGACCCGATTGACCGTGGACCGAGCCGGCAACGGACGGTCGGCGGGCCAAGAGGAGGTCCCGGCCTCGATCTGTTCCTCCAACCGCATCAACACCGCGTCCGCGCCGTAGTCCCACCCCGCCTCGGCCTCGTGCTTACGGATCGCGATCAACACATCCTCAAGCGCGGCGGGGAGTCTTGTCGGTGAGCGCCGCGGGCGACGCGAGTCGGGGTAGAACCCCTCCACGCCACGGGCCCTGAACCGCTTCACATAGTCGTAGAACATCTTGCGGCTGATCCCCAGCTCGCGACAGATCCTCGACACGTTCTGCTTCGGACCCGGCGCGACGTGAGCAGCAACCGCTGCCGCCACCGCAGCATCCACGGCAACCCCATCTCTGGCCATCCCTGATAGTGACGACCAACCTCAGGTGTTACCGATGTCCCCGGACTTCAACTGTTACCGATGTGCTCGGACTTCACAGGGGAACCGCTCCCCCGCTTCGTATGACGTCCCGGGGCGGCCGGAGCCGGTCTCAGTGCACCAGCGGCGAGGGCTGCGGGGCGCGGTCGCCGAGCAGGTGGACCGCGGCGGTGGCGACCGCCGTACCGACCGTCATCGCCAGCAGCGCGGGCAGCGGGAAGAACACCAGGAGCACCAGCATCACGGCGAGCGGACGGCGCAGCATCGCCGTCGCGGTGGCCGCGGCGCTGGCGGCCACCACGGGGGCGACCGGGACGCTCGGGGCCAGCGCCACCACGATCAGCCCGAGGGCGATGCCGGTGAACACCGCGGGGAAGAACTGGCCGCCGAACCAGCCGGTCGCCAGGCATGCCAGGGTCGCCACGAGCTTGAGCGCCGCCACCGCGATCAGGCCGCCCACCGTCCAGCCGGCGGCGTCGGTGATCAGCTCCTGGGCCTCGTGCTCACCGGAGAAGAGCACGAGCGGCGCCACCGCGCCGCACGCCCCGAGGACCAGCCCGCCGAGCGCGCCCCGCAGCACCGGCGAGGCGACGACCCGCTCGGCGCTGCGGCGCAGCGGTCCGGTGAGCGCCATCAGCGCCAGGCCCGCGAGGGTGGCGGGGACGGCCGCCACCGCGGCCCACCCCAGGGCACCGAGCAGGGCACGGCCGGCGCCGATGTCGCCGGCGGGCAGGTCGTAGCGCAGCCCGGCACCGTCCGGCAGCACGGCCAGCATCGCGACCAGGCCGGCGACCGACGCGAGCACGCCGTACGGCAGCAGGGACGCGGCGCGCGCACGGTCGCGGCTCCCCTCCACAGGGAGCACCACCGAGCCGAGCGGTCCGCCGAACAGGCCGGAGAGCGCGCCCGCCGCGGAGATGTAGGAGGCCTCGTCCTCGGCCAGGCGCAGCAGTCGCGCCACCCTCCGGCCGAGGCCGGTGGCCAGGACGAGGAGCGGCGCCTCGGGGCCGAGCGAGGCTCCGAAGCCGAGCGAGACGACGCCCAGCAGGGCGGCGCGGGCGAGCCAGGTGAGCTTCTGCGGCGGGGTCCGCTCCTCCTCCCCTGCGAACACCTCGTCGATGTCGAGGAGGGCGTCGTCCAGGTCGTGCGGGGTGTCGGCGCCGTGCCGCAGTTGCAGCAGGCCCACGAGCACGCCGCCGACCACGCAGGTGACGATCGTGGCCAGCCAGACCGGCCCGGGCAGCCGCGGCGCGCCGTGGTCCCACACCAGCGCCTCGACCACGCGTACGGCGCCCAGGTAGACACCGGCCGCCGCGCCCACCGCGGCCCCCAGCAGGATCGCCAGCACGGCGGTGCGCGGCCGGGAGCTCTCGGGCATGCGCCCTAGGATCGCGCCTCCCGCTCCCCGGCGCCACTGGTCGCCGCCCGTCGGTCCCCGATCGGACCGGCCGCGCTCGCACACGCGCTGGCAGAAGTCCGTCGACGGGCACCCAGCCACGCTCAGCCGGGCCGCCGCGGCGAGGTTGTGCCAGCGCGGCTACGACGCGACGGCCGCGCCCACCGGCGCAGCGGGGCAGGGGTCAGGGCGTGCGGAGCTCGGCGGGCAGGGCCTCCAGCAGCCGCAGCCACAGCTCGGAGGCGGTGGGATAGCTGGGTACGGCGTGCCTCAGCAGCCACACCGGCACCCGGCCGGTGATCGCGATCGTGGCCGCATGGACCTGCTCCCCCGCCTCGGGGCCGACGAAGGTCGCGCCGACCACCCGGCCGCTCCCGCGGTCCACCACGAGCTTGGCCCCGCCGAGCGCGTCGTCGCGCAGCAGGGCGGCGCCCGCCGCGCCGGTCCAGGGCACCTCGGCGACCACGACGTCGTCGTACGCCGAGCGCGCCTCCTCCTCGGTCAGCCCGACCGCGCCCACCTGGGGGTCGGTGAAGACCACCTGCGGCACCGGCACGTCCTCCGGCGGCTGAGGCTCGGGGCGGCCGGCCGCCCGGGCGGCGATCTGCGGGCCGAGGACGCGGGCGCGGTACTTGCCCCAGTGGGTCAAGGGCGCCTCGCCGCTCGCGTCGCCGACCAGCCACAGCCAGTCGGGTACGTCGCCCGCGCGGACGTCGTCGACGGTCAGGCCGACCGCGTCGAGGCCGATGTCCCCGAGCCGCGGCCGGCGGCCCACCGCCACCAGGATCTCGTCGGCGACCATGTCCCCGTCGGAGGTGCCGACGGTGACCGGTCCGCCGTGCACGCGCCCCAGACCGGTGTCCGAGGGCGACGCGCGCTCGCAGGAGGCGATCTCCACGCCCAGCCGGACGTCCACGCCCTGCGCCTCGAGCCCCCGGCGCACCAGGTCGGCGGCGAACGGCTCGACCCGGGCGAGCAGCCGGTCGTCGCGCACCAGCAGGGTCACCTGCGACCCCAGCGCCGCCATCCAGACCGCCGCCTCGCAGGCGACGACCCCGCCGCCGACGATCACCAGCCGATCGGGCACCTCGACCACGCCGGTGGCGTCGCGGGAGCCCCAGGGCAGGGCGGCGGAGTATTGCTCGGGGATGACCGGCTCGCTGCCGGTGGCGAGCACCACCGCATGCCGCGCCCGGACCACCCGCGGGCCGCCCGCGGTCTCCACGGTGACCTCGCGATCACCGCTCAACCGGCCGTGACCGCGGACGACCTCGAGCCCGGCGTCCGCGGCCCACGAGGCCTGGCCGGAGTCGTCGTAGTGGGAGACCCAGTCGTCGCGCCGGGCCAGCAGCGCGTCCCGCTCGAGCTCGGGCGTGCTCACCCCGGGCAGGTGGGCCGCCGTGGCGGCGACCTCGATCGGCCTCAACAGCGCCTTGCTCGGCATGCAGGCGTAGTAGGAGCACTCCCCGCCCAGGAGCTCGCCCTCGACGAGGAGGGCGGTGAGGTCGGTGCCCTCGACGGCATACTGTGCCGCGTTCTCCCCCGCGGGGCCGGCCCCCAGCACGATGACGTCGACGGTCTCCGGCGCCGCCACGGCTCAGTCCCTCGCCGTCGAGGCGGGGGCGTCGTAGACCAGGTCGGCGTACTCCGGGTTCCGCTCGATGAACGCCTTGATGAACCAGCACAGCGCCAGCACCCGGCGGTCACCCTGCGCCCGCACGTCGTCCAGGGCGAAGCGGGCCAGCGCGGTCCCGACGCCCTGGCCCTCGTGCTCCGGCTCGACGATCGTGTGGGTGAACACGATCAGATTCGGGGCCAGCTCATACTCGGCGAACCCGGCGAGCCCGCCGTCCAGGTGCGCCTCGTAGCGGTGGGCCTCGGGGTTGTTCTCGACGGTCAGGTCGGTCATCGGCGGACTCCTGTCCTCACGGGGGTACGGCGACCACCGTAGTCAGGTGCGGGCGAGCACGGTCGTGAGCGCGGCTCGCAGCTCCTCGATCGGCTCCTCGAGGCGATTCATCGCCCGCCAGGCGATGTGCCGGTCCGGCCGCACCAGCAGGGCGCCGGAGTCGGAGACCTCCCGCAGCCGCGACCACTCGGCGTAGACGTCGTCGTAGTCGCAGCGCGCTCCGACGCAGGCCACGTCCAGCTCGACGCCGAGCTCGGCCGCCACCTTCCCCGCCGCCTCGGCCCAGTCGGCCCCGTCGGCTCCGGTGACCAGGGTCAGCCGCCCGCGCCCGACCAGGTCCAGCGTGGAGACCCGCTCGGTGCCGCGCTGCACCCAGGCGTGCGGGATCACCGCGCCCGGATGCGTGGTCGCGTGGTGGAACAGCTCGGGGTCGCGGGTCGGCTCCGGCCAGTCGCTGCCGTCCGGCACGACCGCGCCGGAGGTGTAGCGCTGCCCGAGCTCCACGCCGTGCGCGTTGAACTGGTAGTTCTGCAACTCGACGGCCTCGGCGAGGCGCTCGCGGCGTACGGCGCCCCGCTCGGTCGCCGAGAACAGCTCGGTCAGGCTGGCCCAGCCGTCCTCGGCGCTCTGGCCCGGCTCGAAGCCGAGCGCCTGGCTGATCGGCAGCATGTCGCCGACGCTCTTCATCGCCCGGTCGACCACCTGCCGCGCCACCGGCTGCCGCTCGGCGTCGTAGGAGTCCAGCAGCTCCTCGCCGGCGTCGCCGCGCAGCACCGCCGCGAGCTTCCAGGCGAGGTTGAAGGAGTCCTGGATCGAGGTGTTGGTGCCCAGCCCGTTGGCCGGCGGGTGCCGGTGGGCGGCGTCGCCGGCCAGGAAGACCCGGCCGCGGCGCATCTGGTCGGCGGCGATGTGGTTGATCTGCCAGGTGCTCACCGCCTTGACGCTCACCTCCACCTCGGGGTCGCCGATCGTGGTGTGCGCCCGCTGGGTGACCGCCTCGACCGACATGTCCGGCTCGCCCTCGGCGGGGTCGTACATGAACAGCAGCACCCACTCGGTCCACGGCTTGACGCAGATCCAGGTGCCCGACCCGACCCAGTAGTCGTTGCCCGGCTGGGTCATCCAGTAGAGCGTGCCCGGCCGGTGCTCGGTGTACTTCGTCAGGTCCGCCTCCAGCCACACGTTGACCGCGGCACCCAGGCCCGTCTCGCCGGTGAAGGGGAAGCCGATCTGCTCGGCCACCCGGGAGCGGCCGCCGTCGGCGCCGATCGCGTAGCGCGCGCGGACGGCGTACTCCTCGCCGGACTCCCGGTCGCGCACCGTCGCGGTGACGCCGTCGTCGTCCTGCTCGATGGTGAGCATCTCGGTGTTGAAGCGCAGGTCCGCGCCGCGCTCCTCCGCCGCCTTCCGGATGACCGGCTCGAGGACGTGCTGGGGGATGTTGCACATCTCGCTCGGGCTGGCCTCACGGTAGTCCGCGTTGCGCCGGACGCCACTCCCCCAGGTCATCAGCCGGGCGATCTCGTCGCCGGCGAAGCTGGTGGCCCAGACGTTGTTGCCCATCAGGTCGTTGCTCGTGGCCACCTCCCGGACGCGGTCCTCGATCCCGAGATCGCGGAAGACCTCGACCGTGCGCTGGTTGGTGATGTGCGCCCGCGGCGAGTGCGCGGTGCCGGGGTACTTGGTGACGGTCACGGCGTCCACGCCGTACGTCGCCAGCAGCAGCGACGCGGTCAGGCCGGCCGGGCCGGCACCCACGACGAGTACGTCGGTCTCGATGGTCCTCATGGTCGCCCCCTCACGACGCGCTGTGCGCGCCGCTCATGTGGGCGGCGACGTCCTCCGGCAGGAGGAACGACGGCGGCGGCGGGGGACCCCAGCTGTAGAGGCCGCGGGCGCCCTCGAGGTCCTCGGGCGTCCAGAGCTGGTCCTCCACGACGCAGTCCATGTCGGAGTAGTACTCGCTGAAGTTGCCGGCCGGGTCCTTGAGGTACCAGAAGAAGTTCGACCCGGCGTAGTGCCGGCCCAGGCCCCACACGTGCCGCTCCGGGTGCTCGTCCAGCATCCGCATCGCGCCCCGCCCGATCTCGTCGACGTCCTCGACCTGCCAGGAGGTGTGGTGCAGGAAGTTCGCGGGGGCCGCCAGCACGAGCACGTTGTGGTGGTCGGTCGAGCAGCGCAGGAACGAGCCGTGCCCGACGATGTTGTCGCTGACCTTGAAGCCGAGCCCGTCGGTGAAGAAGCGGCGCGTGGCGTCCAGGTCGACCGTCCCCATGACCACGTGGCCGAGCTTGCGCGGCCGCACCGGCCCCTCGCGGACGATGCCCGGCGCCCGCGGCTCGGTGCGCTCGAGGCGACCGGGGCCGTTGTACGGCGTGGCCGGGGTCTCCTCCTGCTCGATCCGCGGAGCCACCTGGACCACGGCCCGGAAGCCGGCGATGGGCTCCTCGGCCGTGACCGACTCCTCGGTCTGCTCCACCCGCAGGTCCAGCGCCCGCAGGCGCGAGGCGACCCGGTCCAGGTCGTCGGCGTCGTCGGCGCCGACGGAGAGCTCCACCAGCCGCCGGGTCGGCGCCGGCACGATCCGCAGCTGCTCGCCGCCGTCGACGGTGGCGAAGGAGGCGGTGTCGGTCGGGTCCAGCCCGAACTCGGCGTAGTAGGCGGCCGTGCCGGCGACGTCGGGAACGCCGATGGTCACGTGGTTGAGGCGATGCAGGGACATGGTTGCTCCTTCAGGGTCACGCCGGACGGGACACCATGCGGTGCCGCATCTCGCCGATGCCGTCGACGTAGGTGACGAGCTCGTCGCCCGGCTGCAGCCAGCGCTGGGGCGAGCGGCCCAGGCCGACACCCGCGGGGGTGCCGGTGAAGATCACGTCGCCGGGGAGCAGCGTGACCGTGCGCGAGAGTCGCGAGACGAGCTCGGGGACGTCGAACACCAGGTCCGACGTACGCCCCTTCTGCATCGTCTCGCCGTTGATCGAGCAGCCCAGCTCGATGTTGTCGGGGTTGTCCAGCTCGTCGGGGGTGACCAGCACCGGGCCCATCGGAGCGAAGCCGGGGTGGGACTTCCCGAGGCTGAACTGGGGCGCGGGCCCGGCCAGCTGGCCGACCCGCTCGGACAGGTCCTGGCCGACGGTCAGGCCGGCGACGTGGGACCACGCCTCCTCGCGGGAGACGTCGCGAGCGGTGCGCCCGATGACGGCGACCAGCTCGACCTCCCAGTCGACGTTGCCCTCCGGCAGCACGATCTCGCCCTCGGGACCGGTCACCGAGCTGAGGAACTTGGTGAACGTCGGGGGCTCCTCGGGCACCCCGAGGCCCGACTCGGCCGCGTGGTCGCGGTAGTTGAGGCCGATCGCGAAGATCTGCCGGGGGCGGGTCACGGGCGCGCCGAGGTCGGCGGCCGCCGCGGCCGGGGCGACCTCGACGCTCGCGGGGTCGAGGGCCTGCGCCCACGCGCTGAACGCCTCCCAGTCCTCCAGCACCGCGCTCGGGTCTGCCGGGAAGCGGCCCTCGCTGGCCCGCTCGACGTCGATGTCTCCGTCGGCGACTCGGATGACGAGCCGTCCGTTCACATTGGCCAGCCTCATGCCGGCACCTCCTGGGTCGTCGGGGTGTGGTGATGCGTGACACACAGTTGTAGCACCCTCACTTCGCATACTCAAGAGATATTCGAATATCTTTGGAGAGTGCGCATCATGTAGCCTGGGGGCATGGCGACTCGACCGCGGGCGAACACCGACGCCGTGCACGCGCAGATGCGGGCCGACATCCTGTCCGGCGCCTACCCGCCCGGGGAGCGGCTGAAGTTCGCCGAGCTCTGCGAGCGGTACGCCGCCAGCGTCGCCGTCGTGCGCGAGTCGCTGACCCGGTTGGTGGAGCAGGGCCTGGCCCGCTCCGAGCCGCGGATCGGCTTCCGGGTCACGCCGCTGTCCGTGGCCGACCTGCTCGACCTGACGGCGACCCGCTGCGACATCGAGGGTCTGGCGCTGCGCTACTCCATCGAGCGCGGCGACGTGGAGTGGGAGTCGCGGCTGGTGGCGGCCCACCACGTGCTGGAGCGCACCCCGCTGCTCGCCGAGGACGGCCCGGCGCGGGTCTCCGACGAGTGGGAGGCCGCGCACACCGCGTTCCACGCGGCACTCATCGACGCCTGCCAGAGCCCCCGGATGCTCGACATGACCGCGACCCTGCGCGACGCCTCGGAGCTCTACCGCCGCTGGTCCCAGCCGCTGGAGCGAGGCCGCGACGTCGCCGCCGAGCACCGCGGGCTGCTCGACGCCGCCCTATCCCGCGACGCCGACCTCGCGGTCGCCCGCCTGCGCGAGCACTTCGAGCACACCGCGCGGATCCTCGAGGGCAGCCTGGCGGCCACCGACGCCGCGACCTGACGCCGCCTCCTCCGGGCGGGCGACGCCGGCGCGGGGCGGGGCGGGCGCTCGACGTACTCCCCGACCAGCGTCAGCCGGTGGGGATCCGGCCCTTGAGCGAGTCGGGATCGGAGACGGGCTCCTTCGCGGTGGACTCGATCAGCTCCTGCGCCTTCGGGACGCTGTCCCAGACGTTCCACAGGAGCACGCCGCGCACGTGGCCCTCGTCGTCGAGGTAGTAGACGACCCCGGCGCCGCCGGGCTTGTCGTCGGCCCAGTCCTCCACGGTGTGGTGCCGGGTCGTGGTCTCGCCGATCGCCTCGTATCCGTCGTCGAACAGGTCGGACCAGAAGAACGGCGTGTGGGAGTACGTCGTCTCGTCGCCCGCCATGTTCTGCCCGGCGACCTCGCCGGTCTTCTCGGCGTTGTCGACGTGCTCCACCCGGCGCCGCCCGAGCCGCTGGTCGGGGTAGAGCGCGACGTCGCCGGCGGCGTAGACGTCCGCCGCGCTGGTGCGCAGGTGCTCGTCGACCACGACACCGTCGTCGGTCTCGATCCCTGCCCGCTCGGCGAGCTCGGACCGCGGGGTCACGCCGATGCCGATCACCGCCGCGTCGCCGGTGACCTCGGAGCCGTCCTCCAGGCGCAGGGTGATGCCGTCGCCGCTCGCCTCACCGCCGGCCACGCTGCCATGGACGATCTCGACGCCGTGCTCGATGAACTGATCGGTGACGTAGCGAGCCAGGTCCTCGGGGAACATCGTGCTCTGGATCAGCTCGGTGTCCAGCACCATGGTCACCGAGACGTCGTTCTGCGCCAGCGCCGAGGCCATCTCCGAGCCGATGTAGCCGCCACCGACCACGACGGTCCGGCTGCCGGGCTGCGCCAGCTCGCGGAGCCGGCGATAGTCCGCGGCCGTGCGGTAGTAGATCACCCACGGGCCCGGCTCGAGGCCCGTGAGGGTGCGCGGCTGCGCACCGGTGGCGAGCAGCAGCCGGCGGTATCCGATCGTGTCGCCGCCCTCGATCGCGACCTCGTGGGCGCCGGGCGCCAGCGAGGCGACCCGGGTCTCCAGGCGCAGCTCGGCGCCCTGGGGGTCGTCGAGCAGGGCCGACTTCTCCGGGGTGGCCTCCTGGTCCAGCCAGAGGGTCTTGGAGAGGTCGGGGCGGTAGAGCGGCGGGTCGCTCTCGGCCCCGAGGACGACGATGCTCCCGGACTCGTCCTGGGAGCGGATGCCGGACACCGCGCTGGCCGCGGCCACGCCGCCGCCGACGATCACGTAGTCGAAGCTCTGGTCGCTCACGCACGCCTCCTGTGCTGGTCGGATAGGGCCGAGGCTAGCCCCCGGCACCGTCCCTTGTAACGCACAGTTCGGTCAGCCTGTCGAGCGTTGCGGCACTCGACAGGCTGACCGAACTCTCGACAAGCCGGACCGGCGGCGGGGAGTACGCCGGGAGGTTCGCCGGCGGGAAGAGGAGTACGGCGGCTCCGGTGGGTCAGAACCAGCCGAGCCCCTCGGCGATCAGCAGGGCGCCGAAGATCGCGAACAGCGCGGCGGCGCCGTACTTGATCACCTTCTCCGGCAGCTTGCGACCCAGCACCGCGCCCACGGCGATGGCCAGCGCGTCCGCGGCGACCATGCCGAGGGTGGAGCCGATCCAGGTACCGAGCCAGCCCTCCTGGGTGGCCAGGGTGATGGTGGCGAGCATGGTCTTGTCGCCCAGCTCGGCGAGGAAGAAGGCGACGCCGACGGCGAGGATCGCGGCGCCGGACGCCGTACGCGCCTTGTTCGCCTCCTCCTCGGTGAGCTCGTCGCCCCGCAGCGTCCACGCGGCGAAGATCAGGAAGGCGATGCCGGCCACGATCGAGATCGCGCCCTGGTAGTCGGCGAACGCATCGCCCACCCACGCGCCCAGCGCCACGGAGAACAGGTGCACGATCGCGGTGGCCACGGTGATGCCGATGAGCACGTCGCGGGCTCGGTAGCGCGAGGCGAAGGTCATGGCCATCAGCTGGCTCTTGTCGCCGAGCTCGGCGACGAAGATGACGGCGGTGGAGAGCAGGAAGGCGTACACGAGGGATCCTCTCGGGCCCCGGGCCGAGAGGCCCGACGATCAGGGATGCTCTCGACCAGGCGGCCCCATCGTCGGGGTCAACAACCGGTCGAAAGTCTCGTCCGCCACCGCTGCCGGTGGCCTGCCGTGCCGGACCCGGAGGTCAGTGTGTCGACACGACTGTTGGGGACTACTCCCTTTCACTTCCCACGGTAGCAGCCGCGAGCCCCGGCGGTCGCCCCCGCGGGAGCGTGCCGCACGCCACATCCGCGGTGCTTGTGAAAACTTTCCCGAATGAAGCATTCCTCCTACGCTCGTAGGGTGACTTCACCTGCCTCGGCCGATCCGGCCACCCCCGCAACCGGCGACGGCGACCGCCTGGACAAGCGCGTACTGATGGTCGCCGGCGTGGTCGTGCTCGGCGCGATCATGTCCATCCTCGACATCACCGTCGTCTCGGTCGGCCTGGAGACCTTCCAGCGCGAGTTCGACGCCACCGCCGCCCAGGTCGCGTGGACGATGACCGGCTACACCCTCGCGCTGGCCGCGGTCATCCCGCTCACCGGCTGGGCCGCCGACCGCTTCGGCACCAAGCGCCTCTACCTGCTCGCGGTGGCGCTCTTCACCGCCGGCTCGCTGCTGTGCGCGGCTGCGAACAGCCTGGAGATGCTGGTGACCTTCCGAGTGCTCCAGGGCCTCGGCGGCGGCATGCTGATGCCGCTCGGCATGACCATCCTGACCCGGGCCGCCGGCCCGGACCGGGTCGGCCGCGTCATGGCCGTGCTCGGCATCCCGATGCTGCTCGGCCCGATCTTCGGCCCCATCCTGGGCGGCTGGCTGATCGAGAACGCCTCGTGGCACTGGATCTTCCTGATCAACCTGCCGATCGGCATCCTGGCCATCGCCTACGCCATGGTCGTGCTGCCCAAGGACGAGGTGGAGCCCTCGGAGACCTTCGACTTCGTCGGCATGCTGCTGCTCTCGCCGGGCCTCGCGCTCTTCCTGTACGGCGTCAGCTCGATCCCGCAGGCCAAGTCCGAGGAGGGCACCGCCTGGACCGGCGAGGTGCTGGGCACGATGATCCTCGGCGCGCTGCTCATCATCGCCTTCGTCCCGTGGGCGCTGCGCCGGGCCAACGTGCACCCGCTGGTGGAGCTGCGCCTGCTGAAGAACAAGAACATGACCGTCGCGCTGATCGCGATGTCGCTGTTCGCGATCGCGTTCTTCGGCGCGAGCCTGCTCTTCCCGCTGTACTTCCAGCAGGTGCGCGGCGAGGACGCCTTCGAGGCCGGCCTGCTGCTGGCCCCCCAGGGCGTCGGCGCGATGATCACCATGCCGATCGCGGGCTTCCTGGCCGACAAGATCGGGCCGGGCAAGATCGTGCTCACCGGCATCGCGGTGATCACCGTCGGCATGGCGATGTTCACCCAGCTGCAGGCGGACACGTCGTACCTCTATCTGCTCTCCGCGCTGTTCATCATGGGCCTGGGCATGGGCGGCACGATGATGCCGATCATGACCGCGGCGCTGGCCACGCTCACCCAGCACAACGTGGCCCGCGGCTCGACCCTGCTCAACATCCAGCAGCAGGTCGCGGCCTCGATCGGCACCGCGCTGTTCTCGGTGATCCTCACCGACGGGATGAACGACTCGAAGTGGCTCAAGGTGGGCGGCGCGGTCCGGCAGGCCGGCAACGACCAGCAGGCGATCGCCGCGATCATGGAGCGCTTCGGCGTCACGCCCGAGCAGCTGCGGAACCTCGAGTCACTCGTGCTCGGCGACATGGCCGACGCGTTCGCGACGGTCTTCGTGGTCGCCACGATCCTGGTCGCCTGCTGCCTGATCCCCGCGGCGTTCCTGCCGCGGAAGAAGGTCCAGGTCGACACCGACCCCGAGCACGGGGTGGCCCTGGTCCACTGAGCCGCGGGCTTCGTCGCCTCCGCTCGCCGCGGCCCCGTTCGTCGTACCGAACAGTACGCACCTCTCAGCCGACATTTCGGTGCGTACTGTTCGGTACGACGGCGGGGGCGCTGCGTACTGTTCGGTACGACGTCCGCAACCGTCACCACAGGAGGAGACCCAGTGAGCGAACGACGCGAGGAGAGTGCCGGCGACTGGGGCAGTCGGGACCTCGATCCCGAGGAGCTGGCCGACGCCGAGCTCAACCTGGACGACCCCGAGGCCGGTGACGACGAGCCGTGGACCCCGCCGGAGCGGCAGCCACGCCCGGCGGAGTTCCTCGACGAGACCGAGTCGGAGACGATCGACCAGCGGCTGACCCAGGAGGAGCCGGACCCAGGCACCGACTACGGGGACCCCGAGCTCGACCGGGCCGAGCCCACCCTCGGCGGGGACGACCCGGACGCCATCCCGGCCGACCAGGACGTGCTCGGCGGGCCGGCGTACTCCACCTCCGACCGGGTCGACGTGCTCGAGGAGGACGACCTCGGCGACGGCCCCGAGGGCGACGCCATGCACATCGACGAGGAGTAGACCCGAGGCGGCGCCACCGATGTGGCGCACGTCTCTGCTCAATTGCATAGTCTCTGTATGTAGTTCGGCGTAGCCTCGTCGCTCGTGAGTGAGACCGACGACCTGGGACACCGGCTGCTGGTGACCGTCGGACGACTGAACCGGTGGGCCAGCCACCATGCGGCGTACGACGTCCCGCTGGCGCAGCTGCGTCTGCTGGTGCTCATCGACGTGCTCGAGCCGACCCGGGTGGGCGAGCTCGCCGCCGCCGACCACACCTCGCAACCGAGCGTCAGCGCCCAGCTCAACCGGACCGAGGCGGCCGGCTGGACCCGCCGTACTCCCGACCCGGAGGACGCCCGCGCGCAGGTGGTCACGCTGACCGCCGACGGCCGCGCCGCCCTCGAGGGCGCCCGGCAGGCCCGGGCCCAGGCGCTGGCGCCCGTGCTCGCCGAGCTCACCGCCGAGGACCGGGAGCAGCTGGCCCGCGCCTCGGACGCCCTCGGCAGCCTGCTCACCCGCCTGGAGCCGCGCGCCCGGATGCCCCTTCCCCCTTCGACGACAGGAGATTCCGTCTGATGTGGCGTCAGCCCAAGAACGTGTGGACCGTCGCGTTCGCGTGTGTCATCGCCTTCATGGGCATCGGCCTGGTGGACCCGATCCTCAAGCCGATCGCCGACGAGCTCGGCGCGAGCCCGAGCCAGGTGTCGCTGCTGTTCACCAGCTACATGGTCGTGATGGGCGTCTCGATGCTCGTCACGGGCTGGGTCTCCAGCCGGCTCGGCGCCAAGCGCACCCTGATGCTCGGCCTGGTCGTGATCATCCTCGGCGCCGGGCTCGCCGGTTTCATGGACGGCGTTCCCGGCATCGTCGCCTTCCGCGGCGTCTGGGGGCTCGGCAACGCGCTCTTCATCGCGACCGCGCTCGCCACCATCACCGCCGCGGCCCGCGGGTCGGTGGGGCAGGCGATCATCCTCTACGAGGCCGCCCTCGGCGTCGGTATCGCGGCCGGGCCGCTGCTCGGCGGGCTGCTGGGGTCCTTCTCCTGGCGGTTCCCGTTCTTCGGCGTCTCGGCCCTGATGATGGTCGCGCTCGCCGGTGTCGCCCTCTTCCTCCCGGCGACGCCGCCTACCGGCCACCGCTCCTCGCTCTCGGCGCCGTTGAGGGCCCTGCGCCACCCCGCCCTGCTGACGCTGGGGATCACCGCGCTGCTCTACAACTTCGGGTTCTTCACCCTG